>NZ_JAHACR010000018.1 GCF_018375725.1 Burkholderia sp. | reverse complement strand
GATCGTCGAGCACGCGGCCGCATAAAGGGGAATAACGGAAGCGCGCCGCCGCGCCTGACAGGGCACGCACGGCGTGGCGGCGGCCATGACCGGCGGCCCCGATCGGCTATAATTCCGCTTTTTTACGAAGCACGAAAAGCGAAACGATCATGGAAGCGGAACGTCTCAACGCGATCGAAAGCTCCCTGCTCGACCTGCGCCGCCGCGCGGGCGAGCTTCGGGGGTATCTTTGACTACGACGCCAAGTCAGCGCGTCTAGCCGAAGTCAACAAGGAACTCGAAGATCCGAACGTCTGGAACGATTCGAAGAACGCCCAGGCGCTCGGCCGCGAAAAGAAGCTGCTCGAAGGCGTCGTCACCACGCTGACGGCGCTCGATAGCGACCTGCGCGACGCGCACGACCTGTTCGAGCTCGCGCGCGAGGAAGGCGACGAAGACACCCTCGTCGCCACCGAATCCGACGCCGCGCAACTCGAAACGCGCGTCGCCGACATCGAGTTCCGCCGGATGTTCTCGAATCCGGCCGACCCGAACAACTGCTTCATCGACATCCAGGCCGGCGCCGGCGGCACCGAGGCGTGCGACTGGGCGTCGATGCTGCTGCGCCAGTACCTGCGCTACTGCGAGCGCAAGGGCTTCAAGGCCGAGGTGCTCGAAGAGTCCGACGGCGACGTCGCCGGCATCAAGAACGCGACGATCAAGGTCTCGGGCGAATACGCGTACGGCTACCTGCGCACCGAAACCGGCATTCACCGCCTCGTGCGCAAGTCGCCGTTCGATTCGTCGGGCGGCCGCCACACGTCGTTCTCGTCGGTGTTCGTCTATCCGGAAATCGACGACTCGATCGAAGTCGAGGTCAACCCGGCCGACCTGCGCATCGACACGTACCGCGCATCGGGCGCGGGCGGCCAGCACATCAACAAGACCGACTCGGCGGTGCGGATCACGCACATGCCGACCGGCATCGTCGTGCAATGCCAGAACGACCGCTCCCAGCACCGCAACCGCGCGGAAGCGATGGCGATGCTGAAGTCGCGGCTGTACGAGGCCGAGCTGCGCAAGCGCCAGGCCGAGCAGGACAAGCTCGAATCGAGCAAGACCGATGTGGGCTGGGGCCACCAGATCCGCTCGTACGTGCTCGACCAGAGCCGCGTGAAGGATCTGCGCACGAGCGTCGAAATGAGCAACACGAAAGCGGTGCTCGACGGCGATCTCGACGACTTCATCAGCGCGAGCCTGAAACAGGGCGTATAAGCGCCGCGGCGCGGCCCTGCCGCGCCGCCCCCCTCCCGTTTGCGTTGCCGCATCCATCCCGAATCCCGATCATCATGAACGAATCGACCCAAACGCAGCCCGCCGTCGCGGCGGACGAAAACCAGATCATCGCCGAGCGCCGCGAGAAACTGCGCGCCCTGCGCGACCAGGGCATCGCCTACCCGAACGATTTCCGCCCGACGCATCGCGCCGCCGAACTGCAGGCGACATTCGCCGACTCGGACAAGGCGACGCTCGAAGCCAACCCGTTCGAAGTCGCGATCGCCGGCCGCATGATGCTCAAGCGCGTGATGGGCAAGGCGAGCTTCGCGACGGTGCAGGACGGTTCGGGCCAGATTCAATTTTTCGTGACGCCGAACGACGTCGGCGCGGAAACCTACGACGCATTCAAGAAGTGGGACCTCGGCGATATCGTCGCCGCGCGCGGCGTGCTGTTCCGCACCAACAAGGGCGAGCTGTCGGTCCAGTGCAAGGAGCTGCGCCTGCTGTCGAAGGCGCTGCGTCCGCTGCCGGACAAGTTCCACGGCCTCGCCGACCAGGAAATGCGCTATCGCCAGCGCTACGTCGACCTGATCGTCACGCCGGAAACGCGCGACACGTTCCGCGCGCGCACGAAGACGATCGCGTCGATCCGCCAGTTCATGGACAACGCCGATTTCATGGAAGTCGAGACGCCGATGCTGCACCCGATTCCGGGCGGCGCGGCGGCGAAGCCGTTCGTCACGCACCACAACGCGCTCGACATGCAGATGTTCCTGCGCATCGCGCCCGAGCTGTACCTGAAGCGGCTGATCGTCGGCGGCTTTGAACGCGTGTTCGAAATCAACCGGAATTTCCGTAACGAGGGCGTGTCGCCGCGTCACAATCCGGAATTCACGATGATGGAGTTCTATGCCGCGTACACCGACTACCGCTGGCTGATGGACTTCACGGAGCAGCTGATCCGCCAGGCGGCGATCGATGCGCTCGGCACCGCGACGATCCAGTATCAGGGCCGCGAGCTCGACCTCGCGAAGCCGTTCCATCGCCTCACGATCACGCAGGCGATCCAGAAATTCGCGCCGCAGTACACCGACGGCCAGCTGTCGGACGACGCGTACCTGCGCAGCGAACTGAAGCGCCTCGGCGTCGACGTCACGCAGCCGGCGTTCCTGAACGCCGGCCTCGGCGCACTGCAGCTCGCGCTGTTCGAGGAAACCGCGGAATCCCAGCTGTGGGAGCCGACCTTCATCATCGATTACCCGGTGGAAGTGTCGCCGCTCGCGCGCGCATCGGACACGGTGCCGGGCATCACCGAGCGATTCGAGCTGTTCATGACCGGCCGCGAGATCGCGAACGGTTTCTCGGAGCTGAACGATCCGGAAGACCAGGCCGCACGTTTCAAGAAGCAGGTCGAGCAGAAGGATGCCGGCGACGAGGAAGCCATGTACTTCGACGCCGACTACATTCGCGCCCTCGAGTACGGGATGCCTCCGACGGGCGGCTGCGGGATCGGCATCGACCGTCTCGTGATGCTGCTGACCGACAGCCCGACGATCCGCGACGTGCTGCTGTTCCCGCACCTGCGCCGCGAAGACTGAGCGGCCGCGCCGGCTGTGCCCCGCCCCGTGGCGGCGTACAGCCGGCAGCTTTGTAACCGCGCGTAAATCCCGCCTGCCGGCGCTCGCCGGCAACTGATCTCCCCCCTTTTGTTTTCAAGCCGAAACGGCAGCACGCCGGTTTCGCGTCCCTCCGCCGGCAAACTTCGGCAGCGAATCGTTACAACTTGATACCGTGCCCGTCAGGCGCATGGACGACACTCCTTGTGCAGCAAGGAACCTCACCGAGCACAAATGCATCCGGTTCGGTCGATATCGGATCGAGCGCGAAGCATGGGATCCGCGTAAGCGCTGAAGCGCTAACGCGGATCGACAGGAGAGCAAAAATGGATAACCAGAACCCGACCACCACGCAAAAACAACGCCTCCACCCCCTCGTCGCAACCGCGGCGGGCGCCGTCATCATCGCGAGCCTCGCCGCGACCGCGGCTGTCACCGGGTTGATCCCGAAGGCCACCAGCGGCGACGCGCAAAACGGCCAGACGCAGGCCGCGCTGATCGCGTCGCAACCCGCCGTCGATACCGCGGCAGTCGCAAGTTCGGCCCGCACCGCGCAGGCTCAGCAACTGGCAGCCCAGCAAGGCATGCGGCAGCAACAGCCGCCAGCGCAGATCGCGCAAACGCAGCCGCAGCCGGCACCGCGTCCGGCAGCAACGCATCACAAGCACCACGCCTCGACGACACCGCAGCCGCCGCAATATGCGCAGCAGCCACAACCGGGCTACGCACAGCAGCCGTCGTATTGCCAGACCTGCGGTACGGTCGCCGCCATCACCCCGATTCGCACGGCCGGCCAGAGTACCGGCATCGGCGCGGTCGGCGGCGCAGCGGCGGGCGGCCTGCTCGGCAACCAGTTCGGTCACGGCAACGGCCGCACCGCAATGACGCTGCTCGGCGCGCTCGGTGGCGGCCTGGCGGGCAATCAGGTCGAGAAACAGGTGCGCGCCGAAACCGACTACCAGGTACAAGTGCAGATGGAAAACGGCACGACCCGGACGTTCACGTATCACGAAGCGCCGCCGTTCGCCCAGGGCCAGCGCGTGCGGATCGAGAACGGCACGCTGGTCGGCGCGTAACCGCGCCGGACTTGCCCGCACACGGTACGCGGGCAGCCTGACGCATATGAAAAAACGGCTCGTGAGCGATCACGAGCCGTTTGCTTTGTGCCGGGCGATGCGCGTCCGGACGTGGACGCCTGAAATAGGCCTCAGTCTTCGTCGTCGAAGTCCGATTCGTCGATCCAGTGTGCCTGGATCGCCTCGAGGATCTTCTCGCCGGAATGCGCGGGATCATCGTCGAACCCGTCCAGCGCGAGCACCCACTGGCGCAGATCGACAAAATTGATGCGCTTCGGATCGACATCCGGATGCGCGTCCGCCAGCGCGATCGCGATTTCGCGCGAATCGGTCCATTTCATCGCCCGCCCTCCCGTCAGTGATTTTCTTTCGCGTGATTGATCGAGTACTTCGGGATCTCGACCACCAGATCCGTATCGTCCTTCACGATCGCCTGGCACGACAGGCGCGACGTCGGCTCGAGGCCCCAAGCCTTGTCGAGCAGATCGTCCTCGTCCTCTTCGGACGGATCGAGTTCGTTGAAGCCCTCCCGCACCACCACGTGGCACGTCGTGCACGCGCACGACTTTTCGCACGCGTGCTCGATTTCGATGCCGTGTTCGAGCAGGTTGTCGCAAATACTCTTGCCGGGCGTCGCGTCGATCACCGCGCCTTCCGGGCACAGTTCGACATGAGGCAGCACCACCAGTTGAGGCATGTCCGTTCCGTCAGTCAGCGTGCGGCGGCATGCGCCGCACAATTCATCATAGCGCCGCCCGTTCCCGGCCGGCACGCGAGTCGTTCGTTCAGATTTCGTCGAGCCGGCGACCGGCGAGCGCCAGCCTGATGCCCTTGTCCATCCGGCGCGCGGCGAATTCGTCGGTGCCTTCGGCCAGCGCCTTGGTCGACGCTTCGATTGCATCCACGTCGTCGCTCTGCGCAATCGTGCGCAGCGCCGCGACGCGCGCATCGACGTCCGCGCGCTCCGCCGCGTCGAGCAGCTCGCCGTCGACGGCAAGCGCCGCTTCCGTCGCCTCGAGCATCCGCTCCGCCTCGACCTGCGCTTCACGCAGTGCACGTGCGCGCATGTCGATCTCGGCCGTCTTGAAGCTCTCTTCCAGCATCTTCGCGATGTCGTCGTCGGCGAGGCCGTACGACGGCTTCACGACGACCGACGCCTCGACGCCCGAATGCTGTTCGCGCGCGAACACCGACAACAGACCGTCCGCATCGACCTGGTAGGTCACGCGGATCCGCGCCGCGCCGGCCGCCATCGGCGGAATCCCGCGCAGCTCGAAACGCGCGAGCGACCGGCAGTCGGCAACGAGTTCGCGCTCGCCCTGCACGACATGGATCGCCATCGCGGTCTGGCCGTCCTTGAACGTCGTGAACTCCTGCGCGCGCGCAATCGGAATCGTCGAATTGCGCGGGATGATCTTCTCGACGAGGCCACCCATCGTCTCGACGCCGAGCGACAGCGGAATCACGTCGAGCAGCAGCCAGTCGTCGCCGCTGCCGCGGTTGCCGGCCAGCAGATCGGCCTGGATCGCCGCGCCGAGCGCGACGACCTGATCCGGATCGAGATTGACGAGCGGCGGCTGGCCGAAATACTTCCCGACCGCGTCACGAATGACCGGCATGCGCGTCGCGCCGCCGACCAGCACGACCCCCTTGATGTCGGCCGGCGTCACCTGCGCGTCGCGCAGCGCCTTGCGGGTCGGCGTCAGCGTGCGCTGCACGAGCGGTTCGACGAGCGATGCGAACGTCTCGTGCGTGACCGTCTGCGCGAGCTGCATGCCCGTCGACAGCACGACATCGAGCGACGCCTGCGGCGCCGCCGACAACGCTTCCTTCAATTGCCGCACGCGGTCGAGCAGCAGCCGCACGTCTTCCGGCGCGAGCGTCTTCGCGTCGATGCCGGCCTGCGCGAGGACGTGCTCGAACAGCATGTGATCGAAGTCGTCGCCGCCGAGCGCCGAGTCGCCGCCTGCGGCGAGCACTTCGAACACGCCCTTCGTCAGCTTCAGGATCGACAGGTCGAACGTGCCGCCGCCGAGGTCGTAAACCGCGTACAGACCTTCCGCCGCATTATCCAGGCCGTAGGCAATCGCCGCCGCCGTGGGCTCGTTCAGCAGGCGCAGCACATTGAGACCGGCGAGCCGCGCGGCATCCTTGGTCGCCTGGCGCTGCGCATCGTCGAAGTACGCAGGCACCGTGATCACGGCGCCGACCAACTCGTCGCCGAGCGTGTCTTCGGCACGCTGGCGCAGCGTCGCGAGAATCTCGGCGGACACCTCGACCGGGCTCTTCACGCCGTCGATCGTGCGGATCTGCACCATGCCCGGCGCGTCGACGAATTCATACGGCGCATTGGCCGCGCCCTCGACTTCCGCCTTGCCGCGGCCCATGAAACGCTTGACCGACACGATCGTGTTGCGCGGATCGGTGGCGGCCTGCGCCTTCGCCTCATGGCCGATCCGGCGGCCGCCCTTCTCCAGATAACGCACGACCGACGGCAGCAGCATGCGGCCCGCCTCGTCCGGCAGCACTTCCGGCACGCTGTTGCGTACGGCGGCGACGAGCGAATTCGTCGTGCCGAGATCGATCCCGACGGCGAGCCGCCGCTGATGCGGCGCCGGCGCCATGCCCGGTTCGGAGATTTGCAGTAAAGCCATCTTGGTTCGTTCGGGAGCTTCCGCTCCGTTTGCTGCGCGCGCTGCGACGCACGCGGTTAATGTTCGAGACGCTCGATCTGTGCGCTCACTTCCGACTCGACCCGCTCGATGAACATCAGCTGCCGCACGGCTTCCGCTGCGCCCTGGTCGGCGCCGCTGTCGAGCAGCGCACCGAGGCGCTCAAGGCGCACGCGCTTTTCGTCGCGCAACTCGACGAGCAGCGCATCGAGCGCATCGACATTGCGCGCGGCCGCCGCATCCTCGATCCCTTCGCGCCACTCCATCTGCTGCATCAGGAACGCGGGCTCCATCGCGGTGTTGTTTTCCGCGCCAATGTCCATGCCCCGCAGCGACAGCAGGTAAGTCGCGCGCTTGAGCGGATCGCGCAGCGTCCGGTACGCCTCGTTCGCGCGCGTCGCCCATTGCATCGCGATGCGCTTTTGCGCGTCGCCGGCCGCCGCAAAGCGGTCCGGATGCACCTGTGTCTGCACGGTACGGTACGCGGCATCGAGCGCGTCGGCATCGAGCGCGAACTGCGCCGGCAGGTGAAACAGATCGAAGTGACTGTCTTTCAGCGAAGCCATCGTCGCGGTCAATTCCAGTTCATCGCACGGCAAACGCCGCGCATTAAAAAGGCGGCATGCGCCGCCTGTTGCCCGCATCGTGCGGATCCCGTCACACGCGGAACGATTCTCCGCAGCCGCACTCGTCCTTCACGTTCGGGTTGTTGAACTTGAACCCTTCGTTCAGGCCTTCGCGCGCGAAATCCAGTTCGGTGCCGTCGATGTAGGCGAGGCTCTTCGGATCGACGATAACCTTCACGCCATGGCTCTCGAACACCTGATCCTCGGGCGCAAGCTCGTCGACATACTCGAGCTTGTAGGCGAGGCCGGAACAGCCGGTCGTGCGAACGCCAAGCCTCAGGCCCAGCCCCTTACCGCGCCGGACCAGATACTTCTGGACGTGCTGCGCTGCTTTTTCGGTCAGTGTAATTGCCATGATGTCCTTGCCGCGGCGCGCCGATCGCGGTGCGCCGCGTTCCTTCAAGCCGCTCGATGCGCTCAGGCCGCTGCCTGGTCGCCGTCCTTGCCGTCGTGGCGCTTCTTGTAGTCCGCAACCGCCGCCTTGATCGCGTCTTCCGCGAGAATCGAACAGTGGATTTTCACCGGCGGCAGCGCGAGTTCCTCTGCGATCTGCGTGTTCTTGATCGCGAGCGCCTCGTCGAGCGTCTTGCCCTTCACCCATTCGGTCACGAGCGAGCTCGACGCGATCGCCGAACCGCAACCGTAGGTCTTGAACTTTGCGTCTTCGATCACACCGTCCGCACCCACGCGGATTTGCAGCTTCATCACGTCGCCGCATGCCGGCGCGCCGACCATGCCGGTGCCCACCGCGTCGTCGTCCTTCGCGAACGAACCGACGTTGCGCGGGTTTTCGTAGTGATCCAGAACCTTGTTGCTGTAAGACATGACTCAGACTCCTTGACTCGTTACGTCTGCGTGCGCCAATCCGCCCGCGAAATGTTTAATGCGCGGCCCATTCGATCGTCGACAGATCGATGCCTTCCTGGTGCATTTCCCAAAGCGGCGACAGCTCACGCAGCTTCGCGATCTTGCTGTTGAGAAGATCGATCACGTAATCGACTTCCTGCTCCGTCGTGAAGCGGCCGACCGTGAAGCGGATCGAGCTGTGCGCGAGTTCGTCGTTGCGGCCGAGCGCACGCAGCACATACGACGGCTCCAGCGACGCGGACGTGCATGCGGAACCCGACGACACCGCGACATCCTTGATCGCCATGATCAGCGACTCGCCTTCGACGAAGTTGAAGCTGATGTTCAGGTTGTGCGGGATACGGTGCTCCATGTCGCCGTTCACGTACGTTTCCTCGATCTGCGACAGGCCGCGCAGCAGCTTGTCGCGCAGCGCGCGGATACGCTCGTTCTCGGTGGCCATTTCTTCCCTGGCGATGCGGAACGCCTCGCCCATGCCGACGATCTGGTGCGTCGCCAGCGTGCCCGAACGCATGCCGCGCTCGTGGCCGCCGCCGTGC
Source organism: Burkholderia sp. (assembly GCF_018375725.1). Classification (GTDB taxonomy): domain Bacteria; phylum Pseudomonadota; class Gammaproteobacteria; order Burkholderiales; family Burkholderiaceae; genus Burkholderia. The sequence goes on along the minus strand of NZ_JAHACR010000018.1, from coordinate 23,301 downwards.
ATCTGCGCTTCGATGCGCACGCGCGGCTTGCGGCGCACGTACAGCGCGCCGATGCCCTTCGGGCCGTAGTTCTTGTGCGCCGAGAACGACATCAGGTCGACCTTCAGCTTCGCGAGGTCGATCTCGACCTTGCCCGTTGCCTGCGCGGCGTCGACGTGAAACACGATGCCCTTTTCGCGGCAGATCTCGCCGATTGTCTCGATGTCCTGGATCACGCCGGTTTCGTTGTTGACGTGCATCACCGACACGAGGATCGTGTCCGGGCGCAGCGCGGCCTTGAACACGTCGAGGTCGATCAGGCCGTTTTCCTTGACGTCCAGATACGTGACCTCGAAGCCGTCGCGCTCGAGCTCGCGGCAGGTGTCGAGCACGGCCTTGTGCTCGGTTTTCACCGTCACGATGTGCTTGCCCTTGCCTTGATAGAAGTTCGCGGCGCCCTTGATCGCGAGGTTGTCCGATTCCGTCGCGCCGGAAGTCCAGATGATCTCGCGCGGATCGGCATTCACCAGTGCGGCCACCTGTTCGCGCGCCTCTTCGACGGCACGCTCCGCATCCCAGCCGTACGCGTGGCTGCGCGACGCCGGATTGCCGAACTGCTCGCGCAGGTACGGCACCATCTTGTCGACCACACGCGGATCGACGGGCGTCGTCGCGCTGTAATCCATGTAGATGGGCAGGTGGAGAGTGTCTTGGGTCATCTGTCGCTCCGGGTATTCTGTGCAGGGACTATGCGTTATAGGTTCGGCTAGGGCGCCTCGTGCTCACGAGCTCGCGATGTTGAACACCGAATTCGGGCCAAGCGGGATCGTGCGCACCGGCTCGGCAGGCGCGGCGACGGGTTCCGGCTCGCGCCGGTCGCGCAGCACCGCAGGCGCGCCTTCGCGCGCCCGCTGCTGATCGACGAGATCCTGCAGCGACACCGAATCGAGGTATTCGACCATTTTCTGGTTGAGGGTCGCCCACAGCTCGTGCGTCATGCAGTGGCCATCGGGCTGCTTCGAGCCGTCGCACGTGCCCTTGCCGCCGCACTGCGTCGCGTCGAGCGGCTCGTCGACCGCAATGATGATGTCGGCGACTGTCACGTCCTGCGCGCGGCGCGCAAGGTTGTAACCGCCGCCCGGCCCGCGCACGGACTCGACGATTTCATGTCTGCGCAGCTTGCCGAACAGCTGTTCGAGATACGAGAGCGAAATCCGCTGGCGCTGGCTGATGCCTGCAAGCGTCACCGGGCCCTGCTCCTGGCGCAGTGCCAAGTCAATCATCGCCGTGACGGCGAAACGGCCTTTGGTGGTGAGTCTCATGATGTAAGGGGACTGCAATCTTGACGATTTTGGTCAAGTATAAATATTTGACAGTTTTAGTCAAGTATCCCTGTCCATGACAGGGAATTCGCGAAGCAATTAACGGAATCAGCGCGACGCGCGCTCCCGCAGCGTGTCCAGCAGGCCCCGACAGGCGTCCTCGCACTGATCGAGCACCGCCTCGAACCCTTGTGCGCCGCCGAAATAAGGATCCGCGACTTCGGTCGCCGAGGCGCCCGGCGCGAATTCCATCAGCAGCCGCACCTTGTCGCGGTGTCGCGGCGGGCAGCGGCGGCGCAATTCCGCGAGGTTCGCCTCGTCCATCGCAAGCAGCAGGTCGAAGCGCTCGAAATCCGCCCCGCTGACCTGCCGCGCGCGCAGCGCCGACAGGTCGTAGCCGCGCGAGCACGCCGCCGCCTGTGCACGCGCGTCGGGCGGCTCGCCCACGTGCCAGTCGCCGGTGCCGGCCGAATCGACTTCGATCCGGTCGCCCAGTCCGGCGGACTCGACCTGATGGCGCATCACGCCTTCGGCGGTCGGAGAACGGCAGATGTTGCCGAGGCACACGAAACAGATTGCAACGCGGGTCATCGCACTATCGCTCAACCGCGGCGAACCGCGTCAATGAATAACACGCCATTATACAAAGGCGCCCGGTTTCGCGCCGCGCCGCAACGCGACGGCGAACCGCCTTACAACGCCTTCTGCGTGGCGCGCAGCGACTGCGGCGTGTCGCCGACCAGCCCGAGCGACACCGCCCGAGCCAACTCCGCGGATGCCTGATGAACGGCGAGCGGACCGTGCGACGGTGCGGCGCCGGCTGCGTGCAGGTAAGCGGCTGCCGCCAGCGGCACGACAATCGCCAGCGGCCAGTACATCGATATTGTCTTTCTCATGATGCGATTCTCTAGACCTGATGCCCCGAAACCCTCTTCCGGGGCTTACAGACAGCATTCTATAGATCGCATCTATCGAGATAAATATATGAATAGTGAATGCAGTGTTGCTTCCTGGCGAACAGTCGCGCCATCAGCCGAGGTGGCTGCGCGACGCCGCGTACAGCTCGCGGAATGTCCGTCCGGTCGGCACCGGCAGATCGCGCGTATCCATCCAGCCGCCCATCATCGGCAGACGCCGCAGCATCCCGCCGCTGCCGCCGAGCCGTTCGAGGATGCGCACGGCGAGCTTCGTCGTCAGTGCGTAGAGCGTCGGGTGGCGCGCGACGAAGCCCCATGCGGCGAGCGCCGCCCGCTCCCGCCATGGCCGCAGATGCCGCTCGACCTGCTTTTCGCGCAGCGTGCGCAACAGGTGCGACAGCGGGATGCCCACCGGGCAGACACTGTCGCACTCGCCGCACAGCGTTGCGGCCTGCGGCAAGTCGAGCGACTGGTCGATCCCCGTATAGCTCGGCGTCAGCACCGATCCCATCGGCCCCGGATAGACCCAGCCGTAAGCATGGCCGCCGACCTTCTGGTACACCGGACAGTGGTTCATGCACGCGCCGCAGCGGATGCAGCGCAGCATCTCCTGGAATTCGCCGCCGATGAGCCCCGTGCGGCCGCCATCGACGAGCACCACGTACATGTGCTCCGGGCCGTCCTCGTCGCCCGGCTGGCGCGGCCCCGTCAGCAACGAGAAATAGTTCGACGTCTTCTGGCCGGTCGCCGAGCGCGGCAACAGGCGCATTGCCGTCGCGAGATCCTCGAGCGTCGGCAGCACCTTCTCGATGCCCGTCACGGCGACGTGCACGCGCGGCATCACCGTGCACATTCCTTCATTGCCTTCGTTCGTCACAAGCGCGACGGAACCCGTCTCGGCAATCACGAAGTTGCCGCCCGTCACGCCCATGTCGGCCGACAGGAAATGGGGACGCAATACCTCGCGCGCCTCGCGTGTCATGTCGGGCACCTCGGACAACCGCTCCCGATGATGGGTGCGCGCGAACAAGTCGGCGATCTCGTCCTTGTCCTTGTGCACGACGGGCGCAATGATATGACTCGGCGGCTCGTTGTCGTTGATCTGCAGGATGTATTCGCCGAGATCCGTCTCGATCGACTGCACGCCCATCTCGGCCAGCACCGCGTTCAGGCGCATTTCCTCGGACACCATCGACTTGGTCTTGATGACCTTCTTCACGTCGTGACGGCGCGCGATGTCGGCGACGAGCCGTGCAGCGTCGGCCGTCGTCTCGGCGAACAGCACTATTGTGCCGCGCCGTGTCGCCTCGCGCTCGAACGCCTCGAGCCAGACGTCGAGTTGGTCGAGCGCGCGATTGCGGCGCGCCTTGAGCGCCGCGCGCGTCGCCGGGAAGTCGATCTCGGTCATCGCGTCGGCGCGCGCGGACACGAATTTGGTCGACAGCTTTTTCAGGTTTTCCTGCAAACGCTGGTCGGCGAGCTTCTGGCCGGCGCGCGCCTTGAAATGCATTGACTGGACTTGCATGGCGGTATCAGGAGAACGTGATCGGAACCGGGCGCGTCAGACGTCGCCCGCCAGCACCTGCGCGACGTGCAGCACGCGCGTGTCGCGGTCGCCGGTGCGGCGCAACCGCCCTTCGATGTTCAGCATGCAGCCGAGATCGCCAAGCACCACGGCACCGGCCCCGGACGCGTGGATGTTCGCGCATTTCTCATCCGCGATCGCCGCCGAGATGTCGCCGTACTTGATCGCGAACGCGCCACCGAAGCCGCAGCAGTGCCCGCAATCCTTCATCTCGGTCACCGCGCAGCCGCGCTGTGCGAGCAGCGCGCGCGGCTGCGCCTGCACGCCGAGCTCGCGCAGCCCCGAACACGAATCGTGATACGTCACCGGGCCGGCGAATTCGCCCGGCTCGAGCCGGACCTTCGCCACATTCGCGAGGAAGTCGGTCAGCTCGTAGACCTTCGGCTGGAATCGCAAAAACCGTCCCATCAGATCGGGATCGTCGCGGAACAGGTCGCCGTAATGCGTGCGGATCATCCCACCGCACGAACCCGACGGCGCGACGACGTAGTCGAATTGCTCGAATTCGCGCAGCGTCTTCTCGGCCAGGTCGCGCGCGAGCGCGCGATCGCCGGCGTTATAGGCCGGCTGGCCGCAGCAGGTCTGCGCGGGCGGCACGATCACCTCATAGCCGGCCTCGCGAATCAGCTTGAGCGCCGAAAAACCGATTTCGGGACGCATCAGATCGACCAGACAGGTGACGAACAAACCGACTCGCATAGGCGCTCCTTCGAGAAAACGGCTCTCATTATCCGTCGTTTGCCCGGCAAGACCAACGCCGCTGCGCCGGAAGCCCGCGTCCCGGACGAAAGCGAGGATTTCCTCGAACGCCGTTCGCTTTTTTCACAATACGAGATACAATCGCCGCAACACCGCTTGACGCGTCAACCGATTCTCGATGATGAGCAACCCGACTCCGGATTCCAAAACGTCGATCCAGGTGATCGAACGCATGATGCGGCTGCTGGACGCGCTCGCCGCGCACAGCGACCCCGTCAGCCTGAAAGAACTGGCGCAGCGCACCGAGCTGCATCCATCCACCGCGCACCGCATCCTCAACGATATGGTGACCTGCAGGCTCGTCGATCGCTCCGATCCCGGCACGTATCGCCTCGGCATGCGGCTGCTCGAGCTCGGCAACCTGGTGAAGGCGCGCCTGTCGGTGCGCGATGCGGCGCTGATGCCGATGCGCGAGTTGCACCGCCTCACCGGGCAAACGGTGAACCTGTCGGTGCGGCAGGGTGACGAGATCGTCTATATCGAGCGCGCGTATTCGGAACGTTCCGGGATGCAGGTCGTGCGTGCGATCGGCGGCCGCGCGCCGCTGCACCTGACCTCGGTCGGCAAGCTGTTCCTCGCCGCGGACGAAACGTCGCGCGTACGCGCATACGCCACGCGCACCGGCCTCTCCGGCCACACGCAAAACAGCATTACCGACCTCACGAAGCTCGAGCGCGAGTTGCTGCTCGTGCGCCAGCAATCGTGCGCGCGCGACAACGAGGAACTGGAACTGGGCGTGCGCTGCATCGCGGCGGGCATCTACGACGACTCGGGAAAGCTTGTCGCGGGCCTGTCGCTGTCCGCACCCGCCGACCGCCTGCAGGATGCGTGGCTCAGCCAGCTGAGCCGCACCGCGCTGACCATCTCCGAATCGCTCGGCTACCGCCCCGAATCCGGAAAGGACGCGGACGACCTGCAGCGGCGAGCATGAGCATCGTCATCGTGCACATATGAAAAAGCCCCGCAAATCGCGGGGCTTTTTCATGCTGCGAGCCGCACTGACGTGGCGGCGGCCCGCCACGGTCAGAATCAGGTCCCGCCGTTCGGCGAATTGGACGCCGTCAGGCGCTCGCCGCCGTTGTCGAGCCAGTTGCGCAGCCGCGAAGCGTCGGCGAAACGCGAATACTTGCCGAACGAATCCAGCAACACCATCACCATCGGACGGTTGTGGATCGTCGCCTGCATCACCAGGCACTCGCCCGCCTCGTTGATGAAGCCGGTCTTCTGCAGGCCGATGTCCCACGAGTTGTTGCCGCGGATCAGCGCGTTCGTGCTGTTGTAGACGAGGTTGCGCTTGCCCGTGTTCACCTCGTAGGTGCGATCGGTCGAGAACTTGCGGATCAGCGGATACTGGTACGCCGCGTTGACCATCTTCACGAGATCACGTGCGCTCGACACGTTCTGGCTCGACAGGCCGGTCGAGTTCTCGAAGTGCGTATCGCCCATGCCGAGCGACCTGGCCTTCGCGTTCATCGCCGCGATGAATGCCGGACGGCCGCCCGGGAAGTAGCGCGACAACGCCGCCGCCGCGCGGTTTTCCGACGCCATCAGCGCGATATGCAACATGTCGTCGCGCGACAGCGTCGAGCCCACCGACAGACGCGAGCCCGTGCCCTTCTCGTAGTCGCGATCCTCGTCCGTGACATCGATCTGGTCGGTCAGCGGCAGCTTCGAGTCGAGCACCACCATCGCCGTCATCAGCTTGGTGATCGATGCGATCGGCACGACTGCGTGCGAATTCTTGTCGAACAGTGGCTCGTTGGTGTTCTGGTCGACGACGTACGCGACGCTCGAACGCAGCGCCAGCGCGTCAGGCGTGTCGTGCAGGCCGAAGGCCTGGCCGACCGTCGGCTGGCGCGGCTGGAACGCCACCTTGCGCACCGCGCCATGATGGCCGTGCACGTTCGCGGCGAGCGTGGCGCGCTTGCGCACCGATTTCGCACGCTGCGCATCGCTGGTGGCGGACGCCGATTTCACCGACTTCTTCGCGGGCGAAGCAGTCGCTTTCTTCTTGGCAACTTGGGACGATTTCGCAGTGGCGGCAAACGCGTCGGCAGGCGCAACGGTAGCGGTGGCCGCCAGCAAGGCGACGGCGACCGACACCGCCGTGCCGAGCGTTATGCTCTGCAACATTCTGCGCGGTGAAAACGATTCGGCTTTCATTAGGGTCTGGACAAAGCGGCGGGAGTTTCCGCAAGTGTAGTTAAGGCTGAAAAAATAAGCAATATTAGGCACTTACCGATAGTCGTTAAACCGGATTGTAAGAGCCGTCGAGATTCGGTCGATCGGCTCCCCCGCCCCCATTGAGAAAAATATGGGGAACGCAGCCTCACAGTGCTCGCCTCCCGATTACCACGCGGTTAATTGAGATAACGTCACTTTTTGGGCAAATTAAAGCGGGGAAAGTACGTATCCGGCGCTCGGTGCGCCAAACGGCACGCATCCCGACGCGCAGCGAAGGCACTTCGCCGCGGCGGGTCGAAACGGCGTGCTTTTCGACAATGACAGAAGAACAACGTTCCACCCGCCTGTCAGGTTTACATGTGCGCGACGATGGTGCGCAGCGCGCTCCGGCGCACGTTCGGGCCTGCTGCGGGGCATCATCTGGAACCGTTCCCACGACTATTGCATAACCCGTTGTTTTATCGATAATTTATTACGATTGTGCAACGCACAAAAAATGCTTGACAATCGTTTCCGCTGCCCTAAAATAGCTTCCATTGCTGCGTTGCACAAAGCACGCGCATCCGCAGTTCCCCAGAGTAGTGCCCTTGACCCTTGCGATCGTCGCGATCGCTTTTCAGGAGCTTGACATGTCTTTGCTGACCCCCGAGCAAATCGCCGCCGCACAGAAAGCCAACCTCGAAAGCCTGTTCGGTCTGACGACCAAGGCGTTCGAAGGTGTCGAAAAGCTGATCGAACTCAATCTGCAAGTCGTGAAGTCGACGCTGGCCGAAGGCCAGGAAAACGCGCAGCGTCTGCTGTCGGTGAAGGATGCCCAGGAACTCCTCGCGCTGCAGGCAAGCCTGACGCAGCCGGTCGCGGAAAAGGTGCTGTCGTACGGCCGTCACCTGTATGAAATCGCTTCGGCCACGCAAGCCGAGTTCGCGAAGGTTGCCGAAGCACAGTTCGAAGAGCAGAACAAGAAGGTCCAGGCGCTCGTCGACAACGTCGCGAAGAACGCCCCGGCGGGTTCGGAGACGGCTGTCGCCGCGCTGAAGTCGGCGCTGAACGCCGCGAACACGACGTACGAAACCGTGCAGAAGGCCGCGAAGCAAGCCGTCGAGATCGCCGAGACGAACTTCAACGCCGCCGCCGCCGTCGCGACCAAAGCTGCAAACGCCGCTGCGACGCGTCGCCCGACCAAGCCGGCCGCCTAAGCGTTTTTCCGCTTCGGAATACGGCCGTGCCTTACACGGCTTCAGGCTGCTGACGAACCCCTCGCTTTCCGAAGCGAGGGGTTTTTGTTTTCCGGGCAAGCGAATGCGCGCTGGAATGCGCTTCGCTTCATTGGCCGTGACCAGGGTGCGGCAGGACGTTCACCCATACGAATGCGGCCCATGCTGAGCACACATGTTAAAACGGCGCTTCCCCCTGCCGAGGGAAGCGCCGTTGTCGTTACCGGCTCGCGAAGCCGGCCGCGCTTACTTACTTCTTGCGTTGCGGCGGCAGATCCGTGCACACGCCTTCGTACAGCTCGGCCGCCATGCCGACCGATTCGCCGAGCGTCGGGTGCGGATGGATCGTCTTGCCGATGTCTTCCGCGTCCGCGCCCATCTCGACCGCCAGGCACACCTCGCTGATCAGATCGCCCGCGTTCAGGCCGACGATGCCGCCGCCGATCACGCGATGCGTTTCCTCGTCGAAAATCAGCTTCGTGAAGCCTTCGTCGCGGCCGTTCGCGATCGCGCGGCCCGATGCCGCCCACGGGAACACGGCCTTGCCGTACTTGATGCCTTCGGCCTTGCACTGCTCTTCCGTCTTGCCCGCCCACGCGACTTCGGGATCGGTGTAGGCGACCGACGGGATCTGCAGCGCATCGAAATACGCCTTCTCGCCGTGCGCCGCTTCCGCGGCGACGTGGCCTTCGTGCACCGCCTTGTGCGCCAGCATCGGCTGGCCGACGATGTCGCCGATCGCGAAGATGTGCGGGACGTTCGTCCGCATCTGCTTGTCGACTTCGATGAAGCCGCGCTCCGTGACGGCGACGCCTGCCTTGTCGGCGCCGATCTTCTTGCCGTTCGGGCTACGGCCCACCGCGACCAGTACGAGGTCGTAGCGCTGCGGCTCCGCCGGCGCCTTCTCGCCCTCGAACGTCACGTAGATGCCGTCTTCCTTCGCTGCCGCGCCGACCGTCTTGGTCTTCAGCATCACGTTGCCGAAACGCTTCGCGTTGTACTTTTCCCAGACCTTGACGAGATCGCGGTCCGCGCCGTTCATCAGGTTGTCGAGCATTTCGACGACATCGATCTCGGCGCCCAGCGTCGAGTAGACGGTCGCCATTTCGAGACCGATGATGCCGCCGCCGATGACGAGCATCCGTTTCGGCTGCTGGCGCAGTTCGAGCGCGCCCGTCGAATCGACGATACGCGGATCGTCCGGCAGGAACGGCAGTTTCACCGACTGCGAGCCGGCCGCGATGATCGCCTGCTTGAACTTGACGATCTTCTTGCCGCTGTCGCCCTGCACTTCCATGTGATGCGGATCGACGAACGTGCCGACGCCGGTCACGACTTCTACCTTGCGCGCCTTCGCCATGCCGGCGAGGCCTGTTGTCAGCTTCTTCACGACGCCCGACTTGAAGTCGCGCAGCTTGTCGAGATCGATCTCGGGCTTGCCGAACGAGATGCCGTGCGAGGCCAGCGCTTCCGCCTCCTCGACGACGAGCGCGGTATGCAGCAGCGCCTTCGACGGGATGCAGCCGACGTTCAGGCATACGCCGCCCAGCGTCGAATAGCGCTCGACGAGCACCGTCTTCATGCCGAGGTCGGCCGCGCGGAACGCCGCCGAGTAGCCGCCGGGGCCGGCACCGAGCACGAGCATGTCGCACTCGATATCGGCTGCGCCGGCGTAGCTGCCGGCTTGCGGCGCGGGCGCCGGTGCGGCGGCGGGTGTTGCGGCCGGAGCGGCGGCCTTCGCCGGTTCAGCCGCTTTCGCGGGTGCGGCGGCGCCTGCCGATGCTTCGACGATGGCGATGACCGTGCCCTGCGAGACCTTGTCGCCGGCCTTGACCTTGATTTCCTTGACCGTGCCGGCGACATCGCTCGGCACTTCCATGGAGGCCTTGTCCGACTCGAGCGTGATGAGCGTCTGCTCTTTTTCGATCACGTCGCCCGGCTGGACATTGACTTCGATGACATCGACGCCGCTGAAATCGCCGATATCCGGAACCTTGACTTCGATGAGACTCATGACTGTCCCCTTCTTGATTAGCTGCAGACAGAGGGGGGAGAAACCCGCGAGAGAACGGCGGCCTGACTGGAGAACGGGGACTTGGGCAGGACCACCTTTGCCGTCCGCCCAAGGACGCGCCCTTCTTTTGGCTACTTTCCCTTGGAAGACGCCCCGAAGGCAGCCCCTGTGAGACAAGGAAAAGTAACCGCCGCCCCGCGCAGGGGCGACGCCAGCAGACCGCTAAAAAAGCCAGTTCAACGATGAAACGCGGATCACCGACGGCAACCCGCGCCCCCGCGAGACTCCCCGCTCATCAAAGAATGACGCGACGGAAGTCGCCAAGCAGCGACCCGAGATACGCATTGAACCGCGCCGCTTCCGCGCCATCGATCACGCGATGGTCGTACGACAGCGACAGCGGCAGCGTGAGGCGCGGCACGAACTGCTTGCCGTCCCACACCGGCTTCATCGCGCTGCGCGACAGGCCGAGGATCGCCACTTCCGGTGCGTTGATGATCGGCGTGAAGTTCGTCCCGCCGATCCCGCCCAGCGACGAGATCGAGAAGCAGCCGCCTTGCATCTGGTCCGGCTTCAGCTTGCCCTCGCGCGCCGCCTTCGACAGATCGCTCATTTCCTTCGCGATCTCGACGAGACCCTTCTTGTCCGCATCGCGGATCACCGGCACGACGAGACCGTTCGGCGTGTCGGCCGCGAAACCGACGTGGTAGTACTGCTTGAACACGAGGTTGTCGCCGTCGAGGCTCGCGTTGAACGTCGGGAACTTCTTCAGTGCCGCGACGACCGCCTTGATCACGAATGCGAGCATCGTGAACTTCACGCCCGCCTTCTCGTGTTCCTTGTTCAGCTGCACGCGCAGCGCTTCGAGATCGGTGATGTCCGCTTCATCGTTGTTCGTGACGTGCGGGATCATCACCCAGTTGCGATGCAGGTTCGCACCCGAGATCTTCTTGATGCGCGACAGCGGCTTCGGATCGACCGGGCCGAACTTCGTGAAATCGACCTTCGGCCACGGCAGCAGGTTCAGCTCGCCGCCGCCTGCCGGTGCGGCCGCGGCGACCGGCGCAGCGCGCTGGCCGGTCATCACGCCCTTCACGAAGTTCGTGACGTCTTCCTTCGTGATCCGTCCCTTCGGGCCGCTGCCGCCGACGCGTGCGACGTCGACGCCGAGTTCGCGCGCGAACTTGCGTACCGACGGCGATGCGTGGCTGGCACGGTATTCGCCGGACGCCGCCGGAGCCGCGGCGGGTGCGGCGGCCGGAGCCGGCGCGGCCTGCGGTGCAGGCGCCGGAGCCGCGGGCGCCGCCGGTGCGGCAGCCGCGGCCGGCGCGCTGGCCGGCGTCGCGGCAGCGGCCGGCGCACCGGCCGCTTCGAGCAGCACGATCAGCGTCCCTTCGGACACCGCGTCGCCGACCTTCACCTTGATGTCCTTCACCACGCCGGCGGCCGGGCTCGGCACGTCCATCGTCGCCTTGTCCGACTCGAGCGTGACGAGCGACTGTTCCTTCTCGACCGTGTCACCGACCTTCACGCCGATCTCGATCACCGGCACGTCCTTGTAGTCGCCGATATCCGGCACCTTCACTTCGAGCGTGCCGCCGGTCGCGGCGGGCGCGGCAGCCGGTGCGGGCGCCGCACTCACCGCTGCCGGCGCGGCTGCGCCGTTCGGCTGCGCCGCAGCGCCGCCTTCAAGCAGGATGATCAGCGAGCCTTCCGACACGGAATCACCCACCTTGACCTTCACTTCCTTGACCTTGCCGCCGGACGGGCTCGGCACGTCCATCGTCGCCTTGTCCGATTCGAGCGTGACGAGCGACTGCTCGGGCTCGACCGTGTCGCCCGCCTGCACGAGCACCTCGATGACGGGCACGTCCTTGTAATCGCCGATATCCGGCACCTTCACTTCGATCGCTTGACTCATCTGTTAGTGTCTCCTGAGCCGCGCATGCTTCCCTCGGAAGCGCTGCGCGGCATCACACGGCACGCGTGCGTTAAACCGTCATCGGGTTGGGCTTCGACGGATCGAGGTTGTACTTCGCGATCGCATCGGCGACGACCTTGCGGTCGATCGTGCCTTCGTCGGCCAGCGCGTTGAGCGCCGCGACGGTGACCCAGTGACGGTCGACTTCGAAGAAGTGACGCAGGTTCGCGCGGGTGTCCGAACGGCCATAGCCGTCGGTGCCGAGCACGACGAAGCGGCGGTCGACCTGGCCGCGGATCTGGTCGACCAGCGCGCGGATGTAGTCGGTCGATGCGACGACGGGGCCTTGCGTGTCCTTCAGGCACTTCTGCACGTGCGACAGGCGGCGTTCCTCGGTCGGATGCAGCAGGTTCCAGCGCTCGACTTCGTGGCCTTCACGCGCCAGCTCGGTAAAGCTCGGCACGCTCCACAGGTCGGCCGCAACGCCCCAGTCGTTCTTCAGCAGGTCGGCGGCGGCGATCACTTCGTTGAAGATCGTGCCCGCGCCGAGCAGCTGGACACGCGGCGCCTTCTCGTCCGCGTCGGCCTTGCGGAACGAATACATGCCCTTGATGATGTCGGCCGCCACGTGCTCGCCCTGCGGAATCGCCGGGTGCTCGTAGTTCTCGTTCATCACCGTGATGTAGTAGTACACATCCTCCTGGTTCTGCACCATGCGGCGCAGGCCGTCCTGGATGATGACCGCGAGCTCGTAGCCGAAGGTCGGGTCGTAGCTCACGCAGTTCGGCACCGATGCCGCCCACAGGAGCGAGTGGCCGTCTTCGTGCTGCAGGCCTTCGCCGTTCAGCGTCGTGCGACCCGCGGTGCCGCCCAGCAGGAAGCCGCGCGAACGCATGTCGCCCGCGGCCCAGGCCAGATCGCCGATCCGCTGGAAGCCGAACATCGAATAGAAGATGTAGAACGGCACCATGATCTCGCCGTGCGTCGAGTACGACGTCGCCGCCGCGATCCAGTCGCACATGCCGCCCGCTTCGTTGATGCCTTCCTGCAGGATCTGGCCGGTTTCCGATTCCTTGTAGAACATCAGCTGGTCGGAATCTTCCGGCACGTACTTCTGGCCGTCCTGATTCCAGATGCCGATCTGGCGGAACAGGCCTTCCATGCCGAACGTGCGCGACTCGTCCGGCACGATCGGCACGATGCGCTTGCCGAGCGCCTTGTCCTTCAGCAGGATGTTCAGGATCCGCACGAACGCCATCGTCGTCGAGATCTCGCGGCCTTCGCCCGTGCCCTTCAGCAGCGGCTCGAACGCGTCGAGCGCCGGCACCGGCAGCGACTGCGCCTTCTCGCGGCGCTGCGGCAGGTAGCCGCCGAGATCCATGCGGCGTGCACGCATGTATTCGAGTTCCTTCGAGCCTTCCTCGAACTTGAGGTACGGCACGTCGGCGATCTGCTCGTCCGAGATCGGCAGGCGGAACTGATCGCGGAACTTCTTCAGTTGCTCGACCGGCAGCTTCTTCTGCTGGTGCGTGATGTTCATCGCCTGGCCGGACTCGCCCATCCCGTAGCCCTTGATGGTCTTCGCGAGGATGACGGTCGGCGCGCCCTTCGTGCGGCTGGCTTCGTGGAATGCCGCGTAGATCTTGTGCGGATCGTGGCCGCCGCGATTCAGCGCCCAGATGTCGTCGTCTGACCAGTCGGCGACGAGCGCCTTCAGTTCCGGCGTGTTGAAGAAGTGCTCACGGACGTACGCACCCGATTCCGACTTGTAGGTCTGGTATTCGCCGTCGACGACTTCCATCATGCGGCGCATCAGTGCGCCCGTCTTGTCGCGCGCGAACAGCGCGTCCCAGCGGCTGCCCCAGATCACCTTGATCACGTTCCAGCCGGCGCCGCGGAATTCCGATTCCAGTTCCTGGATGATCTTGCCGTTGCCGCGCACCGGACCGTCGAGACGCTGCAGGTTGCAGTTGATCACGAACACGAGGTTGTCGAGCTTCTCGCGGCTCGCCATGCCGATCGCGCCGAGCGATTCCGGCTCGTCGGTCTCGCCGTCGCCGAGGAACGCCCAGACCTTGCGGCCTTCCGTGTTCGCGATGCCGCGCGACTGCAGGTACTTCATGAAGCGCGCCTGGTAGATCGCCATGATCGGGCCGAGGCCCATCGACACGGTCGGGAATTGCCAGAAGTCCGGCATCAGCCACGGGTGCGGATACGACGAGATGCCGTTGCCGCCGACTTCCTGGCGGAAGCTGTCGAGCTGGTCTTCGGTCAGGCGGCCGAGCAGGAATGCGCGCGAGTAGACGCCCGGCGACGAGTGGCCCTGCACGAACACGAGGTCGCCGCCATGCTGGTCGGACGGCGCATGCCAGAAGTGGTTGTAGCCGACGTCGTAGAGCGTCGCCGCCGACGCGAACGACGCGATGTGGCCGCCGACGTTGGTGTCCTTGCCTGCGCGCAGCACCATCGCCAGTGCGTTCCAGCGGGTGTACGAGCGGATGCGGTGCTCGATGTCCTGGTCGCCGGGGATCTTCGCCTGGCCTTCGACCGGAATCGAGTTGATGTACGGCGTATTCGCGGAGAACGGCAGATGCTCGCCGCGCACGCGTGCGAATTCGATCTGCTTCTCGATGAGGTAGTGCGCGCGCCCGGTGCCGACGGAGGAGATGACGCCGTCGAGCGCTTCGAGCCATTCGACGGTTTCCTGCGGATCGTCGTCACGCTCGGCGGCGACATATTTCATTACTTCATTGGGTACGGCGGACATTCTCGTCTCCTGGGCCTGAAATATGAGGATCGCGCTTCGTGCAGACGACGCGATGCGACCGGCTGCGGCAAGCTCCAGCGGATTGTAATGACGGCCCGCGGCCCGGCGCAACAAAATTTTCGAATAGTGAGATCTTTTCCCGTAATACGGAATATTGCTGCGCCGCACCGATATTTCCGGGCTTTGCGGCGGGCCGCCGCGCATTAAATCCGTTTCGGTTCAACATTTGCGGTACCGGTTTTCCATCTATTGCGCTGCGCTACAATCCTGCCATGTTGACCGAACGGCTTTTCGCACGCTCGGCGCGACCGTCCGGCTCGCCGGCGGAATCGCAGCCGTCCCGCTGGCACCACGGACCGTGGTGGTCCAATTCCTATCTGCTGACGCCGCTCCTGTCGATTCTCGTCTTCCTCGTGGTGATGAGCCTCATCCTGTGGAGCCTCAACCGCCGCGAGCAGCAGCAGCAGGAAGACACCCTCTTTCGCAACGTCGCGTGGGCGCAGCAGCAGATCCGCCTGTCGATGACGGGCGCCCAGGAACAGCTCCAGGCACTGTCGCGCGACCTCGCCTCCGGCCGTCTCGACCAGAACGCATTCCAGATGGCGGTCGCGGACGTGATGCAGACGCATCCCGAAATCCTCTATCTGAACTGGTACACGGCGCCCGGCACGCCGCGCTGGCCGGCCGTCCATCCGCCCGTGCTCGGCCAGCGGCTCGCCAAGCCGAACGATGCGCAGATGCAGGAAGCTGTGAACGGCGCCTATGCGGAAGCGCGCAGTTCGCGCCGCCAGGCGTATTCGCCGCTCATCTATGACGCCTTCGGCAACGGCTACATCACGCTGCAGACCCCCGTGATCCGCGACCGCGACTACCTCGGCTCGATCGCTGCCGTGTTCTCGGTCGAAGGCATCCTGAAGCACGACATTCCGCAGGAGCTGTCGTCGAAGTACAAGATCTCGATCACCGACGCGAACAACCGCGAGCTGTCCTCGACATCGACGCGCCCGCGCCTGCCGCGCGATTCGCACTACGACCTGCCGCTCGACCCGCCCGGCCAGGGCCTGACCGTGCGCGTCTACGCGTTCCCGCAGCTCACGAACCTGACCAACAATACGCTCGTCTGGCTCGTCGCGGGACTGTCCTGCTTCGTGCTGTGGAGCCTCTGGAGCCTGTGGAAGCACACACGCCAGCGCTTCGAGGCACAGCAGGCGCTGTACGCCGAGGCGTTCTTCCGCCGCGCGATGGAGAATTCGGTGCTGATCGGCATGCGCGTGCTCGACATGCATGGCCGGATCACGCACGTGAACCCGGCGTTCTGCCGGATGACCGGCTGGGACGAAAGCGATCTCGTCGGCAAGGTCGCGCCGTTCCCGTACTGGCCGCGCGACTCCTATCCCGAAATGCAGCGCCAGCTCGACATGACGCTGCGCGGCAAGGTGCCGAGCTCCGGCTTCGAGCTGCGCGTGCGGCGCAAGAACGGCACGCTGTTCCATGCGCGCCTGTACGTGTCGCCGCTCATCGACAGTTCGGGCCGCCAGACCGGCTGGATGTCGTCGATGACCGACATCACCGAGCCGAAGCGCGCGCGCGAGGAACTGGCCGCCGCGCACGAACGCTTCACGACGGTGCTCGAAAGCCTCGACGCCGCAGTGTCGGTGCTGGCCGCCGACGAAGCGGAACTGCTGTTCGCGAACCGCTACTACCGCCACCTGTTCGGCATCCGCCCGGACGGTCACCTCGAACTGTCCGGCGGCGGATTCGACCGCACGCAGACATCGTCGGACTCGATCGACATGGTCGATACGTTCGCCGGCCTGCCCGCCGCGGCGCTGACCGGCAGCACCGCGGACGCGCAGGAGGTCTACGTCGAGAGCATCCAGAAATGGTTCGAGGTGCGGCGCCAGTACATCCAGTGGGTCGACGGCCACCTCGCGCAGATGCAGATCGCGACCGACATCACGACCCGGAAGAAGGCGCAGGAACTCGCCCACCAGCAGGAAGAGAAGCTGCAGTTCACGAGCCGATTGATGACGATGGGCGAAATGGCGTCGTCGATTGCGCACGAATTGAACCAGCCGCTCGCGGCGATCAACAACTACTGCTCGGGCACGCTCGCGCTCGTCAAGAGCGGCCGCGCGACGCCCGACACGCTGCAGCCCGCGCTCGAAAAGACCGCGCAGCAGGCGCTGCGCGCGGGGATGATCGTCAAGCGGATCCGCGAATTCGTGAAGCGCAGCGAGCCGAAGCGCCAGCCGGCGCGTGTCGCGGACATCGTCGCCGATGCGGTCGGGCTCGCGGAAATCGAGGCAAGAAAGCGGAAGATCCGGATCGTCACGGAAATCCTCGCAAGAATGCCTATTATTTATGTCGACCCGGTGCTGATCGAGCAGGTGCTCGTGAACCTGATGAAGAACGCGGCCGAGGCGATGGCCGACGCGAGGCCGGCGGTGTCCGACGGCGTGATCCGCGTGGTCGCCGATCTGGAAGCGGGCTTCGTCGACATCCGCGTGATCGATCAGGGGCCGGGCGTCGACGAAGCGACCGCCGAGCGCCTCTTCGAGCCGTTCTACAGCACCAAGTCGGACGGCATGGGCATGGGTCTGAATATCTGCCGTTCGATCATCGAATCGCATCGCGGGCGTCTGTGGGTGGTGAACAACGTCGAGCCGGACGGCCGCATCTCCGGCGCGACATTCCACTGCAGCCTGCCCATTGGGGAACCCGCTGATCTCGGCCATGGGGGGTTCGAGGCATCGGCATCACAACCTGTTACGGGAGAACTATGAATAGCCCTGTCACCACCACTCAGGAAACCGTCTTTGTCGTCGACGATGACGAGGCCGTGCGCGACTCGCTGCGCTGGCTGCTGGAGGCGAACGGCTATCGCGTGCAATGCTTCTCGAGCGCCGAGCAGTTCCTCGACGCCTATCAGCCGGCGCAGCAGGCCGGACAGATCGCCTGCCTGATCCTCGACGTGCGGATGTCCGGCATGAGCGGCCTCGAACTGCAGGAACGCCTGATCGCCGACAACGCCGCGCTGCCGATCATCTTCGTGACCGGTCACGGCGACGTGCCGATGGCCGTGTCGACGATGAAGAAAGGGGCGATGGACTTTATCGAGAAACCGTTCGACGAGGCGGAACTGCGCAGGCTCGTCGAGCGGATGCTCGACAAGGCCCGTAGCGAAAGCAAGAGCGTCCAGGAACAGCGCGTGGCGAGCGAGCGCCTGTCGAAGCTTACGGCCCGCGAGCAGCAGGTGCTGGAGCGGATCATCGCCGGCCGTCTGAACAAGCAGATCGCCGACGACCTCGGCATCAGCATCAAGACGGTCGAAGCGCACCGCGCGAACATCATGGAAAAGCTCAACGTCAACACGGTGGCCGATCTGCTGCGCCTCGCGCTGTCGAAGAAGCAGGCATAAGCCGCCTTGCGCCGTCCGGCGTGTCCGGGCGGCGCTCCACCCCGCGCGGCACGCCCGGCGCGCACGATGGCGACCTGCGTGGCGGCACCCCGCCATGACAGCGCCGATGACGCTTCCGGCGCGTTCGTTGTCGGACGACGGCAAGCGGGCGGTATAATTCCGTGCTTTGCTGCCGCGCCGCACCGCGCGCGGCACGCCCGCATTCCAACTTCCCGGCACGAACCCACCATGACAGCCCTCCTCATCGACGGCAACGCCCTCTCCAAGACCTTGCGCGCCCAGGCCGCCGAACGCGCCGCCGCGCTGACCGCGCGCGGCCACCAGCCCGGCCTCGCCGTGATCCTCGTCGGCGACAACCCGGCCAGCGAAGTCTACGTGCGCAACAAGATCAAGGCGTGCGAGGACAACGGCTTCTTCTCGCTGAAGGATCGCTATCCCGCGTCGCTGTCCGAGGCCGACCTGCTCGCGCGCATCGACGAACTGAACCGCGATCCGAAGATCCACGGCATCCTCGTCCAGTTGCCGCTGCCCAAGCACATCGACAGCCACAAGGTGATCGAGGCGATCGCACCGGAGAAGGACGTCGACGGCTTCCACATTGCGAACGCCGGCGCGCTGATGACCGGCAAGCCGCTGTTCCGCCCGTGCACGCCGTATGGCGTGATGAAGATGTTCGAAGCGCACCAGATTCCGCTGCAAGGCGCGAACGCGGTCGTGATCGGCCGCTCGAACATCGTCGGCAAGCCGATGGCGATGCTGCTGCTCGAAGCCGGCGCAACCGTGACGATCTGCCACAGCAAGACGCGCGACCTCGCCGCGCATACGCGACAGGCCGACATCGTCGTCGCCGCGGTCGGCAAGCGCAACATCCTGACGGCCGACATGGTGAAGCCGGGCGCGACGGTGATCGACGTCGGCATGAACCGCGACGACGCGGGCAAGCTGTGCGGCGACGTCGATTTCGCGGGCGTGAAGGAAGTCGCCGGCCACATCACGCCGGTGCCGGGCGGCGTCGGCCCGATGACCATCACGATGCTGCTGATCAACACGCTCGAAGCCGCCGAGCGCGCCGCCGCAGCCGCCTGACGCCCGCCCTTCTGCCGGCGCGCGCTCGCGCGCCGGCGCCGCGCCGCCCGCCTCACGCGCGCGCATCCGCCCCCATCCCAATCACGCCGTTAGAAACTATCGATTGGAAAGCGCACGTTGCGCCCCAATAATGTCGATATCGGGCGCCCACGCGCCTGGACCTTATCATCCCGGTTCACCCGGCAACAGACAGGGAGTCCTATGTCCGCAAGCGCCAATCTCAATCCGCTTCTCGATTTCTCCGGCCTGCCCCGCTTCGGCGAGATTCGTCCCGAACACGTGACGCCCGCACTCGACACGCTGCTCGACGAGGCCAACCGCGCAGTCGACGCCGCGAGCGCGCCTGCGACGCCGGCGACCTGGGCGGACGTCGTCGAGACGCTCGAGCGCGCCACCGAGCCACTCGGCCGCGCCTGGGGCATCGTCGGCCACCTGAACGCGGTCGCCGACACGCCGGAACTGCGCACCGCCTACGGCGAGAACCTGCCGCGCGTGACCGAATTCTGGTCGAGCGTCGGCCAGAACCTCGCGTTGTACGAGAAGTACAAGGCGATCGCAAGCAGCGCCGAATACGCGACGCTGTCCGCCGAACGCAAGAAGATCCTCGACAACGCGCTGCGCGATTTCCGCCTGTCCGGCGCCGAGCTGCCCGAGAGCGAGAAGCCGCGCTTCGCGGAACTGCAGGAACAGCAGGCGGCGCTGTCGAAGGCCTTCTCCGATCACGTGCTCGATGCGACCAACGGTTACGCGTATTTCGCGCAGGATGAAGCCGAGCTGGCCGGCCTGCCGGACGACGCGATCGAGGCCGCCCGCGAAGCCGCACAGAAGGAAGGCCGCGACGGCTGGAAATTCACGCTGCACTTCCCATCGTATTTCCCTGTGCTGCAGTATGCGGACAACCGCGCGATGCGCGAAACGCTGTATCGCGCCTACGCGACGCGCGCGTCCGAGCTCGGTCCGCAATATGGCGACGGCAAGGCCGACTGGGACAATACGACGATCGTCGCCGACGAACTGGCGCTGCGCCGCGAAGAGGCGCAGATGCTCGGCTACCGCAATTTCGCCGAAGTGTCGCTCGCACCAAAGATGGCCGAGTCGCCGCAGCAGGTCGTCGCATTTCTCGAGGATCTGGCGACGCGCGCGCGCCCGCACGCCGACCAGGACTGGGAGGAACTGCGCGCGTTTGCCGCCAAGGAGCTCGGCCTGACCGAGCTGGCACCGTGGGACGTCGCCTACGCCGCCGAAAAGCTGCGCCAGCAGCGTTATGCGTTCTCGGAAAACGAGGTCAAGCAGTACTTCCCTGAACCGGCCGTGCTGAAGGGCCTGTTTACCGTCACCGAAACGCTGTTCGGCGTGCGGATCAGGCCCGACGATGCGCCGGTCTGGAATAAGGACGTGCGCTTTTTCCGCGTCGAGAACCGTGACGGCTCGCTCGTCGCGCAGTTCTATCTCGACCTGTATGCGCGCGAAGGCAAGCGCGGCGGCGCATGGATGGACGACGCACGCTCACGCGCGAAACGCGGCAGCGACGTGCAGACGCCGGTCGCCTACCTGACCTGCAATTTCTCCGCGCCGATCGGCGGCAAGCCCGCATGCTTCACGCACGACGAGGTCATCACGCTGTTCCACGAATTCGGCCACGGCCTGCACCACATGCTCACGCGCGTCGACGAGCTCGGCGTGTCGGGCATCAACGGCGTGGAATGGGATGCGGTCGAGTTGCCGTCGCAATTCATGGAGAACTTCTGCTGGGAGTGGGACGTGCTGTCGTCGATGTCGTCGCATGTCGATACCGGCGCCCCGCTGCCGCGCGCGCTGTTCGACAAGATGATCGCCGCGAAGAACTTCCAGAGCGGACTCGGCACGCTGCGCCAGATCGTGTTCTCGATGTTCGACATGCTGCTGCACGTCGACTTCGACCCCGCCGGCGTGAAAAGCGTCAACGACTTCGCGCGCGAAATCAACGAGCGCTACCACGTGATCCCGCAGGCGCCGTTCTCGCGCTGGCCGAACACGTTCAGCCACATCTTCGCGGGCGGCTACGCGGCCGGCTACTACAGCTATAAGTGGGCCGAAGTGCTGTCGGCCGATGCGTACGCGGCGTTCGAGGAAGCGGCGCAAGCCGGCGGCAGCGTGCTCGATGCGGCGACCGGCACGCGCTATCGCCGCGAGATCCTCGAAGTCGGCGGCAGCCGTCCGGCAATGGATTCGTTCAAGGCGTTCCGCGGCCGCGAGCCGCAGATCGACGCGCTGCTGCGTCATAACGGCATGGCCGCGCCCGCGCACTAAGCGCCCGCCTCCGTTGCAGGCAGACGGCACCGCGATTGCGGTGCCGTTTTTCATTGCGCGGGCGGTTCGTGCCCGAACAGCGCGATCTGGCCGTGACGCTCGGCCGTGTCCTCGTCGATCCGCACGCCGACGCCAAGCAGCCGCACCGGCTGCGCGCGCCGGACCAGACCCTTCGCCAGCAGCGCCACGGCGGTCTCCGCATTCGTCGCGTCGGCGACGCATTCGACCGTCGTGCGCTGGAAATCGGCAAAACGGATCTTCACATACAGCTTGCGGATCGCGCGCGCGGCGGATGCGCGTGCGATCCGCGCATCGAGCTGTTCGATCAGGCGGCGAATCTCGGCCGCGCATTGGTCGAGCGTCGTCAGATCGGTCACGTAGGTCGTCTCGACACTGACGGACTTCCGTTCCTGATCGGCCTGCACGGGCCGCTCGTCGAGGCCGCGCGATAATTCGTGGAGGCGCCGCCCGAATACGCCGAACGCGCGATGCAGCTCGATCAGCGGCCAGTCGCGCAACTGCGCGCAGGTCTGGATGCCCAATCTGTCGAGACGCGCCGCCGTCACCTTGCCGACACCGTGCAGCTTGCGCACCGGCAGCGCGGCGACGAACGCGTCGACTTCGTGCGGACGCACGACGAACAAGCCGTCCGGCTTGTTCCAGTCCGACGCGATCTTCGCGACGAACTTGTTCGGTGCGACGCCCGCCGAGACCGTCACGCCGACGGTCTCGCGCACGCGCTCGCGAATCTCCCGTGCGATCAGCGTCGCGCTGCCCTGGCAACGTTCCGACCCGCTGACGTCGAGATACGCCTCGTCGAGCGACAGCGGTTCGACGTCGGCCGTGTAGTCGCGGTAGATCGCCATGATCTGGCGCGATGCCGCGCGATATTTGTCCATCGCAGTCGGCAGGATCAGGAGATCCGGACACCTGCGCATCGCGAGCGCCGACGACATCGCCGAATGGATGCCGTAGCGGCGCGCCTCGTAGTTGCACGTCGCAATGACGCCGCGCTGGTCGGGGCGGCCGCCGACCGCGAGCGGGCGCCCGCGCAGCGACGGGTCGTCGCGCATTTCCACCGATGCGTAAAAGCAATCGCAGTCGCAATGGATGATCTTGCGCACGCGCGGCGGCGCATCGCTCGATGGCGGCGGCAGCGATGGATCGGCGGGCATGGCGATGAGGGCGTTCACAGTTCCGATACTGTACAAAAACACAGTGATCGTTTCAACCCGTTTCAACTGTCGCGTACCGTCGCTTCCCGCCGCGCCGATCCGGACGGCGAAGCGCTGCGCGCCGCAGACGTGACGCGCGTCGGGTTGCTCGGCACGCGCTACACGATGGAGCTGCCGTCCTATGCGGAGCGGTTGCGGGAATGCTTCGGGCTCGACGTACTGGTGCCGGACGAACGCGAACGCGCCAAGGTGCGCCGGATCATTTACGACGAACCGTGTCACGGCATCGTGACGCCGGCATCGCGCGCGGCGTATGTCTGCATCATCGCGCATCTTGCGCAGCGCGGCTGCGCAGGCCGTGATACTCGGCTGCACGGAAATCACACTGCTGATCGGCACGCAGGATTCGCCGCTGCCCGTGTTCGATACGACTGCGTTGCATGCTCAGGCGGCAGTCGCATGGGCCGCGCGCTGATCGACCGGCACCGCATGCGCCGGACCATGCAGCCCGCGCAGACATTGACGGGCAAACACACGCAGAAAACAAAAAACCCGGCATTGAGCCGGGTTCTTGCTGGCGAAGCGCGCATCGGTCAGTTGCGCTGCACATCGCCAAATGTGCTTGGTTGCGGGGGTAGGATTTGAACCTACGACCTTCGGGTTATGAG
>NZ_JAHACR010000343.1 GCF_018375725.1 Burkholderia sp. | reverse complement strand
GCCGCCGGCGTCGCGTGGGGCGTCTATTCGCTGCGCGGCCGCGGCCTGGCCGATCCGCTCGCGGCCACCGCCGGCAATTTCATGCGCGCCGCGCCGATGGCGCTCGCACTGAGCGCCGTCCTGGCCGGGCGTTTCCAGCTGAGCATGCAGGGCGCGCTGCTCGCGGTCGCATCGGGCGCGCTGACGTCTGGCATCGGCTACGTGATCTGGTACGCGGCACTGAAATACCTGACCGCCATGCGCGCCGCCGCCGTGCAGTTGTCGGTGCCGCCGATCGCCGCGTGCGGTGCGGTGCTGTTCCTGTCTGAACAGCCGACGTGGCGGCTCGCGATCGCGTCGGCAGCCATTCTGGGCGGCATCGCGCTCGTGCTCGCGAGCCGCTCGCGAACGGTCACGCCCGCGGACACCACGCAAGCGTCCGACGACAGCGAGTGAATCCCGCCCCGCCGAACCACATCGGCGCCGATGCCGGCGAAGGCCCGGCGGATCGAAAGGATTGCGCATTGGGGCCGCGCTCACGCACGGCTCACAGATCAACGCGAGACAGGCTCGTTCGTCGACGCTGCCAGCCGCTCGTACAGCAGCGCCTTCAGACGACCGGTATCTGCCCCATCGGCCGGATCGTATGCGACATGGTGCAGCATGAGTCCGGACGCAGCCGGATCCGCACGCACGTGCCGCACTGCGCCATGCAGCGCGAGCGGCTCGATGCGCGCGCCGTCGCGCCATGGCAGCCAGACGCGCAGCGGCTCGCCGGGCATCGCAATTGTGGCGCGCGTGGCGATCGACATGCCGCTGAGGCTGATGTCGCGGACGATGCCGATGGTTTCCTCGCCGTGCGGGCCGCCGCTGCACCGCGCGGCGATCCGCACCGGCACGCGCGGCTCCGCGCGCATGCGCAGGCACTCCGCGAATCCGGGCGGGGACAGGGTCAGGAATGGCGCCGGTTCGGCATATACCGCGTCGACAGTCGCAACGAAGCGGAACACGGCGGCGCGTCCGATCGCAATGGATTCGACGTCGTCGCCGCGCACTATCTCGAGATCGGCTGCGTGCAGCGGCGCGAGAAAGACCGACTGCGAGGCGTCGTAGCCGATCAGCCGGCAGCGCTGCATCGCGCGCGTCGAACCGACGCGGCGACGGATACCGACCGTCGCGCCGATCGACAGCGCCATCCGGTCGAGCGTCAGCGCGTCACCGAACGGCAGCGGCGCTGTCTTGCCGGGATCGCCCTGCCGCGCGGGCCTGAAATGCTCGAACAGGAATGCGCGCTCGGCGTCGTCCTTCAGCGTCGTGCCGGCCGACAGAAGCGCCTCGCCGCCCAGATCGTAGATATCGAAAGCGAGCGGCGTACCGGCCGCGAGGTCGGCCCGATCCAGCTCGATGAGGGAAGCAGCATGGCACATGGGAAAAGCGCGAGCCCTTCGGCCCGCAAGCTGTCGTCATGACGGTATGACGGCAGCCCGGCGCAAAACATGAGCCAGATGCTCAATTCATGCTGCTTGCACCGGTTGGCGCCGCGGTGGCGGAACCCGCGCGGCGCTTCCATGGCGAAAGATCGCCGAACAACCGTCGCCA
This sequence comes from Burkholderia sp., assembly GCF_018375725.1. GTDB lineage: Bacteria > Pseudomonadota > Gammaproteobacteria > Burkholderiales > Burkholderiaceae > Burkholderia. The sequence continues at coordinate 2,555 of NZ_JAHACR010000343.1, read as the reverse complement.
TCTCGAACTCTGCGAGCTTTCGTACATGGCGGACGAGCTGCGAGTTGGCGATCTCTGCGTATCGGGCTCCGATGCCTATGCCGATTATCGCGACCATTTCTCGTTCGAGATCACTCCACAAACCGAATCGCGCCAAGCGGAGTCGCGATCGTGTCGTTCATTGAGCGGCCGGCGCGCGAGTGGCCTGTCAATCGGACACGGCTTAATTCGAAATTTGTAGTTCTTCATCAACGGCTTAGCAATTGCTGACAGCAATTTGCAATGCTTTCGATGTGCATGCGCTCCATCACCAACCAATGAGCGCGGGCCGCGTCGACAAGAATGCGTATGGCGGCAAGACGGCTATAGAGTTAGGTATTGATGCGCCAGGTCCTGCCGCCTATGGGGTTGTGCTCTGGGGGCATTCAACGCAAGTAACGGGGCCATCGAATTGAGAGGGATGCGGCACTCATCAATCTCGACGACGTCGACCGACCTGCACAGCGACGAGGTGCAGCGCGCCCGGCAGTTCGATCAGGCGTTTGGCGCAAGGGATCGCAAGTCACCGATTTATTGCAATTCCAGCATAAGCGTTGATATTTCCATAACCTCAAGGCTTATGGCAGGGAATCGCGCTTGCCTTGTTCATACCCGGTCTCCGGCGCGGCCGGCGGCTGAACCGGCTGCGGCGCGGGGGCGGCGGGTGGCGTGGCGGCCGGCCCTGCGCTGCCGTTCTCCGCGCCATTCGACGGCGTCGCCGGGACGTTGGCGGAGCTGGCCGCGCTGTCGCTGGCGAGCGCGGCGGCCGACGCGGCCACGTCGGAGGCCGGCACCCATTCCTCGACGATCCCCTCGGACGCCGCCTCCGGCGCCGACGCCTCGCTCTCTTCCGGCGTCGGCCGCGGTGGGCGCTGCATCTTGACCGCGGCGGGCGGCGTGCCGGACTTGAACCAGCCGCCGACCCAGTCTGTCACACGCGCTTTCAGCGACTCGAACCAGCCCGGCTCGGCTTCGGTGTCGAAATGCGCCTTCCCGTCGATCAGCCGCGCACGCAGCGCATGCTGGAAGAAATCGCCGACGATCGGCAGCGCGCTGTGCGCGCCCTGTCCCCAGTAATCGCTGCGCAACGTGACCCGGCCATCGTCGAAGCCGACCCACGCGCCGGCGACCAGATCGGGCTGCATCAGGATGAACCAGCCGTCGGCGTTGTCCTGCGTGGTGCCGGTCTTGCCCGCGACATCGCCTCGAATGCCGAAACGCGTGCGGATGCTCGTGCCGGTGCCGCGATCGACCACGTCGCGCATCACGTCGAGCAGGGTCTTGTCAGTCTCGGCGTCAAGCGCCCGCTCGGGCGGCGCCGGCGCGAATTCCGCGAGCACGTCGCCGTGGCGGTTCTCGATGCGCGTGACCATCTGCGGCTCGACATACAACCCGCCGTTCGCGATCGTGCCGTACGACGCCACCATTTCCTTCAACGTGACCGGACTCGTGCCGAGCGCAAGCGACGGCACGCGCTCCAGCGCGCTGTCGCGGACGCCCATGTCGCGGGCGAGCCGCGCGACCTTCGCCGGCCCGATCTTTTCCATCACCTGCGCGGTGATCCGTTTGCGCGACAGCGCGAGCGCATCGCGCAGCGTCATCGGCTTGCCGGTCGGCGGCGCATCGTCGTTCGGGCGCCAGATTTCGCCGCCTTTCAGCGGAATCTCGACCGCCTGGTCGATGAACGTATCGTCCGGCGTCATGCCGGACGCGAACGCCGCGCCGTAGACAAACGGCTTGAACGTCGAGCCCGGTTGACGGCGGGCCTGCTGCACGTGGTCGAACGGCTCGTCCGCGAAACCGCGGCTGCCGACCCACGCCCGGATCTGTCCGTTGCGCGGGTCGATCGCGAGGAAGCCGGCCTGCACGTCGGTCTTCGCCTTGCACAGCGCGCGCATGAACCCGCGGTCGGCGGCGAGCGACTTGATCGCGGCGGCGTCGTTCTTGCCGGTGTCCAGCGCCGCCTTGTATTCAGGCGATTCCCGCATGAACTCGCGGAACACCTCGTTGTCGGTCCCGCAACCGTCTCGGCCGCCCCATGCGCCGTTCGCGATGCCTTGCAGGCGGTTCGCCTGCGCGGTCAGCGCCTGCGTCGCCATCGTCTGCAGGCGCGAATCGAGCGTCGTGCGCACGACGAGTCCGTCGGAATAGATGTTGTAGTCGTTCCGGTCGGCCCACGCGATCAGCCACTTGCGCAGTTGCTGCGCGAAGTGCGGCGCCGGTCCCGGCGGCTCCTTCTGACGCTCGAAGTCGATGCGCAGCGGCCGGTTTTTCAGCGACGCGAACGCCGCCGGCGACAGCTTGCCGTACTTCACCATCTGTCCCAGCACCGTATTGCGCCGCTGCAGCGCGCGCTCGGGGTTCAGCACCGGGTTGTAGTAGCTGTTGCCCTTCAGCATGCCGACGAGCGTTGCGCTGTCCAGCACGTCGAGCTCGCTGGCCGATTTGTCGAAGTACGTGCGCGCGGCCATCTCGACGCCGTACGCGTTGTACAGGAACGGCACGGTGTTCAGGTACGTTTCGAGGATCTGGTCCTT
>NZ_JAHACR010000342.1 GCF_018375725.1 Burkholderia sp. | reverse complement strand
GGAATACCGGGACCTTCGTCACGCACCGACAGCTCGACGCGCGCGTGCGACACGCGCGTCTCGAGCGTGATGCGGGCGATGCCGTCCTGCCGGCTATGGCCGTACTTGCGCGCGTTCTCGATCAGGTTGCCGATCACCCGGCGCATGTCGGTTTCGTCGGCCTCGATGATGGCGGTGGGCGCGAGCCGCGTGCGGATCTCCACGCCGTCCTCGCCCGCGACGCGCGCGGCGACTTCCTGCGCGATCGTCGACAGGTCGACCGGCTCGGGCTTGCGCTGCGTCGGGCGCGCGTAGTCGATGAAGGCGGCGATGATGCGATCCATCTGCTCGATGTCGTCGACCATCGCGTCCTTCGTCGCCTGATCGGCGGGACTCATCTCGGTTTCGAGGCGCAAGCGCGCGAGCGGCGTGCGCAGGTCGTGCGAGATGCCCGCGAGCATCAGTGCCCGGTCGGCCTCGAGCTGCTCGAGATCGCGCACCATCTGGTTGAAACTGCGGTTCGTGTCGGCGGCGACGCCCATCCCGCGCTCGGGCAGCGGCTCGGGCGCCTGGCCGGAGCCGACCTGGCGCGCGACGAGCGCGAGGCGCGAGAACGGACGGTTCACGAGACTCGTGATGAAGGCCGAGCCGAACAGCGACATCGCGAGCGCAAAGAGCCCCCAGCCCGCCCATTGCAGGCCGGTGACGGTGTCGAGCTGGTCGCGGTCGAGCGCGACCCAGTAATCGTCGTCGTCGATCTTGAAGCTGATCCACACGCCCGGGATGTCGTTGACCGTCTGAGCGATCACCGTGTCGTCGCCGAGGCGGCTGCGGATGTCGTGCTCGATCAGCCGATTCAGCGATTCTTCCGGCTGCAGCCTGAATTTGTCGGTTTTCTCGCGCGGATAGACGCGCACGCCCTCGTTGCTCTCGAGATCCTGCAGCAGTGCGCGCCGCAGATCGGGATCGGAATAGAGGAGCGCGGTGCGGGTGAGCTTGACGATCGCGACGAGCTGCAGCGCGACGCGTTGCGCGCGCGGCTCGCGCTCGATCACGCGGAAGCTCTGGAACCAGGCCGCGAGGCTGACCGAGATCAGCAGCGCGATCAGCAGGAAGGTGCGCCAGAACAGCCCGCCGAAGGCGAGCTGCAGGAGGCGCCGGTCGATACGCATGGGACGGGCCGTTGACAGGCGTTACCGGGAGAAGGGGAACGTCAGGCTGCGCCGTCCGGGATGAACACGTAGCCGAGGCCCCAGACCGTCTGGATGAAACGCGGGCTGCCCGGATCCGGCTCGATCAGCTTGCGAAGGCGGGAGATCTGCACGTCGAGGCTGCGGTCGAACACTTCGTATTCGCGGCCGCGTGCGAGTTCCATCAGCTTTTCACGCGACAGCGGCTGGCGCGGATGACGCGCGAAGACTTTCAGCACCGAGAATTCGCCGGTCGTCAGCGGAATTTCCTGGCCGGATTTCGTCAGCGTGCGGGTGGCCAGATTCAGCGAGAATTCGCCGAATTCGAACACTTCGGTCGTTTCCGACGGCGCGCCCGGCAGCTCGGCCGGCGCCTGGCGACGCAGCACCGCATGAATGCGCGCGACCAGCTCGCGCGGATTGAACGGCTTCGGCAGATAGTCGTCGGCGCCCATCTCGAGGCCGACGATGCGGTCGACGTCCTCGCCCTTGGCCGTCAGCATGATGATCGGCGTGCGGTCGTTGCTGCCGCGCAGGCGGCGGCAGATCGACAGGCCGTCCTCGCCGGGCAGCATCAGGTCGAGCACGAGCAGGTCGAAACGTTCGCGTACCCAGAGCTTGTTCATCGCGGTTGCGTTTTCCGCAACGTACACGTTGAAACCCTGCTCGCCGAGATAGCGGCGCAGCAGATCGCGCAGGCGCGGGTCGTCGTCGACGACGAGAATCTTGGAGGGGTTTTTCGTTTCCATGAATGGCATCTTATCGCGAATGGGAAATGACGCGCGGCCAGGTATTTTGACGCGTTACAGTCGGTTACAAAATTTACCCGCGGTGTCGCGTGGAGTAAAGGCAGGCTGTACAGATTTCTTTACTCAAATACGAAATTCGGTGGATACTCCCTTCACTTAATTTTTCAATGTTTGCACACCCGATTTCCGCAGGGTTTTTCAAGTACCAGAGGTAGCCGGTTGCCGCGTGACGAAGGGAACAAATCGAACACAGAAGCGAGGACGGTCATGCGATCTGCCCGGATTGCACTGATGCTGATGATCGCGCTCGCCGGTTCGTATGCGTCGAACTTCGCGTATGCGCAACGCCCGGAACCGGGCGCTTTTTCGCGCAAATTGCCGCATGGCAGATTCGCGCAGCAGGCTGACCATGGCGCCGATCCCGTCGCCCGCTCCGCCGTGCCTCCCGATCTCGAACAGCGTCGCCGCGACGGCCATATGACGCCCGAGGAGCGCCACTTGCTGCGCCAGCACATCGAGGACGCCGTCCGCGAGTTGTACAAGCGCTGATCGCGCGCTACGCGAAACGAAACATTTCGCAGCCAATTTCCGCCCGCTGTTGTCCGCCTCGTTCCGTTTGTCTCGATGTCCTGAAGCCGTCTGCTTCATCGCCGGCAAGCCGCGGCGCGCGTTCGTGCCGGATACGCCCATTGCAAAGGAAGAAGCAGGATGAACCGACGGGGTTTTCTGGCGCTTGCCGGCATGGCCGCGACGGCGGGCGTACCGCTCTGGCAGCCGGACGCGCGGGCTGCGGCGCTTGCCGCGGCGCAGTCCGGCGCCGGATATGGGAACGTGCTGATCCTCGTCGAGCTGAAGGGCGGCAACGACGGACTCAATACCGTGGTTCCGTACGCCGATCCGCTGTACTACACATTGCGGCGGAACATCGGCATCAGGCGCGACCGGGTGTTGCAGCTCGACGAGCGTGCCGGGCTGCATCCGGCGCTCGCGCCGCTGCTACCGCTCTGGCGCGACAGGCAGCTCGCGATCGTGCAGGGCATCGGTTATCCGCAGCCGAACCTGTCGCACTTTCGTTCGATCGAGATCTGGGATACGGCCTCGCGTTCGGATCAGTATCTGCGCGACGGATGGCTTACGCGCACGTTCGCGCAGACACCGGTGCCGGCGAATTTCGCCGCGGCTGGCGTGGTGCTCGGCAGCGCCGAGATGGGGCCGCTGTCGAACGGCGCGCGCGCGATCGCACTCGTCAATTCCGCACAGTCCATGCGCGCGTCGCGGCTCGCCGAGCCGGTCGCGGTGCGCGGGGAGAACCCGGCGTGCGCGCGCATCGTCGATGTCGGGAACGATATCGCGGAGGCCGTGGATCGGCTGCGTTCGCGCGGCGGGATGCGCGCGTTCACGACGGCTTTTCCGTCGGGTGCGTTCGGTGCGTCGGTGAAGACGGCGATGCAGGTGCTCGCCGCATGTGAAACGCCCGGGATGACGCCGCGAAATGGCGTCGCGGTGCTGCGTCTCACGCTCAACGGTTTCGATACCCACCAGAATCAGCCGGCGCGGCAGGCGGCGCTGCTCGAGCAATTGGCGGAAGGGATGAGCGCGATGCGCGCGGCGCTGATCGAGCTCGGTCGTTGGAACGAGACGCTCGTGATGACGTATGCGGAGTTCGGGCGGGGCGCGCGGGAGAATCCGCGCAATGGCACCGACCACGGTACGGCCGCGCCGCACTTCGTGATGGGCGGGCGCGTCGCGGGCGGGCTGTACGGCGAGCCGCCCGCGCTCGGGCGGCTTGACGGCAACGGCAACCTGCCGGTCCCGGTCGATTTCCGTCAGCTCTATGCGACCGTGCTCGGTCCGTGGTGGGGCCTCGATCCGGCGCACGTGCTGCAGCAGCGCTTCGAGCCGCTGCCGCTGCTGAGGGTGTGAGCGACGATCAGCGGCGGCGCGCTGCGCGCCATGCGATCCAAAGCTTGCGGATCGGCGTCAGCGCGATGCGCTGGTGGAGCACCTGATAGCCGTCTCGTTCGATTTCGTCGAGCAGCGTGCGCGCGAGCGCGATCTGCGCGCGCAGCGTCCGCTGCGTGCGGCGTTCGGACGGCGGAATCGCAGCTTCCGCGGCAGACAGCGCGTCGCGTGCCCGCGCGGTCTGGAATGCCAGCAGTTCGGTGAATGCCGGGCTGTAGCGCCGGTTCAACAGGTCGGCAGCTGTTACGTTGAAGCGCTG
>NZ_JAHACR010000341.1 GCF_018375725.1 Burkholderia sp. | reverse complement strand
GGATATCCGCGACGCACTGAATCTCGACGACACGATCTTCGAAATCAAGCTGACGCCGAACAAGGCGGACTGCCTGTCCGTGTTCGGCATGGCGCGCGAAACGGCCGCGATCACCGGCGCGCCGCTGACCGCGCTCGACATTCGCCCGGTGCGCGTCGAACTCGACGATACGCTGCCCGTGCGTATCGCCGCGCCGGACCTGTGCGGCCGCTTCTCGGGCCGTGTGATCCGTGGCGTGAACGCGCGCGCGAAAACCCCGCAATGGATGGTCGAGCGCCTCGAGCGCGCGGGCCAGCGCAGTGTGTCGGCGCTCGTCGACATCTCGAACTACGTGATGTTCGAGCTGGGCCGGCCGTCGCACGTGTTCGATCTCGACAAGATCCACGGCGGCATCGAAGTGCGCTGGGGCAAGCGCGGCGAGACGCTCAAGCTCCTGAACGGCAATACGGTCGAGCTGGACGAGACAGTCGGCGTGATCGCCGACGATCGTCAGGTCGAGAGCCTTGCGGGCATCATGGGCGGCGACAGCACGGCCGTCACGCTCGACACGACCAACATCTACCTCGAAGCGGCGTTCTGGTGGCCGGACAGCATCCGCGGCCGCGCACGCAAGTACAACTTCTCGACCGATGCGGCGCACCGCTTCGAGCGGGGCGTCGACTATGCGACGACCGTCGAGCACGTCGAACGCATCACGCAACTGATTCTCGAAATCTGCGGCGGCAAGGCCGGCCCGATCGACGATCAGGCGGTCAATCTGCCGCAGCGTGCGCCGGTCACGATGCGCGTGTCGCGCGCGAACCGCATCATCGGTGTCACGATCGACGCCGACGAGATCGCGGGCATCTTCACGCGTCTTGGCCTGCCGTTCGAGCGTGACGGCGATGTGTTCTCGGTGACGCCGCCGTCGCATCGTTTCGACATCGAGATCGAGGAAGACCTGATCGAGGAAGTCGCGCGAATTTATGGCTTCGAGAAGATTCCGGCGCGTCCGCCGGTCGCGACGAGCGAAATGCGCGCGACCCACGAGACGCAGCGTTCGATCCATACGATTCGTCACGCCCTGGCCGCGCGCGATTACGCAGAAACGGTCAACTTCAGCTTCGTCGACGCGGAGTGGGAGCGCGATTTCGCCGGCAACGACAACCCGATTCGTCTGCTGAATCCGATCGCAAGCCAGCTGTCGGTGATGCGTACGACCTTGTTCGGCAGCCTGATCGCCGTGCTGCGCCACAACCTCAACCGCCGCGCGGATCGCGTGCGCGTGTTCGAGGCCGGTCGCGTGTTTCTCGCCGATCCGTCCGTCAAGGCCGGCGAGCTGACAGTCGAAGGCTACGCGCAGCCCAAGCGGGTCGGCGCGCTCGCCTACGGCCCGGCGATCGAGGAGCAATGGGGCGCGCCGACGCGTGCCGTGGATTTCTTCGACGTCAAGGGCGACCTCGAGGCGCTCCTCGCACCGGCGGTCGCACGCTTCGTGAAGGCTGAGCATCCGGCGCTGCATCCGGGCCGCAGCGCGCGTATCGAGATCGACGGCCGCGCAGTCGGCTGGATCGGCGAACTGCACCCGCGTCTCATGCAGAAGTACGAACTGCCGCATGCGCCGGTGATGTTCGAGATCGATACCGACGCGCTCGTCGCACGCACGCTGCCGGCCCCGACCGAGGTGTCGAAATTCCCGCCGGTGCGCCGCGACATCGCGGTCGTCGTCGATCAGGCGGTCGAGGTTCAGGCGCTTTTCGACGAAATGAAGAAGGCGCTCGCCGACGATGCCTGCCGATTCGTTCAGAAGGTTGTACTCTTCGACGAATTTCGTGCAAAATCAAACACTTCCGGTGGTCTTGCCGCACACGAGAAGAGCCTTGCCTTCCGCGTGACGCTGCAGGATCCGGCCGGCACGCTGCAGGATGAGGTCGTCGACGCGGCGATCCAGGCGCTGGTCGAGCGGATGGCGCGTGTCGGTGCGCGCTTGCGCGGCTGAGGAAAAGGTCGCCGCCGGGCAGGGCTGCCCGGGCGGCCTTTCCCGATCGTGAGTTTTGGTTTAACGCGCTGTATGGCAGATATGAACGACATGACCTCGAGTGAATTCGAAGCCCTTCTGACGGCGCAACGCAGCGCCATGTCTCGCGACGCCTCCGCGCCGGCATCGGGCGAAACGCCGACGCTGACGAAAGCGGAGCTGGCCGAGCTGCTGTTCGACAGCGTCGGGCTGAACAAGCGCGAGGCGAAGGACATGGTCGAGGCGTTCTTCGAGGTGATCCGCGATGCGCTCGAGAACGGCGAAAGCGTCAAGCTGTCGGGATTCGGCAACTTCCAGCTGCGGGACAAGCCGCAGCGTCCAGGCCGTAATCCAAAGACGGGCGAGGCGATTCCGATCGCCGCGCGCCGGGTGGTCACTTTCCACGCAAGCCAGAAGCTGAAGGCGCTGGTCGAAAACGGCGCGGAGCAAAGCTCCGGTCGCTGAAGCGTTCCGCGCGGCCCCGCGCACTTTACCGATGGTTAACTGACGATGACCACGACGGTTGAGAAAGTCGTCTTGCCTCCGATTCCCGCGAAGCGCTACTTCACGATCGGCGAAGTGAGCGAGCTATGCGGCGTCAAGCCCCACGTTCTGCGCTACTGGGAACAGGAATTCACGCAGTTGCGACCGGTCAAGCGGCGGGGCAATCGCCGGTATTACCAGCACCACGAGGTGCTGCTGATCAGGCGGATCCGCGAATTGCTGTACGAGCAGGGCTTCACGATTAACGGCGCCCGCAACCGGCTCGATTCCGGCGCGCGCGGTGCGGGAGCCGGTGAAGGGATGGCGGACGCGATGTCATCAACCGGCGAGGCCGCCAGCGTCCCGCCGGCCGCGGAGCGGGGCGATCAGGTCGATATCTCGAGCCTGCGCGAAGCATTTCTTGGCGTGATGGCGATTCTCAAGCACGATTGAACCGGCCCGCGCGCCCGCGCGGCGCCAGAACAAAAGCCTGCCGGCTTCATGACCGGCAGGCTTTTTTCATTTCTTCCGGCGTTGCGGGTGCGGGCAGACTCGAGCGCGAGAAAAAATCGTGCGCCGTGTACTCGGCTTTGCAGCAGGCGCTGACGAGGTGGCCGGCCCAGGTGTTTCGCGCCTTCATTGACTTTCCGAGCGTCATATGTGCCGATCTGTGCGCATCGTCGGTCATCGCGACCTGATTGGCGTTCGGCACTGCGTGTGAACGCAAGCCTTTCCTTGGCGGCAACACCCTTCACGCATCCCCGGAGATCCGGCGCACAGGCCGGTTAAGCCGTTTATTCGAGATTTGCGACATACGTGATACCCCGGACTTAGAAGTTGGGATCTAGTCGCTTGAGTATTGCCGGTGCGCCCATTAAGATTTCTCGAACGAATGTCTCATTGCGCAATGTTACATTTTTAGAAAAGCAAGACTGGAGACGAACCGGATGGTGGCGGATACACGTCCAGGCGCTTCTCCGGTTCCTGCCCGCAGCGTAAGTCATGCGCCGCGCCCCGGCGCGAGGCAGGCCGCGCGGCATGATCGCGGGACATAAAAATACGGAGCGAGACGATGCGAATGAATCTCCGCAGGCTGGTGGTGTGGGCGATGGCGCTCGCGGGCGGTGCCGTGCTGAGCGGCTGCTCGCTGATTTATCCGCCGGTCGGCATGACGCTGGCGCATTACGCGAATGATCACGTGGTGCCGGAGGTGCTGGGCAGCGACGACATGGATATGTCCGTCTGCGGTACCGGGGCCGGGCTGCACCAGCTGCTCGAGTCGTTCGAGAAAGTCGTCAAGCGTCCGAGCGCTGTCCTGATGGATACCGAACTCCTCGCGGGATACTGCGCGGAAATGCGAGCGAACGAGGCGCACCTGATGTATCTGCAGGCGCTGCATGACGGGCAGGCCAACCGCGCAAGGGATTTCCACATCGTAGAGCAACGTCTGCAGAGTCTGGCCGCGAAGCGACGCTATGCCGCGTACCGCGACTTCGTCACGGCCTACGGCCATTTCGGCGACGCAAACGCGTGTCCGCGCTTCCAAAACGACCAGGATCAGGCCGAATACCTGATTGGCCTGATCACGACCGTCCAGGCGTTGCTCAGCGACATCCAGGCGGGCAGCGTCGTCGGCGTGCCGCAGGATGTCGCGAACCGGGCGGCGAGATCGTCGGAGT
>NZ_JAHACR010000340.1 GCF_018375725.1 Burkholderia sp. | reverse complement strand
CCGATCAGCGGGCCGATCAGGCCCGGCACCGCGACGAACGACAACGCGGGCAGGTAGCGTTCGGCGGGAAACGTGCGCAGCACGGCGAGCCGGCCGACGGGCAGCAGCATCGCGCCGCCGATGCCTTGCACCACGCGAAACGCGACGAGCTGCGCCAGCGTGTGCGCGTTCGCGCACAGCAGCGAGCCGAGCGAAAAGACCAGGATCGCGCTGAAGAACACCCGCCGCGTGCCGAAGGTGTCGGCGAGCCAGCCGGACACGGGAATCATCACTGCCATCGTCAGCGAATACGCGATCACGACCGACTGCATGCGCAGCGGCGATTCGCCGAGGCTGGCCGCCATCGACGGCAGTGCGGTGTTGACGATCGTGGCGTCGAGCGTCTGCATGAAGAAGCCCGTCGCGACGAGCCAGAGCATGACGGTGAGGTTTTTCTCGCCGGGAGCGGCGGGGGGCGGGCGCAGGAACATGGAGATGCGAGGTGGCGGCATGGAATGCAGGGCAACCGACATTGTAGGGAAAGCCGCCGCGCCGCGCAGATCCGACCTCATTGGCGGCTCGCCGGGCCGCGGGCCGCGGGCCGCGCGATGCGCGGCCGGAACACGACGATTCGTGATGCACGGATGCGCGCAATCGTGATTGATCGCGCCGGCGTAGAAATCTAGACTCGATACCGTTTTCCTTTCGTACCGGCATGCACCGGCATCGACCATGACGCCCCATCTCGCTTTGACGCATCTGTGGCAACTCGCCCACGGCGACCCCGGCGCGCTTGCCCGCGTCGAGATCGCAGGACAGGATCCGCTGCTGCCGTCCGTGTTCCACGTCGGCACGCTCGCTGCCGCGACAATCGCGGCAGCCGGGCTCGCCGCGGCCGAATGCCACCGGATCCGTACCGGTGTTGCGCAGCACGTCGACGTGTCGGTCCGCGATGCGCTCGTCGCGTTTCGCAGCGAACGCTATCTGCGCGTCGACGCCGGGCCGCCGCCCGAATTGCGGCATCCGGTGACGGGTTTCTACGCGACACGCGATGGACGCTGGATCCAGCTGCATGCGAATTTTCCGCACCATTTGCGCGGCATTCTCGATGTGCTCGGATGCGGCGGGCGGCCTGCGGATGTCGCGGCGGCGATCCGGACATGGGATGGCGCGACGCTCGACGCGGCGCTCGCCGATGCCGGCCTGTGCGCGGCGCTGATTCGCACGCCGGAAGAATGGGCGGCGCACGAGCAGGCGCGCGCGCTCGCGACGCTGCCGCTGTTCGAGATCGAACGCATCGGCGATGCCCCCGTGCAGCCGATCGGCCATGACGACGCGAGCCGTCCGCTGTCGGGCGTGCGCGTGCTGGATCTGACGCGGATCATCGCAGGGCCGGTCGCGGGCCGCACGCTTGCGTCGCATGGCGCGCAGACGCTGCTGGTCAACGGCCCGCATCTGCCGAACATTGCGCCGCTCGTGATCGACAACGGGCGCGGCAAACGCTCGGCATGGGTCGATCTGCGCGAGGCGTGCGGTGTCGACACGCTGCGGCAACTCGCGCAGGGCGCCGACGTGTTTCTGCAGGCGTACCGGCCGGGTGCGCTCGGATCGCGCGGCTTCTCGCCGGACGCGCTCGCGGCATTGCGGCCGGGCATCGTGTGCGTGTCGATTTCGGCATACGGGCAGGTGGGACCGTGGTCGCAGCGGCGTGGCTTCGACAGTCTTGTGCAGTCGGCGAGCGGGATTGCGTGGTGCGAGCAGCGCGCCGCGCGTGCGGACATGCCGCGTCATCTGCCGTGCCAGGCACTCGATCATGCGACCGGCTATCTCGCGGCGTTCGGCGCGATGATCGCGCTCGCGCGGCGTGCGCGCGAGGGCGGCAGCTGGCATGTGCGGCTGTCGCTCGCACAGACCGGCCGCTGGCTGCAGTCGTTTGGCATCGTGCCGGATGGCGAGCATGCGCGTGACATCGCGCCCGACGATGTGCGCGACCGGATCGACCGGATCGAATCGCCGTTCGGCGCCATCGATGCGGTGCGGCCGGCCGAGCGGCTGTCGGCGACGCCGCCGCATTTCGCGCTGCCGCCCGTGCCGCTCGGCACGGATGCCCCGCGCTGGACCGCCTGAGCGCTACTTGCGCAGCTCGACGACGAAGTCGTAGTAGTCGTTTCGGCAGTAGGTGTCGGTCAGCTCGATCGCACGCTGGTCGGCCGTATAGCCGATCCGCGTGATGAGCAGGAGCGCGTCGTGCGGCGCGATGCCCATTTGCTGAGCGATCTCGTCGCTCGCATTCACCGCGCGGAAATGCTGAAGCGCGCGCACGATCGGCGTGCCGTGCGCTTCGAGATAGCTGTACAGCGAATCGCCGATCGCCAGCGGATCGGGAATCAGCGTCGCGGGGAACGTGGAGTTTTCGACGGCCATCACGATGCCGTCCGCGAGGCGCAGACGTTTCAGGCGTGCAACCGAGGCAGCCGGCGAAAGGCCGAGCTGGATCACTTCATCGCGGTTCGCCGGCTGGATTTCGCGCGTGAGCCACTGTGAGCTCGGCGTGAAACCCCGGCGCTCGAGCATCTCGCTGAAACTCGACAGGCGCGATAGCGGATCTTCATAGCGCGGCTGGATGAAGTTGCCGGCGCCTTGCGTGCGCCGGATCAGCCCTTGCTCGACGAGCAGCGCGATCGCCTTGCGCGCGGTGATGCGCGACACGCCGAGCGCTTCGGACAGCACGCGCTCGGACGGCAGCGCTTCGCCGGCCATCCAGCGGTTGTGATGAATCGCGTCGCCGAGCGTGCGGGCGAGCTGCAGATAGAGCGGCGTATCGTTGTCCGGGTCGGGGCGCAGGTCCTGCCAGCGGTCGTCCGTCGTTGCCTTCATGGAATGGGTATCGATCAGGGTGCGGCCATTCTAAGTCATCATGCGGCGCGCTTATAGCCGGTTTTTGCCCGGCGGCACGTCGCGCCCGCAGCGAATGGCTACACTGTCGCCTCGTATTCCATGCCGCCGCGCGTCGCGCGCGGCGACGTTTTGGCAGCGAGGGGCGCATGACGGAGATGACCGCCACGGTTGTCTTGCCCGACGGCGAGACGATTCCGAAGCTGGGGCAGGGCACGTGGGAGATGGGCGAGCGTCCGTCGCGGCGCGCGGCCGAGATCGCGGCTTTGCGCGAGGGCATTGCGCTCGGCATGACGTTGATCGACACGGCGGAGATGTATGGCGACGGGGCGACCGAAGACCTCGTCGGCGAGGCGCTCGCCGGACTGCGTGACGATGTGTTTCTCGTCAGCAAGGCGTATCCGCATCATGCGAGCCGGCGCGGCGTGATCGCTGCGTGCGAAGCGAGTCTCAGGCGCTTGCGCACCGATCGTCTCGATCTCTATTTGCTGCATTGGCGCGGTTCGGTGCCGCTTGCCGAGACGGTCGAGGGATTCGAGGCGCTACGCCGGGCAGGGAAGATCCGGCACTGGGGCGTGAGCAATTTCGATACGGCCGACATGGAAGCGCTAGTCGACGAAGCGGGCGGCGCGGACTGTGCGACCAACCAGATCCTTTACAACATCGCGCGCCGCGGGGCGGAATTCGATCTGTTGCCGTGGCTCGCCGCGCACCGGATGCCGGTCATGGCGTACAGCCCGGTCGATCACGCGCGTTTGCCAAAGCGTTCGCCGCTCGATGAGATCGCCCAGGCGCGCGGCGTGTCGGTGACGCGTGTCGCGCTTGCATGGGTGCTTGCCCGGCCCGGCGTGTTCGCGATTCCGAAGGCGGCACGGATCGAGCACGTGCGCGACAATTGCGCCGCACTCGATCTCGTGCTGAGCGTCGACGAGCGCGCGCAGCTTGACGCATATTTCCGTCCGCCACGCAGCAAGCGCGCGCTCGAGATGCTCTGACGCCAGACGACGGTCGGTGTCAGCGGCGGTTGCCGTTGTTGCCGCCGTTGCCGTGGCCGCCGCCGTTGCCGTGGCCATTGCCACCGCCGTTACCGACACCGTTGGCGCCGCCGTTGCCAGCGCCGCCACTGCCGTTGCCATTGCCGTTTCCACCGCCGTTGCCGTGACCGCCGTTGCCACCGCTGCCACCGCTGCCACCGTTGCCACCGTTGCCACCGCTGCCACCGTTGCCACCGCTGCCGCCGCTGCCGCCGCTGCCGCCGCTGCCGCCGCTGCCGCCGTTGCCGCCGT
>NZ_JAHACR010000017.1 GCF_018375725.1 Burkholderia sp. | reverse complement strand
CAGACGCCGCCGCGCTGGCCGCGCAGCGCGGCTACCTGCCGGCGCGCGTGCCGCTGCTCAAGCGCGTGGGCGCCGTCGCGCCGCAGGAGGTGTGCAGCACTGGCCGCGTCGTCCGCATCGACGGCGTGCCTTCGGCCGCCGTGCTGCCTGCCGACCGCTGGGGCCGGCCGCTGCCATCCTGGCAGCAATGCCGCCGCCTCGAATCCGGCGAACTGTTCCTCTTGAGTGTGACCAACCCGGCGTCGTTCGACAGCCGGTATTTCGGGCCGGTCAGCGCATCCGCCGTGATCGGGGTCGCGCATCCAGTCTGGCTGGAATCCCGCCCATGATGGCCGCCGACTCGCTGCACGTTGCCGTGCATCTTGTCGTGCCATCGGGCGTGTCGCTCTGCTGGCCGTCGCCGTGTCGTCGCGCGTGCAGTGCGGGTGCATTCGCACCGCACTTCGCGCTGCCTTCGGCGCAGCCGTCCAACGTGCAGGCGTCTTGCCTCGAACGCGCCCGGCCTATGGCCGTCGCCGCGTTCGCCGGCGCGCTGGCTGCTCGCGCAGCAGCACCGCCGGGCCGCCGCTGCCCGGAGCGCCAGCGAGGGGCAAAGGCGGAAGGCAAGACAAAAGGACGCGGCACCGGGCCGCGTCGAAAGCCAGTCTGCACATGGGGTGGCGCGGCACGGAGCGGCTTCGCCGCCGTGCCGCTTGGGGCGCGAGGCCCGCGCCAATGCAGGGCTGTCCGCGTGCTTCACACGACCGGACACGCCAGAGCTTGCAGGGAGCGCAGCCATGACCGACCGCCGCGACGATGATTTCCGCATCCGCCCCAGCGCACCGAAGAACCGGGGCCAGAGCTTCGTTTCCAAGGTGCTCAAGCAGGCAGGCAAGGCCAGTAGCGGCAAGTCGTCGGTGCGCCGTCCTGGCGCTGCCAGCGGCTCCGGGAGGGGCAACGGCCAGCGGCCCGGCTCGCGCCTGGGGCGCGGCCACACGGCCGCGCGCTTCGCCGGAGCGAAGCTGACGCCCATGTCGCGGCGCGTGACCATCAAGACGCTGCTGGTCAACCAGCGCCAGGCCAGCCCGCAGTCGCTCGCCAAGCACCTGCGCTACATCGAGCGCGACGGCGTGGGCCGCGATGGCGAGCCGGGCCAAGCCTACGGGCCGCAGACCGATGCCGCCGACCTCGACGCTTTCAAGGAACGCTGCGCCGACGACCGACACCATTTCCGCTTCATCCTCTCACCCGAGGATGGCCCGGAACTCGAAGACCTGCGCACCTACACGCGGCACCTCATGGGCCGCATGGAGGCCGACCTGGGCACGGGCCTCGATTGGGTGGCGGTCAACCACTGGAATACCGACAACCCGCACACGCACATCGTCGTGCGCGGGCGCGATGACACCGGCAAAGACCTCATCATCGCGGGCGACTACATCGCCGATGGCTTCCGCCATCGTGCGGCCGAACTGGCGACCGAGTGGCTGGGGCCACGCACCGAGCTGGAGATCCAGCAGACCTTGCAGCGCGAGGTGGAACAGGAGCGGTGGACGAGCCTGGATCGCACGCTCAAGCGCGAGCTGGGCGACGATGGCCTGGTGCATGTCGAACGGCTCAACGAGCCGAGGTTGCAACGCCAGCGCCTGCTGCTGATCGGCCGGCTGCAACGCTTGCAGCGTCTGGGCCTGGCCGACGAAACGCAGCCGGGCACCTGGGCGGTCCATACCGACGCCGAAAAGACCCTGCGCGCCCTGGGCGAGCGTGGCGACATCATCCGCACCATGCAGCGGGCCATGAGCGGCCAGCCGCGCGAGCTGGCGGTGTTCGAGCCGGGCGAGGATGGCCGAACCATCCTCGGCCGCGTGGCCGCGAAGGGGCTGGCCGACGAACTGCGCGACCGGGGCTATCTGGTCATCGACGGGGTGGATGGCAAGGCCCACTACGTCGCGCTCAACGCCCGCGACGAGCTGGCGAACTACCCAGCCGGTGCCGTGGTGGAGGTGAAGGGATCGGCCGACGTGCGCGCCGCCGACAAGAACATCGCCGCACTGGCGAGCGGTGGCCTGTACCGCACCGATCATCACCTCGCCATCGCGCAGGGTCAGGCCGTACCGGGCCGCGATCCGCAGGAAGTCGTCGCGGCCCACGTCCGCCGGCTGGAAGCCCTGCGCCGCGCTGGCATCGTGGAGCGCGTGGCCGAGGGACTATGGAAGGTGCCGGACGACTTGGCCGAACAGGGCCGCCGCTACGACGCGCAGCGCCTGGGCGGCGTGGCCGTGGAACTGAAATCGCACCTGCCCATCGAGCGGCAGGCCCGCGTTATCGGGGCCACCTGGCTTGACCAGCAGTTGATCGGCGGCGGCTCGGGCCTGGGCGACCTGGGCTTTGGCGGCGAGGCCAAGCAGGCAATGCAGCAGCGCGCCGACTTCCTGGCCGAACAGGGGCTGGCCGAGCGGCGTGGGCAGCGCGTGATCCTCGCGCGCAACCTGCTGGGCACGCTGCGCAATCGGGAGCTGGCGCAGGCCGCCAAGGACATTGCGGCCGAAACCGGCTTGGAACATCGGCCTGCGGGTGACGGTCAGCGCGTGGCCGGTATCTACCGGCGCAGCGTCATGCTCGCCAGTGGGCGCTACGCCATGCTCGATGACGGCAAGGGGTTCAGTCTGGTGCCGTGGCGGCCGGTGGTCGAGCAGCGGCTGGGCCAGCAGCTTGCCGCTACGGTGCGCGGCGGCGGCGTGTCCTGGGAGATAGGACGGCAGCGTGGGCCTGCCGTTGGTTAACTTCCTACGATAGCAGTGTCCGGCACGGGGTCGCACAATAAACCGATTGACGGTCGGTTTTTTGTGGTGGATACTCTTGAGTTCGAGTCAAAGCTCGGAGCCGACAACATTGACCAACCACAGCGTACCAACACTTGGCGATCTGGAAATCGCCGTGCTCGAAGACATCTGGCGCTTCGGCCCGTCCGACACCAAGGCGGTGTACGCGCGCATTGGGCAGTCTCGCTCGATTTCCTTGAACACCGTGCAATCCACGCTAGAACGTCTGTTTCGCAAGGCCATGCTCCAGCGCGAAAAGATCAGCCATGCCTACGAATACTCGGCACGAGTATCTCGCCGGGAACTGATCCAGAAGCTGGTCGAGTCCACGGTGCGTCGTGTCGCAGGCCCGCAGCCGGATGCGTTGTTGAGCGCCTTTGTCGATCTTGCTGCAAGGGCGGATGATGACCAGCTCAAGAGGCTGGAGGAGTTGATTGCCCGTCGTCGCGCTGAATTGGATCAGCCGTGATGACGAGTTATGGCCCACTACTTCAGTTCGCATTGCTATCCGGCTTCGTGCTGGCAGTAACGCTTACCCTGCTGATTGGAGCCTGCGAGCGCCCATTACGCCGTGCGCTGTCGGGAAAGACCCCCTATCAGCGAGCAAGAGTGTCTTGGTGGATGCTGGTAACACCCGCATTGGCGGGTATTGCCTATACGGCCATGACCATCGCCATGCCGTCGATGTTTGATGATTCGGCCAGATTTGCCGCTGCCTGCTCTGCGCACGCTGACACGCTGCTGCACCTGTGCGTTTGGCACCCGAGCGGCAATGGGCAAAGTGCCTGGCTATGGGGAGCATTGGCATTGTTGGCGGGATACGCGGTTTGGCTGGCTTTACGGGCCGCAGTTGGCCTTTGGCGTGCTCGTCGAACCCTTGCCTCGATGGTGCGCCTGAGCTGGCGTCCGGGGCATCCAGACAAACTTCGCGTGCTTGATGTCGATCAGCCTATGGCGCTGGCTTGTGGTGTCGGGAATGGCCACATCCTGCTTTCAACCTCGTTGATGCGGCGACTCGACCCAACGCAATTGCGCGTGGTGCTGGCGCACGAACAGGCTCATATCGCCAATCGAGATGTGCTGCATCGCCTGATCGCTGTCGTCTTGTCGAGCATCCAGTTGCCGGGCACTCGTCGCCGGCTGTTGCGCGATCTGGAACTCTCCTTGGAACAGCGTTGTGATTTCGCTGCTGCAAACGAAGTGGGATGCCCTGTCGCCGTAGCCGAAACCATCGTTGCAGTAGAAAAGATATTTCGGCAACACGCCAAGGAACAGATGCCTTTGGCTATGGCGTTCTTTTCCGATTTCGTCCCTGAGCGTGTCGAGGCGTTGCTGTCGTCCAAGCACTCGTCTGTCTCATACCTGGGGCCGATGCTAGGCATTCTTGTTCTGGCGTTTTGCAGCCTATCTACCGGCTGGCTGCATTCCGTGACCGAATCTCTCATCACTGTGATGACGAGGTAAGTCCATATGCGCGCGTGCTGTGTTTTTTTGCCTGAAAAACCGATTGATGATCGGTTTTATGACGATTCCACTAAGGCGTGTGCGAGCAGCCGTGACGCGGAATCGTTTGCTCGCCACCTGTCGTCGTCGTGAGGATTTTCATGAATTTGATCCGCTTAGTAGCCTTGGTGTTTGTCGGAGCCTGCGGTACATCCGCCGCCCTGGCCGCCGAACCCCTGCGATTGGAGGAGGCAGTCTCCCGAGCACTGGCCGCCCACCCATCCATCGCCGCCGAAACGGCGCAGCTCCAGGCCGTTCGAGCGCGCACACAGCGCGAAGCCCTGCCACCGCCTTACACCATTGGCGGCGAGGTTGAGAACGTCGCCGGGAACGGCAACCTGCGAGGTATCCGCTCGGCCGAAACGACATTGCGCATCGGTCGGGTCATAGAACTCGGCGGCAAGCGCGAGGCCCGCCAAACGCTGGGACAAGCCGAGCTGAGAGAACAGGAGCACCAGGCCACCAAAACACGGATTGATCTAGCTAGTTCAACTACGGCTCGCTTCATTGAAGTGCTCGCCAGGCAACAGCGATTGACCTATGCCGAGGAACGCATCAAGCAAGCGGAGCGCACGCGGCAGGAGGTCGCTGCGTGGGTCAAAGCCGCACGCAATCCTGATTCAGATTTGCAGGCCGCCGAAATTGCGGTCGCGGAGGCCCAACTGAATCGGGAGAGTGCTGAACACGAACTGGCAAGCGCCAAGATGACTTTGGCCGCAAGCTGGGGGGCAACGATCCCCGACTTCGGCGAGGTCGTCGGCGACCTCCAAACCTTGCCGACCGTGGCGCCATTCGAGACGCTGGCCGCCCGTTTGCCCATGACGCCGGAACTGTGGGCTTCGCGTTTGCGGGCCGACACCATCGGCGCCCGCCGCCGGCTCGCGGAGGCCGAAGCCAAACCCAACATCGACGTCAGCTTGGGCATTCGGCGTTTGGAAGCCTACAAGGATCACGGCGTAGTGATGTCGATCTCGGTGCCGCTGGGCAGCCCGACGCGCTCTGGATACGCGGTATCCCAGGCCAATGCGGAGCTTGCTGCGCTTGAAGCGAGGCGTGACGCCGAACGTTTTGAGCGCCATCAGGCGCTGTTCGACAAGTATCAAGAACTCACGCACGCACGGACAGAGGCTGAGTCGCTACGCGCACGAATGCTGCCTATGGCTGAAAGCGCCCTGGCAACGACTCGTCGCGGCTTCGAGCAAGGCCGATTCTCCTATTTGTCGTTGGCTCAAGCGCAGCGAACGCTATTCGACCTGCGTGCGCGAGCTGTGGAAGCCGCCACCCGCTATCACCTTCTGCTGGTCGAGGTGGAACGCCTCACCGCCACCGTTGAGGACACCGCACCATGATTCGCATTCTTTCCCTGCTGCTCCTTTGTGTACTTGCCGCCGCATGCAGCCCTGGCGGCGACAAGCCCAAAGAGGCGGCCAGTGCCCAAGCCAGCGGAAGCTATGAGCGCGGCCCAAACAATGGGCGGCTACTCCGCGACGGTGACTTCGCTTTGGAGGTCACCATCTACGAAACCAACGCCCCCCCGCATTACAGGCTCTACGCCTATCGTGACGGCAAGCCAGTTGCCCCCGCTGATGTTGCCGCAACGATCAAGCTCTCCCGTTTGGATGGCGAGGTCAACCAATTCACGTTCAGGCCAGAAGGCAACTATCTGGTCGGCAGCGGTGAAGTGACCGAGCCGCATTCTTTCGATGTCGCCGTGACCGCCGAACACGCGGGAAAGAAGTCCACTTGGTCTTATGAATCCTATGAGGGTCGCGTAAGCATTCCGGCTGGTATCGCCAAGGATGCTGGCATCAAGACCGAATCAGCGGGGCCGGCAGTCATCCGAGACGTTGTGCGGCTGATGGGAACCGTTGTTCTGGATGCCGACAGACACGCAGCGGTTCGCGCACGCTTCCCTGGCATCGTGCGGTCAGTGAACGTGCAACAGGGCGAGCGAGTCCGCCGCGGCCAGACGCTGGCCATCGTGGAGGGCAACGACAGCATGCGCACCTACCCGAGTACCGCACCGTTCGACGGCGTGGTGCTCGCACGCAACACGAACGTCGGTGATGTGGCTCAAGCAGGTGCGCTGTTCGAGTTGGCTGACCCGTCCTACGTATGGATCGACCTGCGCGCCATCGGCACCGATGCCGAAGCCCTACAGCCAGGGCAGCCGGTACGAATCCGGTCAGCCACCGGGAAGACCGAAGCCAGCGGAAAGATCCAGCGATTGTTGCCGGTGGCTGGCAGCGGCCAAAGCGTCATTGCCCGCGTCAGCATCCCGAACCTGGAGGGGCGCTGGCGCCCTGGCATGACCGTGGCGGCCGAGGTCACAGTAGGCACGCGCAAGGTATCACTGGCGGTAAAGGAGTCCGGGTTGCAGAGATTCCGAGACTTCACCGTGGTTTTCGCACAGGTTGGCGAGACATACGAAGTCCGAATGCTCGAACTTGGCGAGCGCGATGGTGAATACGCCGAAGTGACTAACGGACTCAAGCCCGGCACAAACTACGTGACCGAGCAAAGTTTCCTGATACGCCAAGACATCGAAAAGTCTGGCGCAAGCCACGATCACTGAGGGCGCGGATATGCTCGAACGTATCATTCGCGCGTCCATCGCGCATCGCTGGCTCGTGCTTCTATTGGTGCTGGCCCTGTCCGGGCTGGGCATCTGGAACTACAGCCGCTTACCGATCGACGCGATACCGGACATTACCAACGTCCAGGTACAGATCAATACTGAGGCGCCGGGCTACTCGCCAATGGAGGCTGAGCAGCGCGTCACTTTTCCGGTTGAGACGGCGCTAGCTGGCCTCGCCCGGTTGGAGTACACCCGCTCGATTTCCCGCTACGGCCTGTCGCAAGTCACTGCGGTCTTTGAGGACGGTACTGATATTTACTTTGCCCGCCAGCAGGTCGCCGAACGCTTGCAGCAGGCATCTTCGCAACTTCCGGCGGGCCTGAATCCTTCTCTCGGGCCGGTGGCAACCGGCCTGGGCGAGATATTCATGTACACCTTGGAACCCGAAAAGGGCTACGAGGAAATATGGACACCGACGGCGCTGCGCACATTGCAAGACTGGTCGGTGCGTCCGCAGCTCCGCAATCTGAAAGGCGTCACCGAGGTCAACACCATCGGCGGTTACGTGCGTCAGTTCCACATCACACCCGATCCGGTCAAGCTGCTGGCCTACGAGTTGACGATGAACGACGTGCTGAACGCCGTTGCGCGGAACAACGCCAACGTCGGTGCCGGCTACATCGAACGTCACGGCGAGCAGTACCTGATCCGCATCCCCGGACAGGTAGGCGACATCGAGCGACTGCGGAAGATTGTCGTGGCAACGCGCGATGGGCTGCCACTCCGAATGTCCGACGTGGCGGAAGTTCTGGAAGGTAGCGAACTGCGAACCGGCGCGGCCACAAAAGACGGCAAGGAGGTCGTGCTGGGAACAGCATTCATGCTGATTGGCGAGAACAGCCGAGCGGTTGCACAGCGCACGGTAGAAAAGCTCGCTGAAATAGACGCGACACTTCCCGAGGGAGTCCGAGCGCACGCGGTTTATGACCGCACTCAACTCGTTGATCGCACCATCGCAACCGTGCAGAAGAATCTTCTGGAAGGCGCGTTGCTGGTGATTGCCGTGCTGTTCATGTTGCTAGGCAACCTGCGCGCAGCCCTGATAACCGCAGCGGTCATTCCGCTCGCCATGCTGCTGACGATCACCGGCATGGTGCAAAACCGAATCTCGGCCAACCTGATGAGCTTGGGCGCACTGGATTTCGGCCTGATTGTCGATGGCGCGGTCATCATCGTGGAGAACTGCTTACGCAGGTTCAGCGAACGACAGCACCAGCTCGGTCGGCTGTTGACCCGCGATGAGCGTTTCTCGCTGGTTTCGAGCGCCAGTGCAGAGGTCATCAAGCCTGCCCTGTTCGGATTGTTCATCATCACGGCGGTTTACCTTCCAATATTCGCGCTATCGGGTGTGGAAGGAAAGATGTTCCATCCGATGGCTCTTACCGTCGTGATCGCATTGACTGGTGCGATGGTGTTGTCCCTGACTTTCGTGCCCGCTGCGGTCGCGTTGTTTGTCACCGGCAAGGTTTCCGAGAAGGAAACCAAGGTGATGCGGGGCATCAGCCGCTTCTATGCGCCACTTCTCCAGAAGGCAATCAGGCTGAGAGTCGCCGTCGTCGCGGCGGCAGCGGTGTTGGTAGTGCTGTCTGGTTTGCTTGCAACGCGCCTTGGCACCGAGTTCATCCCTAATCTGGATGAAGGCGACATCGCCTTGCACGCGATGCGGATTCCCGGAACGAGTCTGACCCAGGCGATTGGCATGCAGCGCCAGTTGGAAGCGCGGATCAAGGAGTTTCCAGAGGTTGAGGAAGTCTTTGCCAAGATCGGTACTGCCGAGGTTGCGACTGATCCCATGCCGCCTTCGGTAGCTGACACTTTCATCATGCTCAAGGATCGCAGCGAATGGCCCGATCCGCGCAAACCGAGAGCCGTATTGCTTGCCGAGCTGGAAAAGGCGGTGAACACCATTCCCGGCAACAACTACGAGTTCACTCAGCCCGTGCAGATGCGCATGAATGAGTTGATCGCGGGTGTTCGAGCCGAGGTGGCGATCAAGGTGTATGGCGATGACATGGAGCAACTGGCCCAACTAGGCTCCAAGATTGAAGCCGTGGCCGAGAGTATCGAGGGATCTGCTGACGTGGCGCTCGAACAGATTACGGGCCTGCCGCTGATGACGATCACGCCGAACGTGGATGCACTGTCTCGATACGGTCTGGCGATCGCTGACATACAGCAGACGGTGGCAATCGCTCTTGGTGGTGCCGTCGCTGGTCAGGTGTTTGAGGGCGATCGCCGCTTCGATATTGTGGTTCGGTTGCCCGAAGCGCAGCGCCAAGACCCTAAAGCACTGGCGACACTACCCATTCCCGTCCCGAGCGGCACTGCTGCCGCACCGGGCCAAGCCGGTTACGTACCGCTTGGCCAGCTTGCGTCAATCGAAGTGGCACCCGGCCCCAATCAGATCAGCCGCGAGAACGGTAAACGCCGGATCGTCATTACCAGCAATGTGCGCGGACGCGATTTAGGGTCGTTCGTGGAAGAACTGCGTGAGCGCGTAAGCCGCGAAATCACACTGCCAGAGGGCTATTGGGTCAATTACGGAGGCACGTTCGAGCAACTCATTTCGGCGAGCCAACGGCTGTCCGTCGTCGTGCCGGCTGTACTGGTTCTGATCTTCGGCCTTCTGTTCATGGCCTTCGGCTCGGGCCGGGACGCCACAGTCGTCTTTAGCGGCGTGCCATTGGCACTGACAGGCGGCGTTGCCGCATTGTGGCTACGCGATATTCCGCTTTCGATTTCGGCAGGGGTTGGATTCATCGCCCTATCCGGTGTGGCGGTGCTCAACGGCCTGGTGATGGTGAGCTTCATTCGCAAGCTGCACCACGAAGGCACGCCGATTCACGATGCCATCGTGAACGGCGCGATGACGCGGCTACGCCCGGTACTGATGACTGCGCTGGTTGCAAGCCTTGGTTTCGTCCCGATGGCCGTCAACGTCGGAACGGGTGCGGAAGTGCAACGACCCCTTGCAACCGTCGTCATTGGCGGCATTGTTTCCTCGACGCTGTTGACGTTACTGGTGCTGCCGGCCCTGTATCGCCTCATCCATCGGCGCACCGATAGCCAGGACACCGCGCCGGCGTAAGCAAGACGCCAATTTCAACGGTTCGCATGGCGCGGCGAACGAGAAAGACGCTTGCCGCACCCGAACCACATGGATTCTTAGGAGAGTAATTGAGGTATGAAATTCATGCGTGAAAGATCACTTGAAGTAATGCCGGATCGCCATCGACCGACCTGGCAACGGACTTCCCTGTTTCTTATGGCGACGACTATCCTGCTGTTCGCGTGCGCGAATCAGGCACTCGCCCATGCCGTTGCCGAGGGCGATAAGGGCTACATCCAGGAAATATCCGGCGTCAACCTCATCCCTTTTATGTATCTAGGGGCGAAACATATGGCGACGGGATACGACCATATCCTGTTCCTGCTTGGCGTAATCTTCTTCCTGTACCGGATGAAGCATATCGCCCTGTATGTGACGCTATTTGCCATCGGCCACTCAACCACGATGCTGCTTGGCGTGTATTTCAACGTCGGGATAAACAGCTACATCATCGACGCGATCATCGGTCTTTCGGTGGTTTACAAGGCGCTCGACAACATCGGCGCATTTCAGCGTTGGCTCGGCTTCCAGCCCAACACGAAAGTCGCAACAGTCGTATTCGGACTCTTTCACGGATTCGGCCTGTCAACCAAGATCATCGAATACAACATCTCGCCCGATGGCCTGATTCCAAATCTTTTGGCATTCAATGTCGGCGTTGAAATCGGGCAGTTGATCGCGCTCGGCACTATTCTGATCGCAATGAGCTACTGGCGCCGAACAGCTAGTTTCTGGCGCCATGCGTACACCGCCAACGTAGCGATGATGTGTGCCGGTTTCATCCTGATCGGCTATCAGCTCACCGGCTATTTCGTTTCCTGAATCAAACACGGAGAAAATTCCATGTACAACGTATCCAAGCCAACCCTCGACGACCTTCCATCGTCGAAACAACTGCTGCGCTCGACGCTCATTGCACTCGTCGCCGCCATCGCAATTTTGGTCGGCATCGTCCTTCCCTCCGAGTACGCGATCGACCCAACAGGGATTGGTCGCGTCCTCGGCCTGACGGAAATGGGGGAGATCAAGACGCAATTGGCCGAAGAAGCCGCTGCGGATGCCGCGAAGGATGCAGCCATGCCCGCTGCCGCGACGACAGGGAATGCAGGCACCGCCGCGCCTGCACAAGCACAGAACGCCGCGCAGGCGGAGAACGGCGCCGCCTGGCGCGATGAAATGCGCGTCGCACTCAAGCCCGGCCAAGGGGCGGAGGTGAAGTTGAGTATGAAGGCCGGCGAGCAGGTCGAGTTCAGTTGGGTTGCCGAAGGGGGCGTTGTGAACTTCGATACCCACGGCGATGGTGGCGGCCAGTCCATCAGTTATGAAAAGGGTCGCGCGGTGCCCGCTAGCAATGGCGTGATCCAGGCTGCCTTTAGTGGAAATCACGGTTGGTTCTGGCGGAACCGTGGCGACGCTGACGTGACGGTGATTGTTCGCACTCGCGGTCAATACATGGAAATGAAGCGCGTCTTGTGATTGGCAAATTGGTTACGGGCACATGCCCATGCACTCCGGCCCCCCCCCCCCCATGCCAATTGCATGGCAGGAAGCCGAAGTTTCCCGCCCTGCCACATAGGCCGGGCCTCATCCCAGGAGATATTGAAAAATGAACATTCGTCCGGTTTTGATTGCAGCTCTAGCCAGCGCCTCGCTCGCTTCGCCATTCGTGATGGCCCATACCGGCGGGCATGACGACGATGCGAAGGCGATACCGAAGACATGCGAGCAATTGGCAGATACGAAGCGGTATATCAGTGACGTGGCTTATCCCGAAGTAAAGAAGCTGAAAGAGCAATGCGACGCCGCGAAGAAGAAGCCAAACGCGGCGCAATCTTCTGCGGAACGCCGCCCGTCCAACGGCGGCAACTGATTGTTTAGGGCGTAGCCGCGACTCACAGGTCGCGGCTACCGCCTGCGATGCGCACTCGTGGGAGCTATTCGTCTATGGAGTTGAGACATCTAAAATACTTTCTCGCCGTGGCGGAGGAGCTTCACTTCGCTAGAGCTTCGGAGAAGCTGCACATCGAACAATCTCCACTTTCTCGCGCCATTAAGGAGCTAGAGGAGGAGCTAGGTGTTGTACTGTTTGCCCGTACCACACGCAGCACTCGCCTAACACGTGCAGGTAAGTTGTTTCTGGAGCATGTCCGCCGGGTATTTGCTGTTCTGCAACAAGCGCGCGACAGCGTAAAAGCAGCGGCCAATGGATTTCACGGTCAGTTGCGGGTGGCCTTATCGGACGGCATTACACCGTCGCGCCTTCCGGCGGTGCTCGCTTTGTGCCGACAGGAAGAACCTGAAGTCGAGATTCGCTTCTCCGAAGTGCCGTTGTCGCAACAAATCAAGGGGCTACACGACGATCTTTATGACGTAGGATTCGCGCAATCAGACGAAGTGGGCGAAGGCATCGTCGCTATACCCGTCTGGAGCGATGCGCTCATGGTGGCTGTACCTGCTCGACATCCTCTGCTGGTGCATAAGCGCATTCCGTTGGAGGAACTGCTCCGCTACCCTCTGGTTCTGTGCGATCCACAGGTTTGCGAAAGCCACGCGAAACACGTTGATCGGGTACTGCGCCGTGCGGACATGGAACCCCTGATCGCGGAGCGCGTGGCCTCCTGCGATTTGATGATGGCGCTTGTATCGGCCGGCTTCGCGCTTGGGCTTACGGGTGCAGCACACATTACAGCTAGCAGACAACCGGGCGTGGTGGCCCGCCCCTTGGCATCACGTGTCCCACCCCTGACAACCTATCTGCTGCACCCTATAGGCGAACCATCGGAGGTTCTGGCTCGATTCATTGAGCGCGTACAGGCCATCGAATCTCTGGAATCTCCCAGGCCCATGCTGGGCCGCAATCTTGATCCCCCGGAGGAACCTGCGCCATGACGAAGATCATCCATTTCTTGCTGGTGCCGGTGTTGACCGCCTGCGGCCAATCCGAAACGCCTCAGAAGGCCAACACATCGGAAGCGAATATCCCAACGGTGGAGGAACTGGCAGCCAATCCCGAACGGTTGAAGGAACTACGCCAACAGTGCAAGACGGATCGGCCCAAGCGGGGTGACGTGCTCTGCAATCGGGTGGCCGAGGCCACGCGCAAACGGTTCTATGGCGACGGCGAAACGCCCTACACGCCGCCGAAGGAATCGCCCAAGTTCTGATCGTTGGCAGTTCGCCGCATCGTAAGCGGTAAGCCGGCGGCGTTCTTCCCCGCGCCCGGTCCTCTGCGAACAATGCCCTCATCCACTTTGGACGAGGAGCGATGCAGATGGATGGAATCGTCGAACGCGTCGTCAAGCGGCGCCGGCGTCTGAACGAAGCGGCTTGGGCCGAACTGCTCGAACGCTTCGGCACGGCCCGGCTGAGCGTCGAGGAGTTTTGTCGACGCGAAGGCGTGTGCCGCAGCAGCTTCAATCGCTGGCGCACGCGGCTGCAGCCTGGCGCAACGACACTCCCGGCGCCCATGCAGCCACCTGGCGAGAAGCGAGCGTCTTCATTCGTGGACTTGGGCGTGCTGGGTGCGGATTCCGGCGGCGCGACCGGAGGCGTGGAACTGCGCATCGAGCTGGGCCGCGGAGTGACGTTGCTGCTGGCGAGGCGCTGATGTTCTTCCCCGAGGGCCACATTCGCGTGTTCCTGTACGGGTTGCCGACCAACATGCGCAAGTCCTTCGACGGCCTGTACGCGCTGGCTCGACACGACCTGCAGCAGGACCCGCTGAGCGGGCACCTGTTCGTGTTCGTCAACCGTCGCGGCACCCAGATGAAGGTGCTGTACTTCGATCGCAGCGGCTGGTGTCTTTGGGCGAAGAGGCTCGAGGCCGGTCGCTTCGCCGTCGACTGGAGTGACGTTCGCCATCGCGAGATGGACTGGACGTCGCTCAAGCTCATGCTCGAGGGGTTCGAGGTGAAGCGCCGGCTGAAGCGATATCGGCGTTCGGGCAATGAGGTTCAATACCGTGGCGACAACCGCGCAGCGTCGATACCATGAGAGCCCATGTCGATCGCGCAGCCCCAACGAGTGCTCAATGCCGCCGAGGTGGCCGCACTCGATGCGCAACAAGTCGCGCGAATGCTGCTGGGCAAGGACGGCACGATCAATCAGCTCAAGGAGCAGGTCCAGACGCTGCAGCGCCAGCTCGAGTGGTTCAAGCGCCAGCTGTTCGGCAGCAAGAGCGAGCGCTTCGCGCCGACGCCCGACCCTCAGCAGATGCACCTCGGTCAGGTGCTCGGACAGGATCTGCCCGTGTCGCCGGGTGACGGCACCGGCGAGCAGCAGGTGCCGTCGCACACGCGGCGCCGGCCGCGCAGCGACTTCACCGACGACAGCTCGAGCGCTCCGTTCTTCGATGCCAGCAAGGTCCCCGTTCTCACGATCGAGGTGCCCAATCCCGAAGTGAAGGATCTCGGCCCCGGGCAGTACGAGGTCGTCGGCCAGAAGACCAGCCACCGCCTGGCGCAGCGTCCGGGCAGCTACGTGGTGCTCAAGTATGTGCGCCCGCTGATCAAGCGGCTGGACACGCAAACCCTGCACTGCCCGCCGGCGCCTGCGGGCGTCATCGAGGGCAGCCGCGCCGATGTGAGCTTTATCGCCGGTGTGCTGGTCGACAAGTTCGCCTGGCACCTTCCGCTGTACCGCCAGCACCAGCGGCTCACGGCTGCGGGCTTCAAGCTCAGCCGGCCGTGGCTGACGCAGATCGTGCAGCAAGGCGCAAAGCTGCTGAGGGCCATCTACGAGGCCCAGCTGGCCTCGATCTGCGCCAGCCGCGTCAAGGCCATGGACGAGGTGCCAATCAAGGCTGGTCGTGCCGGGCCGGGCAAGATGAACGCAGCGTACTTCTGGCCGATCTACGGCGAGCACGACGAGGTGTGCTTCCCGTTCTTCGACTCGCGCCGTCACGAGAACGTGGAACAGGCGCTGGGGCTCGAGCAGCCCGGCGGCGCGGTGCTGCTCAGCGACGGTTACGCGGCCTACGCGAACTACACGAAGAAGGCTGGCGTGACCCACGCCCAATGCTGGGCGCACTCGAGGAGGACGTTCTTCGAAGCGCAAGATGCCGAGCCGCAGGCCGCGGCCGAGGCGCTGCGCCAGATCGGCGCGCTGTACGACATCGAACGCGAGATCCGCAGGCGCGAGCTCAAGGGCGAGAACAAGCGGCTGCACCGGCTGACGCACAGCAAGCCGCTGGTGGACGCCTTCTTCGACTGGGTCGATCGCCGGTTCGAGCAGCAAGGGCTGCTGCCGAGCAACCCGCTGACGAAGGCGTTGGCCTACGTGCGCGAGCGCCGCGCGGGCCTGGAGGTGTTCCTCGGCGACCCCGGCGTGCCAATGGACACGAACCATCTCGAACGCACGCTGCGTGCGATCCCGATGGGAAGAAGGAATTGGCTCTTCTGCTGGACCGAGGTCGGCGCAGAACATGCCGGCATCGTGAAGAGTCTGATCGCGACCTGCCGGCTGCACGGCATCGACCCGTACACCTACCTTGTGGACGTCTTGCAGCGCGTGGGCGAACACCCGGCCTCGCGCGTGACCGAGTTGACGCCGCGTCTGTGGAAGCAGCACTTCGCGGCCGACCCGCTGCGCTCGGATCTGAACCGCCTCGACGGGGGAACGATCACCGCGGGCGCCGCACTTGCCGCGCAGTAGGCTGCCATGGCCGTGATCACCCAAGCCGTGCTGGCCGAGGCGGCGATCGCCGTCGACGCGATGGGCTTGGCCGAGCAGGCGCAGCTCGCCGACGAGGTCTTCGCCCATCAACCCAACCTGCTGGCCTCGGTCCTGGTCTTGCAGCGAATGGGAGTCAGCCTCCCACAGATGGACGTGCCGATACACATCCTGCTCGTGGCCTACCAGGCGATGAAGACGTCAGGGCATACCTGGCCGGTGATCTCCGAGGACACCCAGGAAAGCTGTCTGCGGCGCCTGACGCGGCGAATTCGATCGACTCACGGGTCGGGTCGCCGGTCGCTGCAACGAACGATCCAGCACTACATCGACGAGCATCGAGAGCCCTACCTGCTTGCGTTCGCGTACGGCTACCTGGAGGAGAACGATCTGCTCGGGGTCAGGACCGACGCAGAGAAGTCCTTGCTGCTCGCCACGCTCAATCTCGTGGAGTGCATCGCCTACGCTGCCGTGCCGACTCGGCCGTGATCTTCTGCTTGACCCCTGCCGGCGTCGTCGTATCTCGCCTACCACCCCGAGGGTAGACAAACAAGGACGCCGCCTCGTTACCGGTTACGCCGCATCGGCTTCAATTTTCTGTTCGACACGCCGCAATGCGCTATCTCTTGCGGCGTTTTTCTTTGGTTCGACGCCGCGCGAATTCTGTCTTTTTGCTCGACCTTTCTGCTCGAAACGGTCTTTGACCGGCACTGACCCGGCACCGATCCTGACGCTAGCGGCACGTCCTTGTGCCGCGCTTTCCATGAGGAAGAAGCGCAGGAGAAATCGGAGGCCAGGTAATGCAAGGGACGAACGTGCTGTTCGGTCAGATCGCCGTGGTATTCGGCATCGTGATCGCCGGCGTGTGGGGCGCCACACAATGGACAGCAGCCGCCCTTGGTTATCAGCTACGCCTTGGCTCGCCCTGGTTCGATCTTCTTGGCACACCGATCTACCACCCGTGGAAGCTGTTTGAGTGGTGGTTCTTCTTCGATGCCTACGCGCCGCGCGTTTTCGATACCGGCGGCGCCATCGCGGGCGGCAGCGGCCTGCTGGCGGTGGTGGTCGCCATCGGCATGTCGATCTGGCGCTCGCGCCAATCGCGCCTTGTCACGACCTACGGCTCGGCACGCTGGGCGAACGCGGATGACATTCGCAAGGCGGGGCTGACGCAGCCGGCCGGTGTTTTCCTCGGCCAGCATGACCGCCAGTACCTGCGCCATGAAGGGCCGGAACACGTCCTGACCTTTGCGCCCACGCGCAGCGGCAAAGGTGTCGGCCTAGTGGTGCCGACACTGCTTTCCTGGCCTGCGTCCGCCGTCATCCACGACATCAAAGGCGAGAACTGGCAGATCACCGCCGGCTGGCGTAGCCGTTTCAGCCACTGCCTGCTGTTCAACCCCACCGATGCGAAGTCGGCGGCCTACAACCCGCTGCTGGAGGTGCGGCGCGGTGCGCATGAGGTGCGCGACGTGCAGAACATCGCGGACATTCTGGTCGATCCCGAAGGTGCGCTGGAGAAGCGCAACCATTGGGAAAAGACCAGCCACGCGCTGCTGGTCGGGGCCATCCTGCATGTGCTCTACGCGGGCGAAGACAAGACGCTGCGCGGCGTCGCCAACTTCCTCTCCGATCCGGCCAGCCCTTTCGAGCTGACCTTGCACCGGATGATGACCACGCCGCACCTCGGCGATGGCCCGCATCCTGTCGTCGCATCGGCGGCGCGCGAAGTGCTCAACAAGTCGGACAACGAGCGTTCCGGCGTGTTGAGCACCGCCATGTCGTTCCTCGGCCTGTACCGCGATCCCACGGTGGCCGAAGTCACCTCGCGCTGCGACTGGCGCATCGCCGACCTCATTTCCGCCGAGCACCCCGTATCGCTGTATCTGGTGGTGCCGCCTTCGGACATCTCGCGGACGAAGCCGCTCATTCGCCTGATCCTCAACCAGATCGGGCGGCGCCTCACCGAATCGCTCGATGGCTCCGATGGCATCGAGCGCCGCCACAAGCTGCTGCTGATGCTCGACGAGTTCCCTGCGCTGGGGCGCCTGGACTTCTTCGAGACGGCGCTGGCCTTCATGGCGGGCTACGGCATCCGCAGCTTCCTCATCGCGCAGTCGCTCAACCAGATCGACAAGGCGTATGGGCAAAACCACTCCATCCTCGACAACTGCCATGTGCGCGTGACATTCGCCACGAACGACGAGCGCACGGCCAAACGGATCTCCGAGACGCTGGGCACGGCCACCGAGCTGCGCGCCCAGCGCAACTACGCGGGCCACCGGCTCGCGCCGTGGCTGGGCCACCTCATGGTGTCGCGCCAGGAAACCGCGCGCCCGCTGCTGACGCCGGGCGAAGTCATGCAGCTTCCGCCCGACGAGGCCGTGGTGATGGTGTCCAGCGTAGCGCCGATCAAGGCGAAGAAGCTGCGCTACTACGCGGACGCCAATTTCAAGCGCCGCGTACTGCCACCGCCCACGCTGGCGGACGGGCAGTACGCCGATGCGCCGCCGTTGCGCCCCGACGACTGGAGCGGGCTGGCGATTCCTGCCGTGCCCGAGGCATCGGCCACGGCATCCGCCGATGGCCTGGGTTCCACGGATGACGGCGGCCCGCGCCGCCAGCCCGAGCTTTCCGAATCCGTCGCCTACGACCCCGAGCTGGCCGCGACCGCGGCCGACCTCGCGCTGCTCGACGACGACGACGACCTGCCGCTTCCCCTTCCTCGCCAGCTTGATCCAGCCATGCAGCGCACGGCCCGGCTGGCTTCCCTCGACCCCAACGACGGAATCGAGCTATGAGCCACTACCGCCTGAATCTCTTTATCCAGCCTGAGCACGCCAAGCGGCTCGATGAGCTTGCCGCCAAGAAAGGCGTGTCCAAGTCGTCCATCGTCGCGGCGGCGCTCGCATCGTGGCTTTCACCCGATGCGGCCGACCAGCGCGAGGCGGCCATCGCCAAGCGGCTTGATCGCCTGTCGCGCCAGGCCGAGCGCATGGAGCGCGACCAGAACATCGCCATCGAAACGCTGGCGCTGTTCATCCGCTACTACTTGACCGTCAGCACGCCAGTTCCCGAGGCGCACCAAGACGCGGCGCGCGCCCAGGGCAAGGCGCGCTTCGAGCAGTTCACCGAGCAGCTTGGTCGCCACCTGCTGCGGGGCCGGAGCTTGGTGCGCGACGTGGTGGAGGAACTGCATCCCGATCCGATGCGGATGGAAGACGCGGCGGCAGCCGCGCAAGCGCAGGAGCGTGCGTCATGAGCGCCGTTCCGCAGTCCATGAGTGCCACGTCGCTCGACCGCCGCATCCAGATGCTGCGCACGGCGATGGGGCCACTGATCGCCGCTGCGCTCGAAGACCCGGACGTGGTGGAGGTGATGCTGAATCCCGATCGCACCCTTTGGGTAGATCGGCTTTCCAGCGGGCGCGCGCCGATGGGCGTGGAACTGCCCGAGGCGGACGGCGAGCGAATCATCCGCCTGGTCGCCGCCCACGTCGGCGCGGAAGTCCATCGCGGCCAGCCGCTGCTGTCCGCCGAGTTGCCCGAAACCGGCGAACGCTTCGAGGGCATCTTGCCTCCGGCAGCGCCGGGGCCGGCCTTCGCGCTGCGCAAACGCGCCATCGGCGTGATTCCGCTGGAGCGGTACGTCATCGACGGGATGATGACCAGCGCGCAGGCGGGCTTTCTCGTTCGCGCCGTGCGCGAGCGGCAGAACGTCCTGATCGCCGGCGCCACCAGCAGCGGTAAGACCACACTCGCCAATGCGCTGCTGGCCGAGATTGCCGCCACAGGCGACCGCGTGCTGGTGCTCGAAGACACGGTGGAGCTGCAATGCGCGGCCCGCGACCACGTTCCCCTGCGCACGCGCGCAGGCGTGGTGTCGATGACCGAACTGGTGCGCTCGTCCATGCGCCTGCGCCCTGATCGCGTCGTCGTCGGCGAGGTGCGCGGTGCCGAGGCGCTGGATCTCATCAAGGTGTGGGGCACGGGCCACCCCGGCGGCATCGCCACGATCCATGCCGGCTCCGCGCTCGGCGCGCTGCTGCGCCTGGAGCAACTGATTCTCGAAGTGGCGGTGAATCCGCCCCGTGCGCTGATCGCCGAGGCGGTCAACGTGGTGATCCACATCGCCGGGCGCGGGCGCAAACGCCGCATCGAGAACATCGCCCGCGTCGTCGGCTTCGACGGCGTGGGCTACCAACTGGCGGATGCACTGGAAACGCCGTTTCCCGAGCTGCCGCCACTTCCCGATGCCGCACCCGCTGCGGCGACTTCCCCATCCCCTGACTCACTTGGAGAACTGCCATGACGCAGATGACCATTCCTGCTTTCCGTATTTCTGCAAATCCGGCTTTGCGTCTTGCGCGGCTGCGCTGCCTGGCCCGCCCTGCGGGGCAAGGGCTGCTGCTGGCCGCGCTACTGCTGTTCCTGGCCGGAACCGCGCAGGCCGCCGGTTCCTCGATGCCGTGGGAAGGCCCGCTGCAATCCATCCTCGAATCCATCCAGGGGCCGGTGGCGCGCATCGTCGCGGTCATCATCATCATCGCCACGGGCCTCGCGCTCGCCTTCGGCGACACGTCCGGCGGCTTCCGCAAGCTGATCCAGATCGTCTTCGGTCTGTCCATCGCCTTCGCAGCTTCGAGCTTCTTCCTGTCGTTCTTCAGCTTCTCCGGCGGGGCCGTCGTATGAGTGCCCCGGACACCTTCGCGGACGGCTTCGAGGTGCCGCTGCATCGCTCGCTGACCGAGCCGATTCTGCTTGGCGGTGCGCCGCGCACCGTTGCGATCGCCAACGGCACGCTGGCCGCCGCTGTCGGCCTGGGCCTGCAACTGTGGATTCCGGGCGTGGTGCTCTGGGTTGTCGGCCATTCGCTGGCGGTATGGGGCGCGCGCGTCGATCCGCAGTTCATGCAGGTCTTCGCCCGGCACATCAAGCACCGCCCGCTGCTGGACGTGTGAGGGGAGGACGCCGCGATGCTGAACCTCGCCGAATACCGCCAGCGCCCGGCCTTGCTTGCCGACTGGCTGCCCTGGGCCGGGCTGGTCGCACCGGGCGTCGTCTTGAACAAGGACGGCAGTTTCCAGCGCACGGCCCGGTTTCGCGGGCCTGACCTCGACAGCGCGACGCAAGGCGAGCTAATCGCCACGTCGGCGCGGTTGAACAACGCGCTGCGTCGCATGGGATCGGGCTGGGCGCTGTTCATCGAGGCCGAGCGCCACGCCGCCGCCGACTATCCGCGCTCGGAGTTTCCCGAGCCGCTTTCGTGGCTGGTGGAGGAAGAACGCCGGGCCGCCTTCGAGGAATCGGGCAATCACTTCGAGAGCGGCTATCACCTGACGCTGCTTTACCTGCCGCCGGAAGAATCCCGCGCCCGTGCAGCCACGATGCTCTACGAGAACACGCCGACGACCGGCGTGGACTGGCGCGGGCGGCTGCAAGCCTTCGTCGCGGAAACGGATCGCGTCTTTGACCTGCTCGACGGCGTGATGCCGGAGATCGCCTGGCTCGATGACAGCCAGACGCTGACCTACCTGCACGCGACCATCTCGACGCGGCGCTATCGCGTGGGCGTGCCCGAAGTGCCGTTCCACATCGACGCGCTGCTGACCGACTCGCCGCTGGTCGGTGGCCTGGCGCCCATGCTGGGCAACCAGCACCTGCGCGTGGTGTCGGTGCGAGGTTTCCCGACCTCGACCTGGCCGGGGATTCTGGATGACCTCAACCGCCTTGGCTTTGCGTACCGCTGGAGCACGCGCTTTCTCTGCCTCGACAAAGCCGAGGCGGAGAAAGAACTTTCCCGCCTGCGCCGCCAGTGGTTCGCCAAGCGCAAGAACGTCATCGCGCTGCTGCGCGAAGCGATCTTCCAGCAGGAAAGCCCGCTGGTCGATACCGACGCCAACAACAAGGCCGCCGATGCGGACGCTGCCTTGCAGGAGTTGGGCAGCGATCAAGTCGCCTTCGGCTACCTGACGGCGACCGTCACCGTCATGGACGAGGACGCCGCCGTGGCGGACGAGAAGCTGCGCATGGTGGAGCGCGTCATCCAGGGCCGGGGCTTCGTGACCATTCCCGAAGCGCTCAACGCCGTGGATGCGTGGCTGTCGTCCATTCCGGGCAACGCCTACGCCAACGTGCGCCAGCCCATCGTCTCGACACTGAATCTGGCCCACATGATGCCGGTGTCGGCGGTATGGGCGGGGCCGGAGAAGAACGACCACCTCGACGGCCCGCCGCTGATCGTCACGCGCACCGATGGCGCGACGCCGTTCCGGCTGGTGACGCACATCGGCGACGTGGGCCACACGCTGGTCGCAGGCCCGACCGGCATGGGCAAGTCGGTTCTGCTCGCCACGCTGGCGATGCAATTCCGCCGCTATCGCGGTTCGCGCATCTTCGCCTTCGACATGGGCCGCTCGATGCGGGCCACGATCCTGGGCCTGGGCGGCGAGCACTACGACCTGGGCACGGATGGCGAAATCGCCTTCCAGCCACTGGCACGCATCGACCGCGAGGGCTACCGCACCTGGGCCGCCGAATGGATCGAAGGCCGCTTGCTGCACGAAGGCGTGGCGGTCGGCCCCGACGAGAAGGCGGCTATCTGGTCGGCGCTGGGAAGTCTCGCCGGGGCGCCGGTGGAGCAGCGCACGATGACGGGGCTTTCCGTGCTGTTGCAATCGAACACGCTGCGGCAGGCGCTGTCGCCTTATGTGCTCGGCGGTGCCCACGGCAAGCTGCTGGACGCCGACCACGACCGGCTGGGCACGGCCGACGTGCAGTGCTTCGAGATGGAGGAGCTGATGCACAGCAAGGCCGCCGTCATGGCCGTGCTGCATTACCTCTTTGCGCGTTTTGATGAACGCTTCGACGGGGCGCCCACGCTGCTGATCCTCGACGAAGCATGGCTGTTCCTCGATGACCCGGTGTTTGCCGCGCGTATCCGCCAGTGGCTCAAGACACTGCGCAAGAAGAACGTCAGCGTCATATTCGCCACGCAGAGCCTTGCCGACATCAAGGATTCGAGCATCGCACCCGCGATCATCGAAAGCTGCGCGAGTCGGATTTTCTTGCCCAACCCGCAGGCGACCGAGCCGCAGATTCGCACGATCTACGAGGGCTTCGGCCTCAACAGGCGGCAGATCGAAATCGTCGCCACCGCGCAGCCCAAGCGCGACTACTACTACCAATCCCGCCTCGGCAACCGCCTGTTCGACCTCGACCTGGGGCCGGCGGCGCTGGCCTTCGCGGGCGCTTCCACGCCGCAAGACCAGCGCGACATTGACCGCGTGCTGCTGGACGCCGGCGTGCCCGGTTTCGCGGGTGCCTGGCTTCGCCACCGCGGCCTCGATTGGGCGGCCGACCTGCTGCCCTCGTTCCCCGGCCTCGCGCCGGGTGCTCGCTGACCAACCCCTGGAGAACCTGCCATGAAGAAGCGCCTTGTCGCGGCCGCCATCGCGGCCATGCTTTGCACCGCCACCGCCCATGCGCAATGGGTCGTGGTCGATCCCACCAACCTCGTGCAGAACACGCTGACCGCGATCCGCACGCTGGAGCAGATCAACAACCAGATCCAGCAGCTTCAGAACGAAGCGCAGATGCTGATGAACCAGGCGCGCAACCTCGCCAGCCTGCCGTCCAGCGTGGTCGGCCAGTTGCGCGCCAATTTGGCGACCACGCAGCGGCTGATCGACCAGGCCCGAGGATTGGCCTACGACGTGACGAATCTGGATCGGGAGTTCGCGCGCCTGTATCCCGAGCAGTACGCCGCCACCGTCAGCGGCGACCAGATGTACCGCGACGCGCAGGAGCGTTGGAGGAACACGCTCCACGGCTTGCAGACCACCATGCAGATGCAGGCCCAGGTGTCGCAGAACCTGGGCGAAGACGAAAGCGTGCTGGCCGACCTCGTGGGCAAGAGCCAGTCGGCGCAAGGCGCCTTGCAGGCGATGCAGGCCATGAACCAGTTGCTCGCCTTGCAGGCCAAGCAGTCGATCCAGTCGCAGCGGCTCCAGATCACGCAAGACCGGGCCGCCTCGCTGGAACTGGCGCGGCAGGCGGCTGCCACGGAGCGCGCCCGCGAGGTGCGGCGGCGCTTCCTGGGCGACGGCACGCCGTACACGCCGCAGCCCGTGAACTTCTACGGCAACTGACGGGAGGCCGCCATGCGATGCGTCCTCGTCCTGTGTGTCGCGCTGCTGGCCGCTTGCGGCGAGCAGCCGGCCGACCACCTTGCCGATGCCCTGGCCGCCGATCCCGTGCGGCTGAAGGCATTGCGCGCGCAATGCGCGGCCGACCGGCAGGCCACGGGCGAGGATGCTTGCCGTGCCGCCGCCGAAGCCTTCCGGCGGCGCTTCTTCTCCGGCCAGGCCGGGCCGGATGAGTACCAGACGCTGGCCGACCTGCCGCCGATCCCGCCGAGCTTCGAGGAGCCGGCCGATGGCATGGCGCCGGCCGATCCCGCCGAACCGGAGGACACGCCATGAATGACGTGACCATCATCGACCAGTTCCTCAACACCTTTGCCGCTTATATCGACTCGGGTTTCGGGCTGCTGCGGGGCGAAGTGGCGTTCCTCACGGCCACGCTAATCGTCATCGACATGACGATCGCCGGCCTGTATTGGGCCATGAGCCATGCCACCGGCCAGGGCGAGGACGTGATCGCCAAGCTGCTGCGCAAGGTGCTCTACGTCGGTGCCTTCGCTTACATCATCAACAACTTCAACTGGCTGGCCAGCATCGTGTTCCGCTCGTTTGCGGGATTGGGCATCACCGCCACCGGCTCGGCCATCACGATGGAGAACTTCTTGCAGCCGGGCCGGCTGGCGAAAACCGGCATCGACGCCGGGGCGCCGATTCTGGAGCAGATCGGCGAGATGGCGGGCTTTCCCGAAGTGTTCGTGAACCTCGACCCCATCGTGGTGATGTTCCTCGCGTGGCTGGTCGTGGTCCTGTGCTTCTTCGTGCTGGCGATCCAACTGTTCATCACGCTGATCGAGTTCAAGCTGACCACGCTCGCCGGATTCGTGCTGGTGCCATTCGCGCTCTGGAACAAGACCGCGTTCCTCGCCGAAAAGGTCTTAGGCAACGTGGTGGCCTCCGGCGTCAAGGTTCTGGTGCTGGCCGTGATCGTCGGGATCGGCTCGGGCTTGTTCGCTCAGTTCCAAGTCCATCCCGCCGAGCCGTCCATCGACCACGCGCTGGTCATCATGCTGGCCTCACTCACGCTGCTGGCGCTGGGGATCTTCGGCCCCGGCATTGCCACGGGCCTCGTGTCCGGTGCGCCGCAACTCGGCGCGGGCGCAATGGCCGGTGCTGCTGTCGGCGCTGCCGGCACGGCCGTCGCCATTGGCGCCGCTGCGACGGGCGTAGGCGGTGCCGTGGCCGCTGGCGCGCGCATGGCCCCGGCTGCCGCCAAGCTGGCCGGCGCTGGTGCGCGTGCCGCCACGTCGGCGGCTGGTAGTGCGAAATCGGCGTTCCAGGCCGGCTCCGCCGCCGCAGGTGGTGGTGCGAAAGGCGCAATGGCGGGCCTGGGCAACGTCGCCAAGACCGGCGCGCAGGCAGCCGGGCGAGGCGCTGCATCCCGCGCTTCCGCTGCCGGGCAACGCATGGCCGCTCCCTTCCGCGCTGGCTGGAATGGCGCTGCTGCCGATAGCGGCGCGGGCGCGGCATCCGGTCAGGGTGCCGCAGGCGAGGCCGCATCCGGCGCCGCTACGGCGCAGAAACAGGAACAGCCCGCTTGGGCCAAGCGCCTGCATCGCCGCCAGCAACTCACCCATGCCGCGACCACCACCGCCCACGCGCTGCGCGGTGGCGATGGCGGCGGCTCCGGCCAAGGGCCAAGCCTGCGCGATTCCGATTCATAAGGAGAACTGACCATGCGATTCAAGAAACCGCAGGTGCGCTATGCCGACACGCCGCAGCCTGCCACGCCGTACCAAGCTGCCGGCCAGGTGTGGGACGACCGTATCGGCTCGCCGCGTGTGCAGGCGAAGAACTGGCGGCTGATGGCCTTCGGGTGCCTCACGCTCGCACTTCTGATGGCCGGCGGCCTGGTGTGGCGCTCGGCGCAGTCCATCGTGACGCCTTACGTGGTGGAGGTGGACAACGCGGGCCAGGTGCGCGCCGTGGGCGAAGCCGCCACGCCGTACCGGCCCAACGATGCGCAGACCGCGCACCACATCGCGCGCTTCGTGACGCTGGTGCGCTCGCTGTCCATCGACCCCATTGTCGTCCGCCAGAACTGGCTGGACGCCTACGACTACACGACCGACAAGGGCGCGGCCGTGCTCAACGACTACGCACGGGTCAACGACCCGTTCGCGCGCATCGGCAAGGAGTCGGTGACGGTGCAGATTGCCAGCGTGACCCGTGCCAGCGACACGTCTTTCAACGTGCGCTGGACGGAGCGGCGCTACGTCAACGGCGCCGCCGCAGGCACTGAACGCTGGAACGCCGTGATTTCCATCGTGCAGCAGACGCCACGCACCGAGGAACGCCTGCGCAAGAACCCTCTCGGCATTTACGTCAATGGCCTGTCGTGGAGCCGCGAACTGGATTCTTCCGAAGGAGTAAAACCATGAACCTGTCTTTCCGCTTTTTCGCTTTGCCGTTGATGCTCGCTGCCCTTGCGGGCTGCGCCACGCAGGGCAGGCCGCCGCCGGTCATCTCGCTCGATGAGCCAGTACAGGCCCAGCCGCTGCCCGAGCCGCCCGCGCCGGTAGAGGTGGTGGCTGTGCCCGAGGTGCTGCCGATGCCGGCGCAGTTGCAGCCGTTGCCCGAAGCCGAGGATGCCAAGCCGGTGCCGGAACCGGCCGATGAGAAGGTGCGCGTCTCGCGGGCCAATGCCGAGGCGCGCGTCGCGCCCACGCGCGAGGGCTACGTCAACGCGATTCAGGTGTGGCCCTTCACCGATGGCGCGCTGTACCAGGTCTATGCGGCCGTGGGCCGCGTGACCGTGGTTTCGCTCCAGCCGGGTGAGGAGCTGGTAACGGTGGCCGCCGGCGATACCGTGCGCTGGATCGTGGGCGACACGTCCAGCGGCAGCGGTGCCGACCTGCGCGTGAACGTGCTGGTCAAGCCGATCCGCTCGGGCCTCAAGACCAATCTCGTCATCACCACCAGCCGCAGGACGTACCTGCTGGAGCTGGCTTCGACCGAGAAAACATGGATGGCATCCGTGTCGTGGGAGTACCCGCGCGACCGGATGCTGGCTTTGCAGCGCCAGGCGCAGGCGGCCAGCGCCGCCGCGCCGGTCGATACCGGGCTGTCGCTGGAGAACCTGCGCTTCCGCTACACGATCAGCGGCAGCAATCCGCCCTGGAAGCCACTGCGCGCCTTCGACGATGGCGCGAAGGTCTATATCCAGTTCCCGGCGGGCATCGCACAAGGCGAGCTGCCGCCGTTGTTCGTCATTGGTGCCCAGGGCGACGGGCAGTTGGTGAACTACCGCTTCCGCTCGCCGTATTTCATCGTGGATCGCCTGTTCGGCGCTGCCGAGTTGCGGCTGGGCGGGGACAAGGGTGACGTGGTGCGGATCGAGCGCACCGACGGAACGCGGAGGAACTGACCATGAGCCAGGACGACACCCCCGACCTCGCCACGCCGCAGGCGGGCAAGGTAGCGCCCGAGGCGGTGGCGCTGCGCGCCCGCCCGCGCCCGGTCACGCGCCTGAACCGGCGCACGCTGGCCGCCCTCGTCGGCGGCCTGTCGGTCGCCGTGCTCGGTGCCACGATCTGGTCATTGCAGCCGCACCGGCGGGGCGCGGGCGAGCAGACCGAGCTTTACAACGTCGATCGCGTCTCGAAGTCCGAAGGGCTGGATGGCCTGCCGGCCGATTACTCGAAGCTGCCGCCGAAGGTGCCCGAGCTGGGGCCGCCGCTGCCGGGCGACCTGGGGCCAGCCATCGTGAACTCGCAGCAGCCAGCCGTGGCCGCTTACGCGGCCCCCGGCCATGATCCCAACGACGCTTTGCGCAAGGAAGCGGAGGCCGCTGCGGCTTCGTCGGTGTTCTTCCGCTCGGGCGGCCAAGCCGCGGCCACGGTGGCATTGGCAGCGCCGGGTGTGCCTGGCGCTGCAAGCACGCTCGCGGCCTTCGATCCGCTCGCCCCCGGGCCGGCCTCGACGGCGGCGCAGCCATCCGATCCGACCGCCGTGCAGAACCGGCAAGACCAGAAAGAGGCGTTCCTGAAAGCCGGTTCTACGGAAACCCGCAATTCCGGCCATCTGGCACTGCCGGCGTCGCCGTATCAGGTGATGGCCGGAACCGTGATCGCCGGGGCGCTGGTGACAGGCATCAAGTCCGATCTTCCGGGCGATGTGATCGCCACCGTCACAGAGCCGGTCTATGACACGGCCACGGGCAAGTTCCTGCTGATCCCGCAGGG
Organism: Burkholderia sp.; assembly: GCF_018375725.1. Taxonomy (GTDB): domain Bacteria; phylum Pseudomonadota; class Gammaproteobacteria; order Burkholderiales; family Burkholderiaceae; genus Burkholderia. The sequence continues at coordinate 3,948 of NZ_JAHACR010000017.1, read as the reverse complement.
GTCGCGCATCCTGGGCAAGTACAACAGCCAGGTCAGCTATGGGCAGAGCCGCGTGCAGGTGGTGTGGAACCGGGTCATCCTGCCGGATACCTCATCGCTGACGCTCGACAACCTTGTGGGCACCGATCCAGCGGGCTACGCCGGCCTGGAGGACGACGTGGACTGGCATTGGAAGCGCATCGTCTCGGGCGCGGTGCTGACGACGCTGCTGGGCGTGGGCGCCGAACTGGCCGCGCCGGAGAACCGCCAGGACGGCAACCGCATCGTCATCGCCGGGCGTGATAGCGCCCAGGACAGCATCAATCAAGTCGGACAGGAGATCACCCGGCGCAACATGAACATCCAGCCGACGCTGACCAGCCGGCCGGGCCTGCCGGTTCGCATCATCGTTAACCGGGATCTGGTGCTGCGGCCGTACCAGCCGCTGTTCTTCAACCGGGGTGCTTCGCAATGAGCATGACCAAGAAGTTGCGGCTCGGGCCGCTGCCCAAGACCGAGAGCGTCAAGCTGACCTTTGCCTGCCCGGCAAGCCTGAAAGCCGACCTCGACCGCTACGCCTCGCTGCACGCGCAGGCGTATGGCGAGGCGGTCGATGCAGAGAAATTGATCCCGCACATGCTGGAGGCGTTCATGGCGGGGGATCGGGGATTCAGGAAGGGCACGGCGACCCGGAGCGCGCCATCGAAGCCGACATGATGGCGTCACATACCAACGGCATCCATCGAACGCGCAGCCACCGGCTGCGCGTTCTTCATTCTGGATGCCGCCAAGCCTCTTGGGCTATGATGACGCGACAGGCCCGCCGTTCCTCGGCAATCCAGCACGACACGGTGCGATGCGGCTTTCTCTCCCGACGCTCTTATGTGGCTCCTAGCCGACGAAGCCGCGGTTCTGCAAAGCGGCCCCGAAAAGAGCTAACCTACTGTCCCATATACGGTTTCAAGCCCTGCGTGATTTGCGCGAAAGACTTGACACCGGCACTTTTTTGTACGCGGGTTTCGCGTCTTCGAGTGGTGCGATCGGAGATGAACGCCGCGTGACCAAAAGATCATTTTCACGTCACGGCTCAATCAGAGCCACCTCTCCAGAATGTGTCTCATTGGAGTCGCATATGGAGGCTCCACGTTTCGCAACGGAGAGAAAACATGAATATTCGAATTGTCGCTGCCATGGTTGTCGCCGCATCTGCTGCCACGTCCGCTTTCGCCGATAGCGGCCACGACTATCCCAACGTCGCTCAAAACAGCAATCCCGTATCGAACACTGCCGCTGTCTCGCCGGCTCCGACCGTGAGCCAATCCGGGAACCCTGCTTCGCAGGGCAAGACCCGGGAGCAGGTCCGGCAGGAACTGATTCAGGCCTATCACGATGGCCTGTTGCCAATCAGCGGGCGAACAGGGAAAACGGAAAAAATCGGGCGCTAAGCCCTATCACCGCTCTTTGAAGTCCCGCAGCGGCCGGTATTTCCCCTCATCGACCTTCCGGTTCTGCCTCCAGACGTAATCCCCGGTCAGGTTGATGTGCTCCCAGCCCAAGGGCGACAAGAATTGCAGCAGGCGGGCATCGGGGAGCTTGCCCGACTCGCGCAAGGCCTGCGTCGCCCTCTCCAGATAGACCGTATTCCACAGCACGATGGCGGCCGTCACCAGGTTCAGGCCGCTGGCGCGGTACCGTTGTTGCTCGAATGTCCGGTCGCGGATTTCGCCCAACCGATGAATGAAGACCGCCCTGGCCAGCGCGTTGCGCGCCTCCCCTTTGTTCAAACCGGCGTGCACGCGGCGGCGCAGCTCGACGTTCTGGAGCCAGTCCAAGATGAACAACGTGCGTTCGATCCTGCCCAGCTCGCGCAGCGCGATCGCCAAGCCATTTTGCCGCGGGTAGCTGCCGAGCTTGCGCAGCATGAGGGAGGCCGTGACGGTGCCATGCTTGATCGAGGCGGCCAGGCGCAGCACGTCGTCCCAATGAGCGCGCAGGTGCTTGATGTTCAAACTGCCGCCGATCATGGAGCGGAGTGCCGGGTGGTCCGCTACCTTGCCGGGCACGTACAGCTTGGTGTCGCCCAGGTCGCGGATGCGTGGCGCGAAGCGGAACCCGAGCAAGTGCATCAGCGCGAACACGTGGTCCGTGAACCCGGCGGTGTCAGTGTAGTGCTCCTCAATGCGCAGATCCGATTCATGGTACAGCAGGCCGTCCAGCACATAGGTTGAATCGCGAACGCCGACGTTGACCACCCTGGTGCTGAAAGGGGCGTATTGGTCCGAGATGTGGGTGTAGAACAGCTTGCCCGGCTCGGCGCCGTATTTCGGGTTGATGTGGCCCGTACTCTCCGCCCGTCCGCCGGCGCGGAAGCGCTGGCCGTCCGACGAGGACGTCGTGCCGTCGCCCCAGTTCTCGGCGAACGCATGCTTGAACTGGGCGTTGACGAGATCGGCCAGGCCCGCCGAATATGTCTCGTCCCGGATGTTCCAGGCCTGCAACCAGGACATCTTCGCATAGGTCGCCCCCGGGCTAGATTCCGCCATCTTGGTCAGACCGAGATTGATCGCGTCGGCCAGGATCGCCGACAACAGCAGCGTGCGGTCTTTGGCCTGTTCGCCGCTCTTGAGGTGGACGAAATGGCGGGTGAATCCGGTCCAGTCGTCCACGTCCATCAGCAGCTCCGTGATCTTGATACGAGGCAGCAGGCCGCCGGTGATGTCGATCAGCGCCTGGGCCTCTTCCGGCACCACGGCATCCTGCGGGCTGATCCGCAGCCCGGTTTCGGTGATGATCGCGTCGGGCAGTTCATTGGTCAGCGCCAGGTGGTTGACCTTGGCCAGTTGCTGTTCGAGCAGCAACAAGCGGTCATGCAGGTATTGGTCACAGTCCTGGTTGACCGCGATCGGCAGTTCGCACGCTGTCTTCATGGCGCCGAATTTCGCCGCCGGCAGCAGGTATTCCTCGAAGTCGCGGAACTGGCGCGATCCCTGGACCCAGATATCGCCGGACCGCAGCGAATTTTTCAACTCCGACAGCACGCAGATTTCGTAGAAACGGCGGTCAAGCCCCTCGTCGGTAATGACGAACGGCTTCCAGCGCGCCTTGACGAAAGTGATTGGTGCGTCGTCGGGCACCTTGCGCGCGCCGGTCATATTCATTTCGCGCAGCACGTCGATTGCGTCGAGCACCGCTTGCGCGGCCGGCGCCGCCTTCAGCTTGAGCACATCCAGGAACTCGGGTGTATAGCGGCGCAGCGTGCTGTATTGGTCGCCGACCAGCGGCAGGTGGTCGAACGACTCGGGCTGCGCCAGCTGGCCGGCCTCGGTGACGCTCAGCGCGAACTCAGACCATGGAAGGATCGCCTCGATCGCGGCGTATGGGTCGCCGCCCGATTCCTTGGCTTCAACCAGTGCTCGGCCGACCTTCGAATACAGCCGCACCTTGTCGTTGATCGCCTTGCCCTGCTTCTGGAAGTCCTGCTGATGCTTGTTCTTGGCGGCGCTGAACAGCTTGATCATGATTCGGTCGTGCAGGTCGACCAGTTCGTCCGTCACGGTGGCCATGCCCTCGATGGCCAGCGCCGCCAGCGTCGCGTAGCGTCGCTCATCCTCGAACTTGGCCAGGTCGCGCGGCGTCATCTGCGCGCCTTCGCGGGCCATCTTCAGCAGCCGGTTCTGGTGGATTTGGCGGCCCAGCCCGTCCGGCAGGGCGAGCGACTGGAACACTTTGAGGCGTTCGATGTGCTCGCGCATGTAGCGGGAATTGGGCTTGAGCGGCGACTGGCGGAGCCACACGAGCCAGGTGATGCTCATGTCAGGCGCGACGTTGAGCAGGTTGTCCAGGGAGCGCTTGTGGTGGCGCTCCAGCGGCTCGATCAACGTGCGATAGAGCCGCCGGTTCGCCCTCGTCACGGCCTCGGCGCAGGCGCGCTCGATGACGGTCAACGCCGGCAGAATGATGCGCTTCTGG
>NZ_JAHACR010000339.1 GCF_018375725.1 Burkholderia sp. | reverse complement strand
CCGGGGCTGTTCGACACCGACCGGATCGCGACGACGCTCGCCGCTTCGGCGAAGGCGCAGGGCGTGACGATCGACGAGATGCGCATGCGGCGCGCGAAGGCAATCCCGGCCGGGCGCCTCGGCACGCGTGCCGAATTCGGCGCGGCATGCGCGTTCCTCTGCAGCGTGCATGCCGGCTATATCACCGGGCAGAACTGGCTGCTCGACGGCGGCGCGTATCCGGGCACGTTCTGACGCGCGCACCGCCATTCAGAAACACGACAACCATCGAACCACGAAGGAACCGGAGATGAACAGACCCCGCATCGCATTGATTGCGCACGACGCGAAGAAGGACGAGATCGTCGCGCTTGCGGGCGAATATCGCGCGACGCTTGCGCAATGCCGGCTGGTCGCCACCGGCACGACCGGCGGACGGATCGCGGCCGCGCACGGGCTCGAGGTCGAGCGCAAGCTGTCGGGGCCGCTCGGCGGCGACCTGCAGATCGGTGCGGAACTGGCCGAAGGCCGCGTCGACATCGTCGTGTTCCTGCGCGATCCGATGACCGCGCAGCCGCACGATCCGGACATCACCGCGCTGGTGCGCGCGTGCGACGTGCACGACGTGCCGATCGCGACGAATGTGGCGACGGCGCGGATGCTGCTGGATGATCTGGCGCGCGCGATGAACGGCGCAGGCAGGGTGCGCGCGGCCTGACGGCCGGCCGCCGATATGGCCCTGCTCGCGTCAGGGCGATGCACGGATCGGCGCCACGCGCGAGAATCGGGCGTCCGACGCGCACGGCGCCGCACCCGCCTTTCATGCGGTTTGCGGCAGCGCGCATCGGCGAACCGGATATTTAATCTGACTGATTGAACAGAAGACGAGGAGCGACACGATGCCGAAAGCAATCCGATACGACCAGCCGGGCGGCCCGGACGTGATGAAGTGGGTGGACGTCGAGGTCGGCGAGCCGCAGGCGGGCCAGGTCCGCATCAGGCAGCACGCAGTCGGGCTCAACTACATCGACATCTATTTCCGCACCGGCCTTTATCCGCAGCCGCTGCCCGGCGGCCTCGGAATGGAAGCGGCCGGCGAGGTGACCGCGGTCGGCGACGACGTGACCGCGTTCAAGCCGGGCGACCGCGTCGCCTACGTCTGGTCGCAACCCGGCGCATACGCGCAGGAGCGCGTGCTGCCCGCCGATCGCGTCGTCAAGCTGCCGGACGCGATCAGCTACGACGAAGCGGCATCGGTGATGCTGCAGGGCCTGACCGCGCACTATCTGCTGCGCCGCACGTATCGGGTGAAGGCCGGCGACACGATCCTGATCCACGCGGCGGCAGGCGGGGTCGGGCTGCTCGTTTGCCAGTGGGCGAAGGCGCTCGGCGCGACGGTGATCGGCACGGTCGGTTCCGACGAGAAGGCCGCGCTCGCGAAGGCGCATGGCTGCGATCATCCGATCGTCTACACGCGCGAGAACTTCACGGAGCGCGTGCGGGCGATCACGAACGACGCGCTTTTGCCGGTCGTCTACGATTCGATCGGCAAGGACACGTATATCGGCTCGCTCGACTGTCTCGCGCCGCTCGGGCTGTTCGTGAGCTTCGGGAATGCGTCCGGCCCGCTGCCGCCGATCGACTCGAAGGACTTCTCGTCGCGCGGTTCGCTGTTCTTCACGCGGCCCACGCTGTTCTCGTACATTGCGAAGCGCGCGGATCTCGAAGCGGGCGCAGCCGAACTGTTCGACGTGATCCAGTCGGGCAAGGTGAAGACCAGCATCAACCAGCGCTATCCGCTCGCGGACGTCGCGCGTGCTCAGGCCGAGCTGGAGGCGCGCAAGACGACCGGCTCGACGATCCTCATCCCCTGATCGCCCCGTGCCGGCGACACGCCGGCAGCGATCCCGAAGGGCGGCACCGCGGTGCCGCCTTTTGCGTTTACGCGTTTTTTACATCGCCGCGTCCACCTTTGATCCGACTTTTACGCACAAGCCAATAAGGTTCTAGTCGTCAGATTTCGACGACGGAGAACATCAACATGGATGGGGTTTTCATCGGCGGTCTGGTGCTGTTCGCGGCACTGATCTTCGGGTTGATCGCCGGGTGCGAGAAGCTCGCGCAATCCGGTCGCGGGGGGCGCTCATGACCTGGATGCTGGGGTTGGCGGGCGCTTCGGCCGCCTTGCTGTTCGCGTATCTCGTCTACGCGTTGCTGCGCGCGGAGGACATCGAATGAACGCGAACAATCTGTTGCAGCCGCTGCTGTTCGTCGTCGTCCTGCTGGCGGCGGCCGTGCCGGTCGCGCGCTATCTGGGCGCGGTGATGAACGGCAGCGCGCGCGTCGTGCGCGTGTTCGGCCCGCTCGAACGCGTGCTCTATCGCGTCGCGGGCGTCGATCCGCACAGCGAGATGACGTGGAAGCAATACGCACTCGCGACGATCGCGTTCAATGCGCTCGGCGCGCTGTGCCTCTATGCGCTCTTGCGCCTGCAGGGCTGGCTGCCGGGCAATCCGCAGCAGTTCGGCGCCATGACGGTCGACGGCGCGTTCAACACCGCGGTCAGCTTCGTCACGAATACGAACTGGCAGGATTACACGCCGGAGCAGACGGCCAGCTATCTCACGCAGATGCTCGGCCTGACCGTGCAGAACTTCCTGTCGGCCGCGACCGGCATCGTCGTCGTGATCGCACTGATCCGCGGCTTCGCGCGCCACACCGCGCGGACGATCGGCAATTTCTGGGTCGACCTGACACGCGTGACGCTTTTCGTGCTCGTGCCGATGGCGGCGCTGATCGCCGCGCTCCTGATGAGCCAGGGCGTGATCCAGAACATGAAGGCGTATGAGGACGTGCCGGTGCTGCAGACGAGCATCTACGCCGTGCCGAAGCTCGATGCGCAGGGCAATCCGGTCAAGGACGGGCAGGGCATGCCGGTCACGGTCCGCACGCCGCTCGCGAAGCAGACGCTCGCGATGGGCCCGGTCGCTTCGCAAGAGGCGATCAAGATGCTCGGCACCAATGGCGGCGGCTTCTTCAATGCGAACTCCGCGCATCCGTACGAGAACCCGACGCCGTTCTCCAACGCCGTGCAGGCGTTCGCGATCCTGATCATTCCGGCCGCGCTCTGTCTCGTGTTCGGCCGGATGATCGGCGATCGGCGTCAGGGTATCGCGGTGCTCGCGGCAATGACGGTCGCATTCGTGATCGCGATCGGCGTCGAAGTGGGCGCCGAGCAGGCCGGCAATCCGGTGCTCGCCGCCCAGCACGTCGATCAGACGACGAGCGCGCTGCAATCGGGCGGCAACATGGAAGGCAAGGAAACGCGCTTCGGCATTGCGCAGACCGGCCTTTTCACGGTCGCGACGACGGCGGCGTCGTGCGGCGCGGTCGACACGATGCACGATTCGCTGACGCCGCTCGGCGGCCTCGTGCCGATGCTGCTGATGCAGCTCGGCGAGGTGATTTACGGCGGCGTCGGTTCGGGCCTCTACGGGATGCTCGTGTTCGCGCTGCTCGCGGTGTTCGTCGCCGGCCTGATGATCGGCCGCACGCCCGAATACGTCGGCAAGAAGATCGAGTCGTACGAGATGAAGATGGTGTCGATCGTCGTGCTGCTCACGCCGCTGCTCGTGCTGGTCGGCACGTCGATCGCGGTGCTGGCCGATGCGGGCCGGGCCGGCATCGCGAATCCCGGTCCGCACGGCTTCTCGGAAATCCTCTACGCATTTGCGTCGATGGCCGGAAACAACGGCTCGGCTTTCGCCGGACTCAACGCCAATACCCCTTGGACGAACGTCACGGGCGGCATCGTCATGTTGCTGGTTCGTTTCGTTCCCATGTTCGCGGCTCTCGGACTCGCGGGAAGCCTCGGAAACAAGAAGATGATTCCTCAGTCGGATGGTACGCTTTCCACCAATAATGCCATGTTCGTAGGCCTCGTGATTGCCGTCATTCTTATCGTCGGCGCACTCAGCTTCTTCCCGGCACTTGCACTCGGACCTATCGCTGAATTTGTCGGTTAAGGAGGTAAAAGCAATTTATGAAACATAATGAAAAAAAGAAAATCACGGCCGAAGAAAAACTCCAAAAAGGCCAGATGATCAATAAAAAAATCGTTCTCGATGCGACACTTCAATCGCTCGTAAAACTCAATCCGAAGGTACAGATTAAAAATCCCGTCATGTTTGTC
>NZ_JAHACR010000338.1 GCF_018375725.1 Burkholderia sp. | reverse complement strand
CGTGATGCCGAGGCGCTGCTGCAGCTGGCGGATCTCGATTTGCATCGCCTCGCGCAGCTTCGCGTCGAGCGCGGACAGCGGTTCGTCGAGCAGCAGCAGGCGCTGCGACGATGCGATCGCCCGCGCGATCGCGACGCGCTGGCGTTGTCCGCCCGACAACTGCGTGACGCGCCGGTCGGCCATGTGCGGCAGCCGGATCAGCTCGAGCAGCTCGGCGACGCGCCGCGCCTGCGCGGCCTTGTCCGTGTTGCGCAGCTTCAGCGGGTACGCGATGTTCTGCGCGACCGTCATGTGCGGGAACAGCGCGAGCGACTGGAACACCATGCCGAAGTCGCGCCGGTTCGCGGGGACGTGCGTGAGGTCGCGGCCCGCGAAGGTCAGCGTGCCGGAGGTCGGCGTCTCGAGGCCGGCGATGATGCGCATCAGCGTGGTCTTGCCGCAGCCCGACGGCCCGAGAAAGCACACGAGCTTGCCGTCCGGAACGGCGAGATCGACGTGATCGACCGCATGGGTCTGCTGGAAGCGTTTCGTCACGTCCTGGAGGATCAGCTGGGGCATGGGGAGTCCTTGTGCGTGGGGGACGGACCGGCGCGCTCAGACCGCGACGCCGGCGTCGCCGACGAGCTTGTCGAGCATCCAGATCAGCGCGAAGTCGATCGCGACCGTGAACACCGCGAAGCAGAACACGGTCGGATCGAGCGACGAGACCGTGCGGCTGTAGAGCCAGACCGGCAGCGTCATCGTGTCGATGCTGTACAGGAAGAACGTCACCGTGAACTCGTTGAACGACACGATGAACGCGAACAGCATGCCGGCGAGGATGCCCGGCCGCATCAGCGGCAAGACGACGTCGACGAGCGCGCGGCCGGGCGTCGCGCCCATCAGGCAGGCGGCTTCCTCGAATTCCGGGCCGATCGACGCGACGGAGGCCGCGCAGTTCTTCACGGTGAACGGCAGCGTCAGGATCACGTGCGCGACGACGAGCCGCAGCGTGCCGAGTTCGACCGGCAGCAGGTTGAACACGAGCAGCAGTGCAAGGCCGAGCATCACGAGCGGATAGACGATCGGCAGCGCGACGAGCTGCTCGACGAGCGCCTTGCCGCGAAAGCGGTAGCGCGACAGCGCGTAGGCCGCGGGCACCGACACGGCCGTCGCGATCAGCATGGTCGAGATCGCGACGACGAGGCTCGTCGTCAGTGCGGCGCCCATCGACAGCGAACTGTTCGCGTCGTTCGACACGAAGGTCTGCCACGCGGCGCGATACCAGTGCAGGCCGAAGTGATGCGGCGGAAATTCGAGCGTGTCCGACGTGCCGAACGACATCGTCGTCATCGTCAGGATCGGCAGCGCGGCGAGAAACAGCACGATCGCGGCGCATGCGCTCGTCGCGCGTCCGAGGCGGCCGGGCATCGGCGCACGCAGCGGCAGGGCAGTCATCGGCTCACCTCGTCGACGGGTTGAAGATGGCGCACGAGGCGCTGCGACACGGCCATCACGACGAGCGTGGCGCCCATCAGCACGACGCCCGACGCCGACGCGGCCGGCCAGTTGAGCAGCGGCGCGACCTGGTCGTGAACCAGCACCGCGAGCATCGGTACGCGCCGGCCGCCGAGCAGCAGCGGCACCGCGAACGCGCTCGCGTTGTATGCGAACACGAGCAGCGCACCCGACACGAGCCCCGGCATCGCGAGCGGCAGCGTGACATGCCGCAACGTCTGCCAGCGCGATGCGCCGAGCGTCGCGGCGGCCTCGTCGTAGCTGCGCGAGACGGCGCGCAGCGCGCTCGACAACGGCAGCACGGCGAGCGGGAACGCGGTCTGGATCAGCCCGAGCAGCACGCCGTGTTCGCGGTACAGCAGCTGCAGCGGGCGCTGGATGATGCCGGACGCGAGCAGCGCGTGATTGAGCAGGCCTGCCGGGCCGAGCATGATCAGCCAGCCGTAGCCCTGCAGCAGCAGATTGACGAGCAGCGGCAGCAGCACACCGGCCAGCAGCAGGCGGCGCACCAGCCGCGACTCGGCGCGGGCCATCGCGAGCGCGACGGGAATCGCGAGCAGCACCGCGCACACCATGCTCTGGAACGCGAGCCGCAGCGTCAGCCACAGCGATTTCATGAAGTACGCGTCCGTGAGATCCGCGTAGTTCCGGAGCGTGAATGCGTGCCATTCGTTGCCGGACACGCCGAAGCTCATCCGCAGCACCGCGAGCGATGCGGCGGCGAGTACGGCGAGGAAGGCGAGAATCGGCGCCAGCAGCAGCCACGGCGGCACGCCGGGCAGGGCCGGCGCGTCGGCGGGGCTGCCGTCCGGGACGGCGACGGCGCCCGCGTGGCGGGTGGGCAGCGCGGACATGGCGTCAGGCCGAGAAGAGGTCGGTGTAGCGCTTGATCCACGCGGGCTGGACGACCGCCAGCGCCTTGTCGTCGTGCAGCACGGCCTTCTCGGCGATCTGCTGCGGCGACGGCACGAATGCACGGCTCTCGGCGGGAATCACGGCTTTCGCGTTCACGGGGCCGTTCAGCACGTCGGCCGCCATCCGGCCCTGCACGCCCGCGTCGAGCGAATGGTTGATGAACGCGTGGATCAGATCGAGGTCGCCGGGGTGGGCTTTCGGAATGACCGTAAACATCAGCTGCGTCGCGAAACCTTCCTTCATCCCGTACGTGATGCCCATCTTGTACTCGGGCTTGCGGATCTGCGCGGGCAGGAACGCCGGCGAGTAGATGCCGCCGATGTCGAGCGAGTTCGTGCGGAACAGGTCGGCGACCTGATTCGGATTTTCGCCGAGCGTCAGCACGCGGTCCTTGAGCTGCGCGAGCTTGCGAAAGCCCGGCTCGATGTTTTGCTGCGAGCCGCCGGCCAGCTTCGCGGCGATGATCGCGAGATCGACGGCTTCCGCCCATTCGGGCGGCGGCAGGAACAGGCGCCCCGCATACTTCGGATCCCACAGCGCTTCGTAGCTCGCCGGCGCGGTTTTCACGGTCGACGTGTTGTAGATCAGGCCGTCCGACCACAGCAGGTAGCCGATCCCGAAGCCGTTCGCGCCCGTGCGATATTGCGCGGCGACGTCCTTCAGGTTCGGCAGCTTGTCGAGGTCGGGCCGCACGAGCAGCCCCGCGTCGGCAAGGCCCGCCGCACCGACGCCGGCCAGCGTGATGACGTCGTAGGTCGGCCGGTCGCCCGCGGCCTTGACCTTCGCGACCATGCCCGACGTGCCGTCCGCGCGGTCGGCGATCACGCGTGCGCCGGTCTTCCTGCTGAAGGTTTCCGCGATGTTGCGCAGCGCGGCGGCGCCCGTGTCGTCCGACCACGTGAGCAGGCGCAGCGTCTTGCCCGAGAAATTGCGCTCCTGGGCTTTCGCCGTCGTGATGAACGGCATCGGCAGGGCCGATGCGGCGAGCGCTGTGCCGAGGGTCTTGATCGCCTGCCGTCTTCCCGCCTTGAAGTGTTGCATGGTGGTCTCCTGTCGAACGATGCAGCGTGGGGCCGATGCCGGTTGTCGAACGGCGGCACGGGTGTCGATGAACTGTAGGGAGGTCAAATTTCCGCAACAAACGAAATCTCTGCATGCGCGGCATGACATAAACTCATGCCGCCCCGGCGGCGGCTATCGCGTCAGCGGGCCGGCATCATCACCTGCTTCACTTCCTGGAATGCGGCGAGGCCGAACGGGCCGAGTTCGCGCCCGATGCTGCTGCGCTTGTAGCCGCCCCACGAGGCCTGCGGATAGATCACCTGCGGCGTGTTGATCCAGACGACGCCGGCCTCGAGGGCGGCGGCGACGCGTCTGCCGCGCGCCGCGTCGCGCGTGACGACCGTTGCGACGAGACCGTATTCGGTGTCGTTCGCGGCCGCGATCGCCTCGTCCTCGGTGTCGAAGCGCCGCACGCACAGCACGGGGCCGAAGATTTCCTCGCGCCATACGGCGCTGTCGGTCGGCACATCGGCGAACAGCGCGGGCCGGATGAAATAGCCGGGCCCGTCCAGCGTGTCGCCGCCCGTGACGTGGCGGGCGCCGCAGGCCTTGCCCTGCGCGACGTAGTGCAGCACGCGTTCGTATTGCGCGCGATTCGTCAGCGGCCCCATCTGCACGTCCGGTGCGAACGGCGGCCCGACGACGGTCGAGTCGATCCGCTGCGCGAGGCGCGCGAGCAGCGCGTCGGCGATCGGCGCTGCCACGAGCACGCGCGACGTGGCCGAGCACAT
>NZ_JAHACR010000337.1 GCF_018375725.1 Burkholderia sp. | reverse complement strand
TTCATGCTCGGCGTCGTCGCGCTGCAGCGGCAGGCGGCGTTGCCGGGCGCCGTGGAATGGACATGCGGTGCGTTCGTGCTGGCTGCGCTGGCGGGCGCCGGCGTGTGGCGTGCGCACAGGCAGGCGCATACGCGTGCGATGACGGCATTCGGCTGGTCGCTGTGCGCCGCCGCCGCTTGTGTCGCGGGGTTCGGGTACGCGGCGGTGCGCGCCGAATGGCGGCTGCGCGATGCGCTGTCGGCCGAGTGGGAAGGGCGCGAGATTACGGTCACGGGCGTTGTGAAAGGGTTGCCCGCAGTCGACGATACCGGCGCGCGGTTCCTGTTCGCGGTCGAATCCAACGATGCCGGCATCGCGCATTTCCCGCCGGTTATCAGGTTGTCGACGCGGACGTATGGCGCGCGTGCGGCAGCGGCGATGCCGGACGTGCGCGCCGCACAGCGATGGCGGCTGACGGTGCGGTTGAAGCGGCCGCATGGCGAAGCGAATCCCGGTGTGCGCGACAGCGAGGCGGCATGGCTCGGCGCGGGTATTCGCGCGCTCGGTTATGTAACGCGGTTTGAGCGGGCGGAATTGCTCGAAGCACGGGCGCGCGGCGCACAGGCCGCAATCGACCGGCGCCGCGATGCGTTGCGCGAACGCATCGGCGTGGCGCTGGCGCCCGATGCGCGCCATCTCGGCATCGTCGCTGCGCTCGCGATCGGCGATCAATCCGCGATCGGCGCCGACGACTGGCGCATCCTGCGCCATACCGGCACCGGTCATCTCGTCGCGATCTCGGGGTTGCATATCAGCCTTGTCGGCGGCCTCGCCGGCTGGGTGACGGCGGCTTGCTGGCGCCGGATCCGCTGGCGAGGCGGCGCGGCGGCGCTCGTCGTGCCTGCGCCCTGCATTGCCGTGCCGGGCGCGTTGCTCGCCGCATTGGGCTACGCAGCGCTCGCCGGCTTCAACGTGCCTGCGCAGCGGGCGTGGTGGATGATCGCGACAGCTGGCGTCGCCTATCTGGCCGGACGCAGCGTGCCGACGTCGTCCGTGCTGTGCGCCGCGCTCGGCGGCGTACTGCTGGCCGACCCCTGGGCGGTATTGTCGGCGGGCTTCTGGCTGTCGTTCGGCGCGGTGGCGGTGATCCTGCTCGCCGCATCGGGATGGCGCGCCGCGCGGCATGATGACGCAGGGCCGGCCGACGGCGGCCGGACCGCATGGCTGCGCGCGCTCGGCCGACGTGCCGCGCATCGCGTCACGGACGCCGCACGGGCGCAATATGCGGTCACGATCGGTCTTGCGCCGCTGACGGCCGCGTGGTTCGCGCAGATTCCCGTCGCGGGGCCGCTCGCCAACGCGTTCGCGATTCCCTGGATCAGTAGCGTGGTGACGCCTGTCGTGCTCGCCGGAATCGTGCTGCCGGCGCCACTCGACATGCATGCGTTCAGGCTTGCCCACGCGCTGCTCGGGCCGATGCTGGCCGCGCTCGCATGGCTCGCGGATTGGCCGCGGAGCGTATTCTGGCTGCCGATGCCGGACTGGCCCGTGCTGGTGCTCGCCTGCACGGGGGTGGCCTGGGCGCTGATGCCGCGCGGCTGGCCGCTGCGTTGGGCCGCGCCGCTCACGTGGCTGCCGCTCGTCGCGCCCGCGCCGGATGTGCCGCCGCCAGGCGGTTTCAGGCTGACGGCGCTCGACATCGGGCAGGGCACGTCGGTGCTGATCCAGACCGCGGGCCGCACGCTGCTGTACGACACCGGGCCCGGGCCGGAATCCACTCATGCCGGCGAGCGGATCGTCGCGCCGTTCCTGCGCTCGCGCGGGATCCGGGCGCTTGACATGCTGGTGCTGAGCCATGCGGACGCCGACCATGCGGGTGGTGCCGAGGCGGTCTATGCGGGCGTCGAGGTGCGCCGGCTGCTGGCGGGCATCCCCGCCGGCCACCGGTTGTGGCGCGCGGCCCGGGCGGCAGGCGTCGTCGACCGCCTGCCATGTGCGGCCGGGCAGCGCTGGGCGTGGGACGGCGTGACGTTCACCGTGCTTTGGCCGCAAGGCGGCCCCGGTGCAGGGCCGTCGAATGCACAGTCGTGCGTGCTGCGCGTCGAAGCCGGCGGCACCGCGGCACTCCTGACGGGCGATATCGATGCGCGCAGCGAACGCCGGCTCGTCGAGGCGGGCCGCGGCGCGCTGGCCGCGCAGATCCTGGTCGTACCGCATCATGGCAGCCGGACGTCGTCGACCGAGCCTTTCCTCGATTCGGTCGGGCCGCGCGTCGCGCTATTTCAGGTAGGCTATGGCAATCGTTTCGGGCATCCGCATCGGACCGTCCTCGCGCGCTACGAAGCGCGCGGGATTTCGCTGCCGCGCTCCGATCGCGACGGCGCCGTGCGGATCGACGTCGCGCCGGCCGGCGGCACGTTCGCGCTCGAACGTCACCGCGACGCGCATCGCCGCTACTGGATGGGGCGGTAATGCGCAAGCGGGCATATCAAGGATCAGGGGAGGCAGCGGCGCGTGAAGGACATCATCCATTTTTCGCATGCGAACGGCTTTCCGGCGTCGACATACCGGACCATCTTCGCCGAGCTGGCCGACGACTACGATCTGCGCTTCATCGAGCGGATCGGGCATGACCGGCGCTATCCGGTCACGCGTGACTGGCCGCATCTCGTCGACCAGTTGCTCGACGACATCGGCGGCCGCTACGAGCGGCCGGTATGGCTGGTTGGTCACTCGCTCGGCGGCTATCTGTCGTTGATGGCCGCGCTGAAAAAGCCGCAATGGGTGCGCGGCGTCGTGATGCTGGATTCGCCGATCATCGCGGGCTGGCGCAGCGGCGCGCTGCGCGCGAGCCAGTGGGCGGGGCTCGACGAGCGGCTGTCGCCCGCCGCGGCGACGCGCAATCGCCGCACGCACTGGGCGAATCGCGACGACGCATGGCGGCACTTCCACGAAAAGCCGGCGTTCGCGCGCTGGGACGAGCGGATGCTGGCCGATTACATCGATTACGGCATTCCACAGGCGTCCGCCGATGGCGAGCGCGCGCTCGCGTTCGACCGGCAGGTCGAGTACCTGATCTACCGAACCTTGCCGCACACGCTCGGCCCGCGGCTGGCGCACGGCGCACCGGTGCCGCTCGGCTTCCTGGCGGGCACGCGCTCGCGCGAGGTGCGGCAGGTCGGGCTCGACGCGACGCGCCGGGCGACGCGCGGGCGAATCGAGTGGCTCGAAGGCAGCCACCTGTTTCCGATGGAGCGGCCGCTCGAGACGGCGCGCGCATTGCAGCGCATGCTGAATGCGCTGCGTGCGGAGGAGGCCGTCGTGCCGCTGGCGAGGCGTGCCTGACCGGGCGGCCGGCCAGCGATACGGTCGGCGGGTCGTGCCTGAGCCATCGTGTCAGGGCGTGACCATCCGGGCGCGTGGGGCGATCGGTCGCGCCCCGGCGCCTGCCGCGGAGGTCGCGGCCCGGCCCGGGCCAGGTCGCCCGAGGCTGCCCGGCAACACGGCTTCAAGCGGCTGCGCGCAACGGGCGGCGCGCGGCTTGAAAGGGCGCGATCAGCGCGTCATCGGTACGTCATTTGCTGAGAGAAGCACGGGCTTTACGGTATAATCCGTTTTTCCCGCGAGCATTCAGCGATGACCAAATATGTTTTCGTCACCGGCGGCGTAGTTTCTTCCCTCGGCAAGGGTATTGCCGCCGCCTCCCTCGCCGCGATCCTCGAGTCGCGCGGTCTCAAAGTCACCCTCCTCAAACTCGATCCGTACATCAACGTCGATCCCGGCACGATGAGCCCGTTCCAGCACGGCGAAGTGTTCGTGACGGAAGACGGCGCGGAAACCGACCTCGACCTCGGCCACTATGAGCGCTTCATCAGCACGAAGATGCGCAAGGCCAACAACTTCACGACCGGCCAGATCTACGAATCGGTGATCCGCAAGGAGCGCCGCGGCGATTATCTCGGCAAGACCGTGCAGGTCATTCCGCACATCACGAACGAGATCCAGGCATTCGTCGAGCGCGGCGCGGCATCGGCCACCTGCGGCGAGCCGGACGTGGCGATCGTCGAGATCGGCGGCACGGTCGGTGACATCGAGTCGCTGCCGTTCCTCGAGGCGGCGCGTCAGATGAGCCTGCGCCTCGGCCGCAACAGCGCGTGCTTCGTGCACCTGACGCTCGTGCCGTACGTCGCGACGGCGGGCGAGCTGAAGACCAAGCCGACCCAGCACAGCGTGCAGAAACTGCGCGAGATCGGCA
>NZ_JAHACR010000336.1 GCF_018375725.1 Burkholderia sp. | reverse complement strand
GCCCCGCGATCGCGGGGCTTTTTTTTATCGATCGTCCGGACGCCGGTTCACGCCACGCCGGTGGCAGCGACTCCCGCGCGCTTGTATACTTTCGGACTCGGCGGATTACCGCCCCACTTTCCTTCTCCGCCTTGCCCTCATGACGAACGCCGACCCGAACGAGCTACAGAAATTCAGCGATCTCGCCCATCATTGGTGGGATCCGAATGCCGAATTCAAGCCGCTGCACGAACTCAACCCGGTTCGCCTCGGCTGGATCGACTCGCATGCGCATCTGGCCGGTAAACGCGTACTCGATATCGGTTGCGGTGGCGGCATCCTGTCCGAATCGATGGCGCGCCTCGGCGCGCAGGTGAAGGGCATCGACCTGTCCACCGAAGCGCTCGGCGTCGCCGATCTGCACAGCCTCGAGAGCGGCGTGACGGTCGACTACGAGGCAATCCCGGCCGAAACGCTCGCTGCACGTGAGCCCGGTACATACGACGTCGTCACCTGCATGGAAATGCTCGAGCACGTACCGTCGCCGGCAGGCATCGTCGAGGCCTGCGCGACGCTCGTCAAGCCGGGCGGCTGGGTATTCTTCTCGACGCTGAACCGCAACCTGAAGTCCTACCTGTTCGCCGTGATTGGCGCCGAGTACATCGCGCAAATGCTGCCGAAGGGCACGCACGATTACGCGCGCTTCATCCGCCCGTCGGAACTGGCCAGCTTTGTGCGTGCAACCGACCTGCACATCGTGGAAATCAAGGGCATCACGTATCATCCGATCGGCAAGCGCTTCGCGCTGTCGAACGACACCGACATCAATTATCTGGTCGCGTGCCGCCGCAGCGCGTGACGATTCAACCGGTATGACGACCTCCCTCTCGCCTGCGCCGCGGGCCATGCTTGAAGCGCCTCGCCTGCAAACCTGCGGTGCGGTGCTGTTCGATCTCGACGGCACGCTCGCCGATACGGCCCCCGATCTGGCGGCCGCCGTCAACAAGATGCAGCGCATGCGGGGCTTGCCCGAGACGCCGCTCGACGTATTGCGGCCACTCGCATCCGCCGGTGCGCGCGGCCTGCTCGGCGGCGCGTTCGGCATCGCGCCGCAAGCACCGGACTACGACGCGATGCGCGACGAGTTCCTGGCGAACTACGCGACGGATCTCTGCGTGCATACGACTCTGTTCCCCGGCATTGGTGCTCTGCTTGACGATCTCGATGCACGCGGCGTTCGCTGGGGCATCGTGACGAACAAGGCGATGCGCTTCACGGCGCCGCTCGTCGAACAACTCGGCCTGGGCGCGCGCGCCGCATGCGTAGTCGGCGGCGATACCACGCCGCACGCGAAGCCGCATCCTGCCCCGCTGCTGCACGCGGCGGAACAACTGACGCTCGAGCCGGCACGCATCGTCTACGTCGGCGACGACTTGCGCGACATCCAGGCCGGCAGCGCAGCGGGCATGGCGACCGTCGCCGCCGCATACGGCTACTGCGGCGACGGCGCTGCGCCGATGGACTGGCAGGCGCAGCATCTTGTCGAGACGACGCAGGAATTGCGCGAGCTATTGCGCGATGTTGGGCTATAATTGTCGATCTGAACCGCGGGGGCGACCTGGTTTCGACAGGGGTTGTGAAGCGGCTAGGGCATGTCGAGGACCCGTCACCTCGTTAATCAATGGGAAAATCGTAACTGCAAACGACGATACGTTCGCACTGGCAGCCTAAGGGCCGCCGTCCTCTGCCTAGTTCACTGACGGGCTAGTGTCGCAAGACCGGTAGCAATACCGACAGAGGTCATATACGTCAGTTAAGCCTTGGTGGCGTCGCGACGCCAGGGTCGAAAATCTAGCGAATCGCCGTAGTGCAGCGTGTTCGTCCGCGTCGCTGCGGTTAAATCAAACGACAGAACTAAACATGTAGAACTGGTCGTGGAGCGCTTCTGGACGCGGGTTCGATTCCCGCCGCCTCCACCAATACCTCTTCCGCGATATTCCGAGGAAGTTCAAAAACCCGCGATAGCGCAACGCTTCGCGGGTTTTTTCATTCCCGAATGATCCGGGTGTGTCCGTGGACAGCCTGAGTACTTCGGCGGTATTTCCAGCAGCACATGCCACCAACCGCCACGCTGCTTAGAGACCGTGGTACAGCGCCTTCATTTCCTTGGCGGTCGCCGGGCGCACGCCAGCCGTGCGCAAACCGGCAGCCGATCCGCCTTGCGCTTGCGCACCGTAGCCGCTGTTATCGACACCTTGGGCCTGAGCCGTCTGATCTTTCTGCGCGGCAACACGATTCGTCACGCTCTGGATCGAATCGGGGTAATGCGGATCTTGGCCGCGCGCCGGCTTGTAGCCTGCCTGTTCGAGTTGAACCAGCTCGGCTCGCACCTGGGCACGGGTGACCGGCGCGTTCGACTGGGCGAACGAGACAACCGGGGCAGCGAGCGCAGCAGCAACCATGGCGACTTGAACGAGCGATTTCATGATGACTTACCTCCAGTATTTGTTTGTCTGTCTTCGCGGCGAACCATGCGTTCATCGCTGACAACCGGAGTCTAAGTGGGCATCTGCTCAGGAATAAGGCAGGTTTCGGGAAGACACTCTTTCGGAATACGGGTAAACCCTCAATCAACCATTGCCCCATACCGGCCGGGGGCCGGCATGCGTTACTCGCCGTTCATCGGACACTTCAGATTGCAACCATTCGGGTCGCCCATATCGCCCTTGCGCCGCAGCGCCGACTTCTTGCCGCTCTGATATTTCTTCGATGGCGCAGACGCCGCAAACGGCATTTGCGGATGCTCGTTGAGACGGAACTCGTCGTTGAGGATGCCGCCCGGCACGCCCGGCGAATTCTGCGCAAATGCGAAAGGCGAAACGGCAATCAGCAACCCCGCGGTCAACGCTGCCGCGGAAAGAGGAAACGAAAGTTTCATGACATGACGACGCCTGACCGGCGTGCTTGTTGGAACGTTGATGAAGCGGCAAGCGTAGCGCAATTCCTCGGCCGCTGCAGCAGCGTGCGCCGCGGCTCGCATTACCGTGCGTTGCGGTCGCGGCGGGCTACGCGCCGGCAGCCGCCAGCCCCGCCGCGACGCTCGTCAGCATGCCGCACGCCGTCGGATCGTAACCGTCGAGACGCGCGACCCGCGCGTGATAGTGCGCATCGCGCATCAGCGCCAGCACGCCGGCCAGCGGACGCTCGTCGAGTCGTGCGCGCTCGCACGCGAAATAGTAATCCTCGTCGACGACCGGGATGAAATCGAGGCCGAAGTGATGCGCAGCCGGTTCGACGCCGAAGCCAAGATCGGCCATGCCGCTCGCGACGAACGCCGCGATCGCCGAATGAGTCAGTTCGGTCGACGCGTAGCCGTTGATCTGTTCCGGATCGACGCCGATCTGACGCAATGCGAGATCGAGCAGCATCCGCGTTCCCGAGCCCGGCTGACGGTTGACGAAGCGGATGTCGTTGCGCGCGAGATCGGGTAGACCGCACACGGCCTTCGGGTTGCCGCGCGGCACGAACAGTCCCTGCTTGCGTCGCGTCAGGTGGATCAGCACGTGACGCTCATCGTCGAGCCACGGCCGATAGATCTGTGCGCATTGCGCGCGGAACTGTCCGAGCGGCAGATGAAAGCCCGCCAGTTCACACTCGCCGCGAGCAAGCGCCTTGACGGCTTCGACGCTCTCTCGATATTTGATATCGACTGCGCCATGCGCCTCGACGAGCGACGACACGAGCGCCGCGACGGCATAGCCGTGCGATGCGTGAATGCGCACCACTCCGTCGCGCTGGGAAAGCCGTCGGTTCAGGTCGCTCGCCACCTCCGCGGCGAGCGCGCGCAGATTCGCATCGAGCCGCGTACGCGCGAGACGCTGCGCGTCGACCACCGCACGGCCGAGTTCCGACAATGCCGAGCCCTTGCCGCGCGCGGACTCGATCAATGCGCCTCCGATGCATGTCTCGAGCGAGCGCAGCAATCCCCACGCGTGCCGGTACGACAACCCTTTGGCCTGTGCCGCCTGGGCGATGCTGCCGGTTTCGTCGACGAGTTCCAGCAGCGGCGCCACGTCCGACAGGCTCGCCGCATGCCCTTCGCCGTCGCGCACGAACAAATGTGTGTCGCATTCGACTCGAATCATTTATGCACCGTGATTTCCTATTGCGACCATGAAAGGTTGCGCTTATTGTTGGCCAGAATCAATCAGTACGAAGCCGATGTGCATGCTCAATATGAGCCCGCAGCACATATGAGACTTTGGAGGAGCGAACCAGATGTCC
>NZ_JAHACR010000335.1 GCF_018375725.1 Burkholderia sp. | reverse complement strand
CGACGCCCGCGTGCAGCGGCACCTGCCGGTGTGCGCAACGGTCTTCCAGCGCGAATACCGCGCCGGACTCGGTTCGCACCAGCACGATCGGATCGCCGGCAAAATGCACGCCGAGCGCCTTGCCGCGTTTGACCTCGTGCGACCAGGCCAGCGGATACCAGTGATCGGGGTGAATCGGCACGCGGCGCAGGTCGCGCACGGGCGTGTCAACGGGACTGCTTTCCAGTACAGGTACTGCACGCATTCTTGTCGTCTCCTTGCTGGACGGGACTGGATCTTCGGCCGTCGCTCCAGGCGAACGGCGTATTGGACTCAGTCTACGCGAAGTTCGTCGATTCTTGGGGCCGGCGCGCGTGCGTCGGCGTGCCTGTCGGCGGCACAGGGGGCGACGTATCGAAGCAGCCGGCGATCGTCGTCGCATCCGGGAACCGCGTACGCATGCATGCGCAACGGTCGGCGCGGCAACCGCGCGCCCCCTATACTGAAGCGTTCACATCATACGGACGGAACCGTGCCTAAAACTGCATCCCGGGATCGGCCGCTCGACGATCCCCGGCCGACGCCGCCGCCGCGTCCCGCGCCGGAGGACTGCTGCCATAGTGGCTGTTCGCCCTGCGTGTTCGACCTGTATGCGGAAGCGCTCGGGCGCTATCGGGTCGAGCTTGCCGCATGGGAAGCGCGCCATGCGAAGCGAAAGAAGGTGGATTGACGTGATACGCCCGAGCCGGTGCCGGGCATGACACGTGTTGAGTGGGCTGCCTGCGTCAGCCTTGCGGAGGCATCGCCGATGAAGTCGTGCCCGCAACGCCATATGACAACGCGTGCTGCCTGATAGTCAGGCAGCACGCGTTTCAATCTTCTCGGTATTCCGAACAAATGCGATGTCGTGCGTCAGGCGTCGCGGCCGCGGTTGAACGGCGTGTCCTTGTCGAGCAGCACGCTGCGCATGAAGTGCAGGCTGCTCGCAATACGCTGAATCCGGTGACGCTCTTCGGGGATCGCGTGCCATTCGTCCAGCGCGTGGCGGACCGCATCGAGCGCGAGGTTGACCGACTTCAGGGCACGCGCGTGATGGTTCGGCGTCGGATCGTCGAAGAAGCGCGGCATCGTGCGCAGCACGAGATGGATCGCCTCGATCCAGTGCTCGTCCCGCGGCGGCTTGCCTGCCGGCATGGCGGGCAGATCGTCGCGCAGGTCGATGACGGCCTGCCCGACTTCGAGCGTTGCCAGTGTCCAGCTCAGCACGTCGCGCTGCTGGTCCGTGCGTTCGGACAGCAGTCCGCGCAACTGCACCATCAGATCGCGGGTACTCGACTGGAAACGTTGTCCGAGGCCGGGCAGTTCGCCGGTGCACGCGAGGTTGACCTGCTGACGCAGGTCGCGTCCGATCCGGTTCGTCAGCCACGGCATCTGCATCGGAAACACGACGGCGAACACAACCGAGCAGCCGAGCATCGCGATGACGAGCGCGATGCCGTTGTTGATCTCGAGATCGGGCAGATAGGCAATCACGTTGTCCGGACCCGCGAGCAGGCAGAAAAACACCGCATAGCCGAGGCCGAAGCCGGCCTTGCCCGGCCGCATCGCGAGGAACGGCCCGATGCCCAGCACCGGCACGAGCACGGCGCACAGCAACGGGAAGCCGTCGATATGCGGGTACACGTAGCACATCAGCACATAGCCGGCGACCGTCGCGCACATCGCGCCCATCGCCATCTGGGCCACGAATTTCGACGCGCGCGGCGTCGTCGAGCTCAGCGCGCATGTCATCGCGGTGCCGATCACCGCGAGCGCGCCGTTCGGCCATTCCGACGCGAGCCAGAAGGCGCTCATCGCGCCGACCGCGACAACCGTACGCAGGAACGTGAAAGCGATGAAATACGGGTTCGTCTTCACTTCGTACTGGGTGACCGAGCGCTCGAACTCGTGGGTGTCGTTGTCGAGCGACGCGTAGGTGTCCGCGTAGGCAAGGAGTTCGCCGGCGAAGCGATACATCAGCTCCATCGCGGTGTCGTAGTCGAGCAGGCCTTCAGGCGCGTGCTCCTCGAGGGCGCGGCGCGATTCGCGCGCAGCCTTGGGCAGCGTGTCGTGGAAAGCGCGCAATTCGACCAGTGCATCCTTGATGCGCTGCGGCACGCGTGTCGGGTCGTCGTTGCGCAAGTCGGCAAGCCGTTGCGCGAGTGCGTCGACATGCGGCGCCGTGGCGGCCAGCACGGCATCGGCATGGTTCGCGCGCAGCCGCTTGAACAGTTGGTGGATGGCATACAGCCGCGTGCACGCATCCATGAATTCGCTATTGAGTCGTGCGAGACGGCGGCTGCGCGCGCGGATATGCGGATCTTCGAACGATGCGAACGCCCGATTCGACTCGAAGGAGACGGTCGCATCGACGAGCGCAGCGAACTCGCGTTCGAACTCTTCGCGCCCGATGTTGCCGGCGAGCGAGGCAGAGGCGAATGCGAGAAATTTTTCCTGGCGCACTTTCAGCGAGCGCACCAGCGCCTTCGCGGAACTCAGCGGCAGAATCAGCCCGCTCACCGCGGCCGCGCAGAAAATACCGACCGCCACTTCGCCGGCGCGTGTCAACGCGAACTGGAACAGCGTCAGCGGCGTCAGCACGACCGGCAGTCCGACCAGAGCGGCCGTATAGCCGGCAAGCACAAAGCCGTACCAGCGGAAATTGCGGTAGCGCACGGCGAGTGCGACGCAGCCGCCGATCCACAGCGTGATGCCGGCCATGTAGAGATCCGGCTGTTGCGCGAACAGGCTGGCAAGCACCAATGCGGCGACCACGCCGACCGCCGTGCCGACCACACGATAGAAGCTCTTCGCGAACACCATGCCGCTGAGCGGCTGCATCAGCACGAACACGGTGGTCATCGCGATCTTCGGCTGAGACATCTCGAGCCGCATGGCGATACCCATCGCCATCAGCGCGGCCGTTACGGTCTTCAGCATATGCAGCCAGATCATCCCGTCGCTTGTGGCCCATTGCCGTGCCAGCTTGGAGAGCAGATCGAGTTTTTGCTCCCATCGTTGCGGGCCGACAGAATTTTGCTCGAACGCAGGTTGTGGCTTCATGGAAGAAAGAGTGGGAGATACGATGGCCGGCCTTGACGCAAGGCGTGCCCGAATATGTCCGTTCGACAGGTAAGCAGGCTGCCGATTTTAGGGGCGTAGCGCGCGAGCATCAACACAGCGCCGGGGAAACGATAGTTGCGAGCAGTGTAACAATCTATCTCATTTTGAGGAGGAAAATATCACATTCTTGGTACGTTGTTGACAGCGATGGATACACTTCAAAACATGCGGGTTTTCACGCGCGTCGTCGAAACGGGCAGTTTCACCGCGGCCGCAAATTCGCTGAATTCGACGACCGGCGCGATGTCGCGCGCGGTGTCGGAGCTCGAGGCGCGGCTCAGAACGCGTCTGATGAATCGCTCGACCCGTCGCCTTGCGTTGACGCCGGCCGGCGAGAACTATCTGCGGCGCTGTGTGCAGATCCTCGCCGACGTCGACCGCGCGGAAGAAGAGGCGAGCTGCGCGCACGAGCGGCCGGCCGGCGTGCTGCGCATGCACAGCTTCGCGAGCGTCGGCCATCATTACGTGCTGCCCGCGCTGACGCGCTATCACGCGCACTATCCGGATGTGTCGGTCGAGCTGTCGCTGTCGCAGCGGACGCCCGATCTGTTCGACGGGACGAGCGACATGGCGGTTGTCGCCGCGGCGTCGCTGCCCGATTCGGAGCTCGTGTCGCACTTGCTCGGCTCGACCTTCAGCATTCTTTGCGCATCACCGGATTATCTACGCACGCACGGCGCGCCGGCGCATCCGCGGCAACTTGACGCGCACGCTTGCCTGGCGCTGCAGACGCCCGCGTTTCCGACGCACGAATGGCTGCTCGAAGGGCCGGACGGGGTGGAACAGATTCGTGTGAGCGGGCCGGTGCAGACCAACACGGCCGAATCGCTCGCGCTGGCGATCCGCGCCGGAATGGGGATCGGGATGCTGCCGCTCTATTCGGCGATCGATGCGCTGGGCGACGGGTCGCTCGTGCGCGTGCTGCCCGGGCACACTCTGCAGAAGATGAATATCTACGCACTGTATGCGTCGCGCCGTTTCATCGACGCGAAAGTGCGCACGTGGGTCGAATTCCTGCGTGCGAACCTGCCGGAGATGATGGCACGCGATGTCGAGATGCTCGCGGCGATCGACCGGCGTTCACAGAGCGCCGGGGCGGCTACGCGCTGAGTGCGCGCGCGCTCGGT
>NZ_JAHACR010000334.1 GCF_018375725.1 Burkholderia sp. | reverse complement strand
GGAGCACGGCGGTCGGGCTCGCCTTGATGCCGAGCTTGTGCTCGATCGACACACACTGCACGTCGTTGCGCGCGCCGGGCGAGCCGTCGTCGTTGACGATGAACTTCGGCACCACGAACAGCGAGATCCCCTTCACGCCCTCCGGCGCATCCGGCGCACGGGCCAGCACGAGATGGACGATGTTCTCGGCCATGTCGTGCTCGCCATAGGTAATGAAAATCTTCGTGCCGAAGATCCGGTACGTGCCGTCCGCTTCCCGCGTCGCGCGCGAACGCACCATCGCGAGATCCGAACCGGCCTGCGGCTCCGTCAGGTTCATCGTGCCGGTCCACTCGCCCGCGACCAGCTTCGGCAGATACCGCTGCTTGAGCGCATCGGAACCGGCGGTCAACAGCGCCTCGATTGCGCCGTCGGTCAGCATCGCGCACAACGCGAACGACAGGTTCGCCGCGTTGGCCATTTCCATGCAGGGCGTGGCGATCAGCTTCGACAGGCCCTGCCCGCCGAACTCGACCGGATGGCCGACGCCTTGCCAGCCGCCTTCCGCGAATTGACGGTAGGCATCCGCGAAGCCCGCCGTGGTCACGACACGGCCGTCCTGCCAGTGGCTCGGCTGGCGGTCGCCTTCGACGTTCAGCGGCGCGATGACCTCGGCGTTCAGTTTCGCCGCCTCGTCGAGCACCGCCTGGGCTGTCTCGAGATTCGAATCCTCGAGCCCCGGCAGTGCGGCGACGCTTGCAATATCCGCCAGCGCCTCCAGCACGAATGTCATTTCCTTGGTGGGCGGAACGTAACTCATCGCCTGTCTCCTTCGTAGATATGCGCGCTGGATGGCAGGATCTGCTGCCGTGAAGCGCGGTTGCGATGCAGCATCGTAGCGCCCGGCCCGCCACGCTCCGATACCCAAACCTGCCCTTTCGCTGACAAATGCTGCCAATCGCCGCCGTGCGATGGCGCGCGGCTCATGTGAGTTTCGTGTGCCGATACGCGGCCGGCGTGCTGCCGGTCCAGTGCCGGAATGCGCGATGAAAGGCGGTCGGATTGTCGAAGCCGACGTCGTAGGCGATCGCCGCGATCGCGTCGTCCGAGCGGGTCAGCCGCTGGATCGCCACGTCGCGCCGAACTTCGTCCTTGATCGCCTGAAACGTCGTGCCCTCCGCTTCGAGCCGCCGGCACAGCGTGCGCACCGAATAGTGCAGCTGTTGCGCGACGGCATCGACCGTCGGCATCGCCGGCAGGCTGTCCGCGATGCGCTGCCGGACACGATGGCACACCATTTCCTCGGTAAAGGACACGAAGATCCAGTCCTCCGGCGCACGCTGGAGAAATGCTGTCAGGTCGGACTTCCGCTGCCGGATCGGGCGGTCGAGATACGCCGCGTCGAACACCAGGCACGTAGTGTCCCTGCCGAAACGCACCGGGCCGGGAAACAGGTACAGCAAATCGCCGGACATGGCGGGCCGGAGAAATTCGAAATTGGCTTCGACGAGCGGAATCTTCTGCCGGATCAGCCACGACGCCACGCCGTGCACGAGCTTGAGCATCAATTCCCGCGCGAGCGCGCTGACTGGCGGACCGTCCGGATTGGCGAAGAACTCGACCACCGCGCGCGCCTCTTCCCGCCGGGAGACGAGCCGGAAGTCGTCGAGAATCAGGTGAAAGAACTGGCCGAAACGATGCAGCGCGACCTCCAGCCGCGGCGCATCCAGCAGGCTGAGGCACAGAAACTTCAGGATCCCGTTGCGCAGCGGACGGCTGAAGATGCCTGGCATTTCGTCGTCCAGCTCCATCGCCAGCAGCCGGTAAAGCGTCGAGAACTGCTCCTGCGTCACGCGCGCCGCCGGCTTCGTCAGCAACTCGTGCGGAATGCCCGACTGCTCGGCCATGCGCGCGACGGCTGTACGGTCCGCGCCGGACAGGAAACCGTTGACGACCGAGATGGGGACAGTAGGGGAAAAGGAGTTCAAGAGAGCATCGCAGGCGGTGAACGCATGGCCGATTTTGTCATATTTCAACCGTCGGCGATGCCGGCCGGGCGGCCGTCTCCGAAGCATCCGCCCCCGTCATGCTGTTACGATGCCCCGTTCATTAACGGCATCATCAGGAAACAACGCGAGTGAACATGCTTTTCGACCACATCCATCCCGAACGCTGGGCGTTCGTCTGGAGCACCCTGTCGACCCTGTCGGTCAAGCTCTGTTCGGGCCTGCTCCTGCTCGTGGCCGGCTGGTGGATCTCGAAACGCGTCGGCCACGGCCTGAACCGCGTGCTGGCGAGCAAGGCGCACGTCGACGACACCTTGCGGCCGATTCTCCGCGATGTCGGCATCTGGGGCATCCGCATCGTCGCGATCGTGGGCGCGCTGTCGCAGCTCGGCATCGAAACGGCCAGCATCGTCGCGGTGCTCGGTGCCGCCGGTCTCGCGATCGGGCTTGCGCTGCAGGGCACCATGCAGAACATCGCAGCCGGCATCATGCTTCTGCTGCTCAGGCCGTTCAAGGTGGGCGACTATATCGACGGTGGCGCCGGCGTGGCGGGGACCGTCCATGAGGTGGGGCTCTTCATGACGCGCCTGACCAAACCGGACGGCATCTGCGAGTACGTACCGAACAGTTCGCTCTGGGGCAGCGCAATTCGCAATTACACGCGCAACCCGACGCGCCGGCTGGATCTCGAGATCGAAGTCTCCGTGCGCGACGATATCGACCGTGCGCTCGACGCGCTGCGCGTACTCGCCGGACACGACCCGGATGCGCTTCAGGATCCCGCGCCGGAGGTCATGGTGATGCGTTTCGACGACAGCACGGCGATCGTGAACCTGCGCGTGTGGGCCCATACCGACACGTTCTGGGCGCTTCGCTGGCGCCTCGCGCGTCAGGTGCGTAGGACACTTGCCGAGGCCGGATGCTCGCTGCCGATCCGCACGCGCGAACTGCATGTCGTTCGCGATGCATCGTCGGTATATCAGGAGAGCGGAAATTCAGGCGGGGAGGATGCCGGACACGACAAACGCATCGCGCGTTCGCGGTCGGCCTGACGATTGAGCGTTGCGTGCTGCGCCCCGTCCAGACGCAAATACGCGTGCACGCGCGTTTGCCGCGCGTGCACGCGAATGCCGGAAGACCGAGCCCGCGGACACTGCCGTCAGGCCGGGCATCCGGCAGCCATCCGCGTCGATGCGGACAGCTTACTGGCCGCCGCCTTCCATGCGCAGGCGCAGCTTGCTCGTGACGGACTTGACGCCCGGCACTTGGCGAGCGGCGTCTTGCGCCACCTTGTCTTGGGACTCGTCGGTCACGTAGCCGGCGAGCGTCACTGCACCCGTCTTCGCCTGGGCGAAAACCGTGACTTCCGCGTTGCCGATGCCAGGCGCCTTCGTGATGGCCTTGTACACCTTCTTCGACAGCGCGCGGTTCGCTGCACGGTCTGCCTTCTTCGACGAACGCGCCGTAGCCGGTGCCTTCGCCGGAGCGGCTTGCGCGCCCGATGCAACGGGAGCGGCCGAAGCTGCGGCTGCGCCCGATGCTGCGGTCGTAGCCGTGGTGGCCTGCGCATAGCATGCGAGCGACGACACCATGACGATCCCGCCCAGCAGAGCCTTGACACGTACCTTCATTATCTTCTCCTTGAAAAATAGAAACAGACAAATACGGATTGACTGCCGCTTCAAACGAACGCTCGACGAAGCGGCTGCTTCGTCCGTTTACTGCACTTCGTTACGATCATCGTCGCCATCGATTCAAGCGCCCATTCGTCCGTGGCAAGCGTCGAATCCCGCATGATTCTGCGGTATTCGCGTGACGCGACAAGGATGCGGCTGTTCTCGGCACACGTTCGCGCACTATAACTGGAATCCAAAAAAACGTGAAAGGGTCGGTCGCCCCTCCCTGTCGCGAAATTTGGCTTTCGTTGCGTATACGCTATCGCCCCTGTTACATCTGGAAAAACTGCTTGACAGGCGCACGCGGCCGCAGTGAAACCGCGCCGCATGGCGCATCGACGCAAAGGCCGGATGTCCGGCGAATGCGCCGCTTGCGAAACGCTCCGCGGATCCGCCGCGACAGCGCGCACCGGACACGCGGCGGGGAGGACGATGCCGCGATCTCCGCGAACAGTACGATCGGAATGAGGATTGCCGGCTCCGTAGGCATGGGATGATCGGAGCCCTTGTGGCGGAAGGCAGCAGGAGTCGAACCTACCAGGGAGCGGCTGACGCCCCCTACCGGGTTTGAAGCCCGGCCGCACCACCGGATACGGATGCCTTCCTTCGG
>NZ_JAHACR010000016.1 GCF_018375725.1 Burkholderia sp. | reverse complement strand
TCATTGCCATCGGATCAAGGCGCAAAAACGCCATTTCACGTTAAAAATCAACTGGCTATGATGCTTTTGTGGCGTGATTTATATCACCGAAATTCACATACGTTAACACGCAAAAACAATGGCTTACAATCGAGTTTTGGACGATGGGGCTAGGAGAGTGACGCGCAGTCGGAATCGTTTGGCTGATTGATGCGCTTGGGCGCGGGGAGGCGGGATGACTGCGATGCACTGTCCGAGTTGCGCCAAGCTTCTCGGGCGTGAGGAGTATCACACTGGCGAGGATGAGAAATCAGATGGGCGCCTCTACCCATACGCGTACTGGATGTGCGACTCGTGCGACACGCAAGTGAACGACTGGGACGACGAGTTTGAGTATCCGGAATGGGATACGGACGCGCCGCAATCTGCGGGCTAGGAGGGAAGGTGAGCGAAAAGCGGTACGTCATCATGGAACTGGAAGACGCCAAGGCGCTTGCGTCGAATGCGTCGGCCGGATTCGATGATCGAGTTCAGCGCGTCATTGATAGAATTGAGGCCGAGACGGGCGCAGACATTGAAGATATTGTTGCGCAACTGAAGGGCATTGAGCCGTGCCACGCCTGCGTCGTTGAAAGTCAGGAGCGTTATTGCGTTTGCTGGGGAGCCAACAAGCTGGGCAGGCGCCTGTCGCGACTTGTTGATCGCGCCAATGTCGAGGGCAATGACGCGCCGCAAGACGCCGGCTAGAGGGGTGCGCCAACCGCATGAGAGCGGCTGGCGGGCGTTACATAGCGGATAGAGCGGCTTTCGTGGCTGCATATCCATCGTCAATCAAGCGCTGACGAATCGCGGTCGGCATGTTGCGGTCAAGGCTCGACGCGTAGCCAGTCGGCACTCGCACGATGGTCGCGCCGTTCTTCGTGTCGAGTTCGACGTGTGAGGCCTCGTTCGATGCGAGCAATAGGTCGATGATCCGCGGCGCCAGTGCTGCAAGTCCGTATCGGCCGGACTTTAGCGGACTGTCGCCGGATTCGAGAAAGATGCCAACGCGCGGCACCTCATCCACCGTTAGATTGCTGACAGGGATGTTGTCTGTGCAGCCGCCATCAACCAACATCGCGTCTTGATAGGCAACTGGCGAGAACACGAGCGGGATCGATGCCGAGGCGCGAGCGGCCAAGGCGATCGGCGCATCCGGCGTCGAGGCTTTCCCAAATTCAAATTCACGTTCCGTCAGCAGGTCGGATGCAACTACCTTCAGTGCGACCGGCACATCCGCAAACTTCTTGGCGCCCGTCTGTTCCGTCAGGAAGTCGAGCAGGGCATTGCCCGAGCAATACGCTCGCTTCGTGATGAGTGTCCATGGCGAGAAACTCATCATCGGCGACCAGTCGAGAGACAGGCAGAGGCTTTTGAGGTCGGCCAGCGACATGCCGGATGCGTACAGGCTTGCCACGATTGATCCGCCACTCGTCCCCGAAATCTCGATGACCTCGTAGCCTGCATCTTCGATGGCCTGGAGTGCTCCGAGGTGAGCGCCGAGCCGGAAGCCGCTGCCGCTGAGTGCAACGCGGATCGGCCTCCTCATCACACACCCGACGCCGAAGCCGGAACCGCTGGCACATACTCAGCCAGCGCCGCCGAAATCGCAACGGCCGCGGCAGTCAGCGCGATCTGCGCCGTCGTCTTGTCCTGCTCAGGCATCGACGATGCGCCAATGACCTTGATCGCAGCCGGAACCGCCACATTCACGAGGTCTTGGGCGGACGCGATGCTGACCGACGATGCCGAGCACGCGTTGCCGACGATCAGCGAGGCTTTGTCGAGGTCGGCCGCTTGGGTAGCGGTCATCTGCGGGCGCATGGCCTCGAGACTTGCAATCGTCGGCGTCGCGACCGCGCAAGCCTTCACGACCTGCGTTTTTACGTTGGCGAGGACTTGCGTTTGGCTGGCCGGAGCCGAGGCGCACGCGGAGAGGGCAAGCGTGACTACGCCTGCCGCGAGAAGCAGCATCTTCTTCATGGAAACCTTCGGGATTGGGTGCCTAGGAACGGCGGGGAGGGTTACTGCTGGGCGGCTTGTTGGTCTTGCTTGGCGGCGGCGCGCGCAGCAACGGCGTTGTATGCGGCGTGAAGCGCTGCCGCAACGAGGCCGGCGACGAGAGACGAAACGCTGGCGGGAACGGGGCCGCGGAAGCCGGTGAGCGCCCACTCGACAGCCGGAACGAGTTCGGCTGCGCCTACGGTCAAGCCGCCGGTAACGATGCTGGAAGTCTTGTTCATGATTACTCCTTGTTGGCCATCGGCCGCTTGGCGATCTTCTGATTCCATGCAGGCGCATCGACACCCACATCGGGGTTGAAGCTGCGAAAATTGAGCAGGTGCCCGAAGATGAGATGGCAGTTGCGACCCGGCGCTTCGCAGAGCGTGATCAGGTTGCTTTCCTCAAGCTCCAATTCGGGGTGGAGATGAAATGGCCGGCGATGATGAACCTGCAACTTCACCTTGCCGCCGCATACGGCGCACGTCGGAAAATTCTCGAGGTGTTGCTTTCGAACGGTCGGCCAATGAGGCGAACGCGCAGCACCGAGCGGATGCTTGCCTTGAGCAGCATCTATGAGATGGCGAACGATGGGCATAAAAAAGCCCGCTCGAGGCGGGCTGGAAGGTGATGGGATTCGGGGATCAGTCGATGTCAGGCAGATCGACCGTCTGGCCGGCGAGCGCGTGCGTGCTGTCGCCGAGGAACGCGATCTGCCCCGGTTGCGCGCCGTTGCATCCGACGAACGAGTGGCAGACGTGATGCTTCTTGGGAACGTCGTCACCCTGCCACTCGTCCCAAGTGCTGAGAACACTCGGCCCGAACACCGGCCGCTCCATGTCACCGTTGAAGCTCCAATGCGGCTTGCCAGCGTTGTGCGGCGACTCCATTGTTTCGCCAGGCGGAAGCCAGTTCACCGGCAAAAGATGAACGCCCGAGCCACGCGTACCGGCTTCACATCCCGGGCAAATCCACTTGATGCCGTAGAACCGGCCTTCGCTGTCGCGGATGATCTTCGCTTTGCTCATTGCGTCACTCCCATTGCTTTCTTTCCCGCGCCATACAGCGCCAGCCGTTCCGTCCATCCATTCGGCATGGCTTTCGACGCAACGCTCCCGAGATTCACGGCGCGCGACAGCCCAAGGAAATTGCCGTCGTCCGCCAGATCGTTGAGGCGCCTGTTAAACCAATACCAAGCTGCGCTCATGGACGCATGCTCCGGTTGTTCGAGCAATTCCGGATGCGCGATCAGATCAAGGTCAATGCCGATGCCGCAGAGTAGGTAGTTGCGGCGACCGGTAATTTGCAAGAGTCCGCGGCCCTTGAATCGAAAGCCGTCGCCCGCTTGCGTGTTGCCGAGCTCGGACGCTTTGCGCGATGGCGGCTCGTAGGCCTTCTGCTCGGCTGTCGGCCCCCATATCTCAGCCGTCCACGCCAGCGCGCCCGACTCCACGCCCACTGTCGCCAGAAACGCAGCGAGACGCAGGGGCGTATTGATCGCGTACTTGTCGCAGGCGGGTTGGAGCGAGGTGAGCCACTGACTCGCGCGCAGCAACGTGCAGCCTGTTGAGGCGGCGATGATTTGGGGACTAAGGATCATTGCTTATCCTGCTTTTCAGCCAACCGGTCGTCAATGCGCTCAAGCTTCTTGTAGACCGCATCAATCGCCGCGCTGAACCGATCAATCGCCTTCTCGAGCGCGGAATTCGTGACGTAACTCTCCGCGGCATGGAGCTTGAACGCAGCGAGTTCATCGGCCCGCTTCTGAATGGCTTCGTCGTGCGCCTCGATCTTCTTGTCCAGTTGCGATACCGAACGCTTGAGCACCCAGCCAAGCACCGCAAAAACGCCAGTCGCAGCAGAGCCGCCGACCCCGGCAATGGTCGAGTAGTCCATGTGGTCTCAGAAAAAGAAAACCCGGCCGGAGCCGGGTTAGTTGAGGAGGGATGGTTGAACGATGCTGCTGAGTCGTTCTCGTTCGGCCTGGATGGCCGGCAAGTCTCGTTTTCGTTGAAGCATCAAGTGCGAGCCGAAGGACGCTCGAATGAGCGACGTTTGATCCTTCGCTTCAAGTTGAAGCAGTTGCTGCCAGTGCGAGCGCTCCGCGTCACTGATGCGCGCATAGCCGTCGCGGATCAAGCCGTCAATTTGCATGTCGCACCAGACGGCGAATCGCGCATCGCACCAGCGAGCGAAGGCAACCGCGAGTTTCGGGTGTAGCCAAGTACCGCCGCCGCGCCCCTCTTTGGCGCGGACAAACTCCCCGGAATCCGGTGAGTTAAGAGCTTCGGCCAGTGCAGCTATGTATGCGGCCGTTTCAGAGCTGGCCAGCCAGTGATCGAGACGTTTCCCGAAGTGGCGGGCTGCGGCCGTTGCGTTAAACCAGCCGTCATCCGTGAATCGGACAGCCAAACCTTCGAACGTTGCGTGAACGATGTTTTGCATGGGGCTTCCCCTAAAACCCCTGAATAGAAACTCCCGAGGGCGCGGCCAGGGGGAACCGCGCGTTCAGTCCGTCGACCTATCGGGAGCCAGAAAGCAAAAAGCCCGCGCGGGGCGGGCTGGGTATGTGATGGGTGGATTTCCGGGCCGGTCGCGCAGCGCCGACGCTGCCCACCGCTAACGCCTTATCTGGCAAGGCTTTACCGGGAAAAATAAGCGGCTCGCCGCCCGGGATCGCCGCGCGTAGTGCGTACAACCGGGACGGACGCAAAAAGCCGCGCAAGGCGGCTGATGTAGACCGCCAAACGGCGGATTCACTCGGCCCGAAGGCCATCAATCGAGGAAAAAACAATGAAGAACAGGAATATCGCGCTCGCCGTGAGGGCGGCGCTCGTCTTCGTGGTTGTGTCGTTGGCTGCGTGTGGCGGGGATGATCCGGCGCAACCGGTAAGGGCGAGCGCTCTTGTGCCGGTGGCTGGCCCGGTGCTGGCGGCATCGGATGCAAAGCCAGTTGACGCGGCGGCCGTTGCCGAGTCGGCATCCGCGCCAATTGAGGCATCGCCCGTCGCGGCACCCGCGGCTGCATCCGCGGCTGTTGCGGCACCGGCACCGCGCGCGCAACGACGTCGCTCTTCATCGAGCCCACGTAAAGAAAAAGCCGCCAGAAGGCGGCTGGTTTAAGCGTACTGCTTACGCGCAGGATGAGTGTGCGCTCTATCGTATAAAATCAGACGTTTCCATTCGCCACTTTCGAGATGAAATATCGGCCTGAACTAGACGCTCTACGCGCCGTTGCTGTCGTCGCAGTGATGCTGAGCCATTGGGTTCCCGGTTTCGCATATCCGATCAATTGGGGGCTCGTCGGCGTTTACGTGTTCTTCTCGATCAGCGGATACGTCATCACGCTGCGCCTGCTCGCAGAGCAGGCGCAGAGCAATGGAAACATTGATTTGCGTAGATTTTTCGCTCGACGCATCATCAGGATATGGCCGATTTACTTCTTGACCATCGCTTTCATCTATTTCGTACACCCGGGCTTCGTGGACGGTGGAATAGGTTGGCACATGTCGTTTTTGTCGAACGTCTTTTTCTCAATAAAAGGCGCCTTTCTATTCCCTATCCATTTTTGGTCGCTGTCAGTTGAGCAGCAGTTTTACCTGTTTTGGCCCTTCTTGCTGATCGCCTGCTACAAACGGAACCTGATTATCGTCATCGCCTGCATGATGGTTGTCTCGCCGGTATCGCGCTGGTATTTCGATGCTCACCTTCACAACATGCAGGCAGCGCTTTACGCTCCGAGTTCGAATCTTGACTGCTTGGCAGCGGGAGCTATCGCCGCGGTAACCGAGGCGCGGAAGACGTGGCATCAAATGCTGAACGTGATCGGAGCATTGGGCGCGGCACTACTTGCCTTCATTTTGGTAATGAGCATTCGAGGCAATGACCTCTGGAGCATTTCCCTCACCGGAACTGCGATCGCGATGCTTTCGGCATGGCTAATTGCATGGCTTGGTCGATCGACGAAACGTAGTCAAGTCTTGTGCAACCCAGTAACGCTTTATGTTGGCAGAATTAGCTACGGCATCTACCTGTACCATCTTATGATCGGCAGCTATATTTTCTATAGCACGCCGATCGGTCGGCACTCAATTTTATCCGCCACGATCGCATCTGCGGCGGTCACGATCGCGATCGCCTCGATTAGTTGGTATCTGATTGAGAAGCCATTGCTTTCGATAAACGCAAGCGACAACAAGCGACTACGAACAAGCATCAACTAACTCGGCATGGATGCCTGAACAGTATCAGGAAGGTTATGGCAAAAAGCTTTCCAGCGAGGATCAGTTGAATCAACCTCTCCCTGATTCGGAAAGACGACCGGGTCTTGCAGACCAGGCAAGAATGCGATGATGGTTTCCTGCGTCGAGTCTGAAAATTGGACGAGAAGCATGCTCACTCCTTAAAATTCATAAAAGGACGAGTAAATGGTTAGCGACGGAGAAGTTCCACCCGGTGCCACGAAGGTGTAATAGATGGTCTGCGGCGTGATCAGTGGGATCGTAAAGGGTGAATCGGTCTGTCCCGTTCCAGAGTAGCCGCCCGCCTGACAAGTCTGGCCGCCAATCCCTGCCGCAGATGCCGCTAGAGAGGTGCCAATTGACGAAGTTGGATTCGTGGCCTGTGCGATAGATATCCCACCGAACTTGATCGCATTCGGCGGTACCGCATTGGAAATATTCAATAACGTGTACGACGTTACTGTCGTCGTAGTCGAGAATATCGCAGTCGACACCGGATAGAACGTCCGCCCATTCTGATACCCCGCCACGAGCTGTCCGCTCCCATTTGTCGGCCACACCGACACCAGCGCGCTCGCCATATAACCAGCCGGCATGTTTGCCCCGCCATAGACGTTCGGCTGCACCGCGCTCGTCGCGTTCCTCGCAAGCAGTGCGCTCGCACCGGTCGTAGGGTTGTAGATCGCGTACAGCGCGACGAAGCCGCTCACCGGAGCACTGCCCGTATCCATGCCACCCGCGCCAGTCGTCGCGAGGTTGATGGTTTTGTTGAAGTTCGCGAGACAGTAACGCAGGCCGCCGAGCGCCGACTCAACGACGATCTCGTCGGCCGTGAGCGTGGCCGTGGCGCTTGCCGCCGTAACGCTCATCGCCAGATTGCGCGCCGAGCCGACAACGCCCGCTACCTGCCCCAACTGCACCGCATGCTGGCTCTGAGTGGCGGGGGCGATTTGGAGGGCGTCATTGAGCACGTTTGTGCCGTCGCCGCGTACCCATGCAGCTCCGCCTTGCGCGAGCTGGATCAACGTCCCGCCGCTCGTCAGCATCGAAACCGTGAACGCGCCAGTCGTGCTGTTGACGACATACCACGTGCCGACGAGCTTCGGCATCGTCAACTGAACGTTGCCGGTCAGCGCGCCGGTCAGAACGATGATCGGCTTCGAAAACTGCGCTGGCGTCAGTGTGACGTTGGCATTTGTGAGGGCAAGCGACGTCGCGCCATAGGCATCGATCGGTGCCCAGTTCGCCGCGCTGCCGTCCGTCGCGTCCGGGTTGGTCGTGTTGTTGTCGGCCAGGTTGAACCACATGCCGTCATTGGTCGAATTGACCAGCACGGCACCTTTCGGGTAACCGCCAACCGACGTCGAGAACGCGGAGTCGTACTTGAAGTTACCGCCCGCCGACTGCCATTGCTGGATCGCGGTGATCAGGTTCAGGATGCCGTTGAAGTCGGCGCCGGCAGGCGGAACGCCGCCCGACGCAAGGGGCGTCATCGTCAGCGGCGGGAATCCGTCGGTCAGCGAGGCTGCGCCCGGCGTAACGCCGATCTGCGATGCGGTCGGAATCGCGTTTTTCGTGCCGCTATTGGCGAACGGAAGCGGAACCTTCGACGGGATATTCGAGGCTTGCATGTGTATCCTATGGACGCAAAAAAGCCCGCTCGAGGCGGGCTTGCGTGATGCGGGGATGTTGATCAGGCCGCGTTTAGCAGGCCAGTCGATTGATTGAAGAAAACGCCGTGTCCGAAGTTTTGTGGCGAGGCGCCAGAAAATAGACCGCTAAGCGCATAGATGGATTGTGCGCCGGTGCCAGCCCCAAATCCGAGGTTCGAGACGGCGATGTTCTTGTTCTGGACTTGACTGAAGTAACTTCCAGTCCAGTTGAGCGATGCTCCTGATGGCAGAGGAACCGGAAGAGTGACTACGCCTCCCGACAGCACATAATCCGTCACCGTCACCGCAGCGGTGGTGGTGGGGATGTAGCTGGTAGGCGTCGAACCCGGCTCCGTTTGTGCGAAGTCGAGATAAAAAACCGTGCCGATCGGCAGATTTCCAGACGACTGCGTGATGTCAAAATCAACCTGCGTTCTCGTGGCTGTCAGCGTTGCGACGCTGATCACCCTTACCCACCGGTCAAACGTGGAATAAACGTTGAGAGCGCCAACGTCCGTGTCGTTCCAATCGACCGCAAAACGGAAATTGGATACGCCGGGCTGCCCCGATGGCACATACATCCATGCACTGACGACCTGCTGACCTGCCGCAACAGAAAGCCCGCTTTGACGCACACACAAATTCGAACTCGCCGTTATTGTCACCTTCGAAACAGGCGAGGCAGAGCCATCCGGTGCCGCAATGTCCGTTGACGATGTGACTGCCCCCATGTAGCCGGCAGAACCGGAAATCCATGGGCTATTGAACAGTGCGCCACTTTGCTTCAACGCGTTCGTTCTCGGCGTCGCATACAGCAACTGGTTGCCTTGCCAGTCGTTGCGGTAGATCTGGGGGGGGGGGATCGGATTCACCGGGCCAATGCCCTGCTCCTGAAATCCGAAGGTTGTCGGCGAATCGAACTGCACCACCTTCGCATTCACCGCGGCCGGACGAGGAACTGCACTGGATTGCGTCAAGATTGCGATTTCATACGGCAGCAATGCGAACTCAAAAACAAACCGCATCGTCATCCCGCCGCCATCAATCACGTAGCAGCGACCACGCGTCGAGAACAGGTTTTGCAGCAGTTGATTCAAGCTTCGCGCTGTGCATTGCGAGATGTTCGCCAGCGCTTTGACAAGGATCAGCTTTCGGTAAGCCGAATCGGTCAGCGTATATGTGCTCGCCGCGACCGTTCCGTTATAAAACGGTGCTTGCCCGAATGGTTGATAGTTCAGCCCTTCTTTAAACCCGAAGTTCGCCGCGCCAGCCGGAATCGTCAGATTGCGGCCAACGCCGACGATCTTCCCCCAGATGTCCAAGCCAAAGCCGACCGCCGTATCGATGTTCCAGACGGAATCAAAAAAATCATTAATATTCTGGCTTGGGTCGATGTACTCATTCATATTGCGAATGAGTTGAACTATCGTTGACGAGTTGGCGTATTGACTAAGTATAGTCTGTTCTATATTTATCACAATAAAAGCCCATGACTTTGCATAAACTTAATTGGATCTTTCGAAGATTTTTTGCGATTGCAGGTCGGGCACAGCAATTGCATGTTTTCATCTGAGTTCACTCCACCCTTTGAGAGTGGCTCAATATGATCAAGATGATGCCCGGACTTTCTTAGGCAAACCTTACATACAATGCATTTCCCTCTTTGCAATTCCATCAATCGGTCAATTATGCCAGACGACAGTTTTCCATTCTGAGCCCTCAGACGCGCTCGCCTATTTATACAAAAAAGCCGCGCCTTCTCTGGGTTTGCGGATCTCCATGCGGCGTTTCTCTCCAAAATTTCATCTCTATGAAACACATATCTCTCTTGATAATACAGGGAGAGCGCTTCTTTATTTTTTTCGTAATTTGTTTTTGACAGTTCTCGGAGTTTTTCAGCGTTATTTGCGCGATACTTACTATCTTTTTCCGAAATTTTCTCTGGATTTTTGACCGCCCACAGCCGCCTTGATTCCCTGGCTCGATCTGGATTTTTTTCTATCCATTCTCGGTTGTACGCGGCAACCTTTTCCTTGTTCGCTGCATTCCACGCTTTTTTGTACTCTTTGCGTCGGGCTTTTTGCTCTTCCGTTAGCGGCTTCCTAGGCTTTTGAATGCTCATGATCACCCTATACTCAACGAGATGCTGACATGTAAATTATATAGGATTGCTTGAGTGTGTGGCGCACTACACCAACGTGACGGAGATGTTTGCCGCCGTAACAGTCGGAGATTGATCGATGCCGACAGTCAGCGAGGCAAGCGTCGCTGACGAGGTTCCGATCAGGATCGACAGGATCGAGACATTCATGCCAATGGCCGCGACGGGACTATAGAATCGGCTGGCGAAGATGGTCGAACCGATACGCGCACGCGGGCCGCCGTCTCCACCCGAGAATGCCGAGATGATCGCGTTCTGCACGAGCGCGACGATGTTCGACGGCAGCGCCGAGTTATTGGCAATCTGCACCGCAAACAGGATCGGAAGCGAGGCTGGAACCTGATATTTGACCGTGTACGTCGGGTAGGGGATGTTGTATCCGCTCGTATCGGTCACGACGACGGACGTATTGCCGTTGTAATCCGCGCCCACGTCTTTCTTGAGCCAGATCGCTTGTGCGATATTCGCGGCAGTGCCGCCCACCGCTGCAACATAGATCGAATGCGGAGCCAGTGAATAATTCGAAGAACCGACCGTGATAGGTGCGTTTGTCGTGTTCTCCGCGACATAGACATCGAGCACGCCCGA
Organism: Burkholderia sp.; assembly: GCF_018375725.1. GTDB lineage: Bacteria > Pseudomonadota > Gammaproteobacteria > Burkholderiales > Burkholderiaceae > Burkholderia. The sequence continues at coordinate 22,239 of NZ_JAHACR010000016.1, read as the reverse complement.
TACGGCGAAGACGTTGGCATAGATCGAGGGCAGAGAGCCCTTGCCATTCAGTGCAACAGAATTCCTTCGGCGATACTCGAAGTCGGCGCGGCTTTCGACATTGCTCCCGACGGTGCCGCCAGTGATCGTCGCCGTATCCCATCCGACGACAGTTTGATAGATCGACACCGTAGCCGGTACGGCGGTCGGCCCATACACCGCGCAGGCGAATTGCAGCGAGATTGAGCCGCCAGTCGGGATCGTGCCTGCTGCGGTGCAGGCGTAAATGTTGCCGTTAGCATCTGACACTTTTGCGCCAACCGGGATCACCGTGCCAGACAGGCCAACGCACGTCACATTGATGGCGGTCGCCTCGGCGGGGTTGCGGTCGATGAAGTAGATGCGCCCGATCGCATCCTGCCAGCGGCCATCGGCGTAGTCCGGGTTGACCTGATTGGCGACTTCGGCGATCTGGTTGTTCTTGTCACCAATGATTGCCGTGAGCGATTGCGATAACTGACCTTGCGGCGTGTTCAAGGCCGGATTGACGCCGCCGCCAAAAGCCTGATTGATATCCGACTGAACGCCGGTCAGAACATCGGCTTCGGCAGGCAAAACGACGCCCGTCGCGCCGAACACTACGCTCGGAACGTTGGTTACTGCCATGAATCCGCCTAGAAGGTTACGTTGTGCGCCTGGCCGGTCGTATCGATGACTTCAATCGTCCCGGTGACTGTTCGATTCGAGAAATCAGTGATGACGCACTTGGCCTGCACTACGTCAGGAACAGTCAGCGCTTGCTGTTCGATCAGGCTTTGAATGAGCGAGACGGGAGGCCATTGGCCGAGCACTTGGTCGAAATAGGGGATGCCGAGGGAAGTGTCGTAGATCGCCTCGCCGAGAAACGTGCGCACCGCCGATGCGCAGTCTTGCGCGATGCTGTACGGCTCATCGGCTAGCGCAATGTTGCCGTTGGCATCGAGGACGAGGTCGTTGTATGTTCGGTCAAGCAGGAGTGTTTTCAATTTCATTTGCCCATAAAAAAGCCCGCCGAAGCGGGCTTATGTGAGGCATTGATTCGCTATGCGTATCTGGCGAATTCCCCGAATAACTCATTGGCTGCGGAGCAATATGCGCGATGCGCATCTTCTGGGTCTAGGAATCTGCCGAGATTCTTGTATTTTCCTCCGGGAATCCGAATTCTGGCGACCCATTTGCTATTCGCCGCATCCCAACTGACGCCCTTGAATCCCGACTTATTGTCGGAGCGCCTAACGGTGTTCTGCATGTTCTGCGAATGCGTTGAATCTCGCAAATTTAGAAATCGGTTGTTGAGAGAGTCGCCATCCTTGTGATCCAAATCCCCCTCTGGGAATTTGCCAGTGGCGATCAGCCAGCCGATGCGATGCGCAAGATGGAGCGAGTCAAGAATGCGGATAACCCTGTAGAACTTTCCGCCCTTGTATTCTTGAAGATGCCCCGCAATGTCTCCAGCTTTAATGTGGCCTCGCCCCAATCTCCAGCGAAACTCACCAGTTTCTTGGTCGTATGCCAGCAATTCTCGTGCAATTTCGGCCGTCAATTCGCTGCTATATGAAGACGGCTCAATTAGATTGTCAATGCGACAATCATATCGCAGGCCATTTCGATAATGCAGCTCACCAGCCGGAAGACTCTCATAGGACATAAGCCAGGCAATGTGAGCGGCCTGGAACAGCGCGCCATCGAGCCTGAGCAGCGCCCTTCCATCTGCGGTGCGACGTGCTGCCAATTCGCCTTCTTTTGCCCTGCCTCGCGTTGCCTTCCACCTAAACTCGCCCGTCTCCGGGTCGTAGTCGATTAATTCTCTGGCTCTTGCGGCCGTCAGTTGTTTGCTCACCGTATCACTCCATACGCACTCGTTGAGGGGCTGCGGAAGCCGGTGAGTGACGCCGGTTTGTCGGATGCCTCCTATCCGCAGCAGTTGCTATTTTACTCTCAAACCGGCACCCCCGTGTTGCCGCCCTGCGGATCGCTATGAACGTGCGATTTCAGGCTCTTGCCGCCGCCGACCACATCCACGGTTGCCGTGAGCGTGCCGCCGATCGTTGCGTTACCGCCGTTCGACCCTTGACCCTGCTGAAGCGAGCCATTCAGGATGATTGACGGCGCGTCCACTTCGACCGTGGGCGCGGAAATCGTCACCTTGGTAGGCGAACTAACCGTAATGCCCCCGGCCGCGAACGCGACGTACTGTGTCGGCGTGCCATTAAGCACCCCACCTATGTATAGGGCATCTGCCATGTCGAACCTGCGCTTGGATCCCGGATTGGCCTGCGCCTTGTTCGCCTTCACCGAAGAGATATCGCGGTCAGCAAACACGCAGATGCCAATGTCTCCGACCTGTGGGTCGATGATGACGGCGTTGCCGCCGCCTTGGAGGCGAAAGTACGGCACGTTATGCACGACGCCATGCGGCACGGCGTTGTTGTAGCCGTCCAGTTGATTCACCAGCGGCAGCACGTCCACGAAGCCGACCGGCGAGATGCCGCCGTTATTCGTGACTGCCTTGACCTGCACCAGCGTCGCCGTGCTGATCTGGTTCAGGATTTGGCGGATCAGGAACGAGTGCGCGTTGAAATCGGACGTGCTAGAGGCGGGATCTTGCGTTCCCTTGTAGCCGTTTTCGATCGTCATTACGTTGTGCCGGTTGAGGTCGCCGGAAAGCATTCAATACGCGTGAACCATGCCCCACCAGGCCGCTCGCTCTCAATCGCGTGCGAAACACCGACGACATTCATGCGCCCGCGCGCCATCGTGATGCTGCTCTGCACATCAATCTGGCCGCCCGGGATGATGTTCGGGTTAAACGTGCAAGTGATGGTTAGGTTTTTGCTGGAAAACGCTGGGTAACCAACAAGTCCCGTTGCAGGCGAGATAAGCGGGATGCCACCGCCGCGCGCGCCACTCTTTGGCCAGATCGCCAGCGTCCCGCGATCCAGCACCATGCGAAAGTCGCCCGCCATTGAGCATGTCTGCGCCTGCTGCCACGCCGTGCCCGGGTAATACGGATCGTGAATCTGAGCCGTTACGCCATTGTTCTCAAACGCGACGCCCATCGTCTTAGCGATGCTCGCCATGATCGTTGCGGCATCGGTCGGGCCTTTGTAACTGACGGGCGGGATCGGCTTAACCGCCTCAATCAACCCGCACAATGCAACGATGTTGAATGACACGTCGGGCGGGGGTTGAAAGTCACCCCATGCCTCGCTGATCGTTCCGGCGTAGATCTGGCTCATGCCAGTTTCGTCGCCCGCGGAAACGTAGACTGAGTTCTTGACTACCGTTGCATTGATTGGCCCGATGGTCGTCAGCTTGTTCATGAGGTCGGGCGTCAGGCCGTACATGCGCATTTGCAGCGCCCCCATCGAGCCTCCGCCGGGGGCTGAGATATTGACGATTGTCCGATGCCCCGTCAGGGTCACAGTGTCATTAACTCCGTCCTCGCCAAACTGGCCTTTCCCTAGCTTTATCGTTACGTCGATCCGTTTCTTTGTGAAGCTCATAGATCGGTCGCTTCGAGATAGATCAGCAGGTATCGACTGCCAAATCCGGTATAGACGGGATCAGTCAAGCCTTGCGTATCAATGAATACGAGATCACCGGTGAAGCCGAGATACGCCTGACGAACAAGCTTGACGCGATCCCGGCAGATAACGGTCGTCATGATCGGCGCGTCTTTCACGTACAGGTCGAGAAACACGCCCGTCGTTTTCGCGTACACATTGATCTTGCATTGCTGCGACGCAAGCAGGACATTCAATGTCTGCGAAGGCGTTGCCGACAGGGGGATGACGAGCATGGCTAGAGAATCGAGGTTGTCGGCCCGAACAGTGCGGATTGAGTCGTGGTCGGCGCCGCTGCTTGCACTTGCCCGAAGCTGTACGGACTCACGCTGCTTGGATATGCGGCCTTGTCAGCACTGATCGCGTTGCTGTTCGAGTACATCGAAAGGGCGATCTGCCGGACTTCGCGCAGGATGATGTCGGCAACAATCAGCCCTGCGCCCGCGTGCTGCTCGCGCCGGTAGTCGTAGGCGACGATGTTTGCACTGAGATACGTCTTGTCTGGCGTGACGACGTGGTACAGGGTCGTGGACGAAACTGCCAGTTCGATGTCGCGCAAAAACGCGGCCCGCGTAGCCGGATCAGACCCACACGAAAGCCGCACGCGGGCATCGTAGGGCGTCGCCACCTTGTTGTACGAGCCGAACGAACCGGCCTCAACCGGAAAGTCGGAAATCCGGCTGTCTTGGTGGTAGTCGACCGAAACAACCGAGTCGGCAATCGCGACCGGCGTTAGGTCATCCGCTTGGAAAATCCCCCATTTCGGCGCGAGGAAATTCGACAGCGAACCGTACTTGTTGACAACGGCGAGCGCGCCAGCAACCGCCGTCCCGATGTTGGAGACGTTCCTCAGCAATGCAGGAACGCCCGCAACATTCGGGACATTGGGAAACAGGATATTTGGCACCTTACGTCAGCCCTAAGTTGGCCTGCGGCACGATCAGCGGATGCTTCTGGAATGCGGCTTGCGCATCCTTCGCCATGCCCTGCGCGTCTGTCGCCTGCGTCTGGATCGTGACCTGCTGGATATTCACTTCGCTTGAGCTGGTTGAGTTCCCGCGGCCAGATTGCGATGCGCGTGCGCTTTGAAGTGCCGAGGCCAGTTGATCGACAGAGATCGACGCCTTGTTATTACCGACGCCCGCGTAATAGCTCTTGCCGGTATCGGGATCGGCGACGCTCGCCCATTCCTTCGCCGCCGCCTTCATTGCCGCATGAAGATCGTTGCTCTGGCCGCTCAGATAGTCGCCGATGGCCTTGCGCTTGTTCTTCAGCAGGTATTGCTCGAATACCCGGTCTTGCGTGGCCTTATCGAACTTTTCGCCGCCACTCAGCCCCAGCGCCTTTGCAGCAGCCTTGAGGTTTTCCGGCATGACCTGATAACGCCCAGCCGCCTTGAAGTCTCCGGCGTCTTGATGCGCCATTACTTCGCTGATCGTCATGCCCGCAAGGTTTTCCTTGCCAGCCTTGTACCCGTGTTTTGCGCCGCGGTTCACGCTGTCATAGTCGCCTTCGCCCTTCGAGATCAGAGCGCCAAAAGCGGAGTCGGCAGCTCCATTCGCAGCATTGCTGACGGCCTGTTTAACAGCTGCGACGGTCGAGGGTGCGGCCTTGGCAGGGGCGGGCGACGCCTCCTGAGCATTCTCATCCTTGCCGCCCGTGATCGCATTCCAGATCGCTTTCACGCGTCCCTTGGCCCAATCGAAGGCGGATGCGAGGCCGCTCTTGAACGCTTGCAGGATTGCGGGGCCGGCCTTGGTGAATGCGTGGATGAGGTCATCCCACATATCCCCAATGTCGCCGAACAGCTTCTTCCATGCCGCGCGAATCTCAGAGGCATTGCCGAAGAACAGCGATTTGATCGCTTTCCACGTGTCTTGCAGGAATCGGAACAGGCTATCGAACGAGGTCTTGCCGCCGTTCGTGAATGTCGTCCATTGCTCGTACAGGTAGCCTATGCCGGCAGCGGCGGTTGCGATGGCCGCCGCCAATGCGAGCACGGGCCACGTTGCAGCCAGCGTAGCAACAGCAGCGGGCGTCATTGCGGCGACAATGGCCGCACCGATTGCAATTATTGCCGCACCGATTGCCGGCCCATGCTTAGCGGCCCAAGTCGATACTGCTTCGAGTACCGGGGCAAGGTCTCCGATGATTGATGTAGCAACTCCCTCCAGGCCGGTCTTGAAGTCCTGCCACATCGCCTGCACTTGGGCGAGCTTTTTGATCTGCGCATCATTCAGGCCGTTGAGCTTTTCTTGCGCCGCGACCTGCGCCTCAAGCGCTGCCGGGCCCTGCTTCATGACGCTGAATTGCGCGTCACTCAAGCCCATCATCTGGGCGCGCGAGCGAGCCAGCAGCGGGTCGATCGCATTGAGCTTTTCGAGTACCCGCGCCTCCTCCATCACCATCTCGCGCGGGCCTTTCATCGCCTCACTGAGATTGCCGCCCGACATGCCGATGGCTTGCAGGGCCTGGCCGACGCCTTGCCCCGACTTCAGCTTGCCGATCTCGTCAGCAGCGCGCGAAAAGAGTGCCGTCGCATCCTGAGCCGATCCGCCGGCACGAGTGAATACACCCTCCCACGCCTTGACTTCGCTTGCCGATTGCTGAAGATTGCTTGAAAGGTTTTGAAGCTGCTGCGCGGACGCGATCGTCTTCGAGGCAAATTCCGTCAGGCCCATCCCCGCGGTGAAGATGGCGAGCAGAGACAGGGCCTCGACCTTGATCGCGCCGAAGAATTGCGCGGCTTTCCGGCCGTTGGCCTCGATCTCCTTCGCGGCCTTGTTCGACGCCTCGCTGGTCTGCTTCAGCGATTTTTCAGCGTCGGCAGACCCTTGCTTAAAGCCCTTGGAGTCAAGCGAAAGTGTGACTAGGAGCGCATCAATAATCGTGGCCACACTTCGCCTCCTTTATCTTTGCCCACCGCAAGCGCTGACTTTCTCGCATCTTTTCTTTGACGCTTTCCGGATGAATTTTGCCTTTGTGCGCCGCAGACATATTTGCGCGTGCTGCCTCACTGACTGGATGCCCGCGCTGCGCTGCGGACATAGCGGCGCGCGCCTCTTCACTGCGCTTCATGCCCGTATGGGCGGCTCCGATTTTTGCCTTATGCTCATCGGAAAGCTTTCGCCCAGTAAGACGGGCGCTATGCTCGGGATTTGGCCCGCGACTCTTTCCGCGTTGTGCGGCCGCGATCTTCTCTCTTGTTTCTTGGCTGAAAACGACATTCTGGCGTTTCCGCTTTTCCCTGATAACAGCCTTCGTCTCTTCGGAGTGGCGGAGACCAGAAACCCCTTCGCCTCCATTTGTGATATTTGCGAGAGAAATCCCGCGCCGACGATAGCAATCTATAGCCTCAATTTCTACGAGGTGCGATAACTCTTCGGATATGCCATTGATGATGAAGTCAACGGAAAACCCGTTAGCTTTGCGCACGATGTTGCGCCAGTGATTGTTACGTCCGCGATCCGCTTGATAGGCGCGATTCTCTTTGCCCTTTCCGATGTAAAACACGGAACCCGTATCATTTCTGGAGTGACGGTACACGTAGAAAATGTTCGCGCTGACATCAGCCACGCTAATCCACCTTCTCAGCAAGTATGCGTTCGTTGTGCGCGTCAACTACGGCGACTTCGATCAAGTCCCACAAGTCCTCGGAGCCGTACACGCTATCGAGTTCGTGCAGCTTCGCCAGACCCTTCGACACGACGAAGCCGATGGACTTGGGGACATTGACGTAATCGGCCAATCGAACGCTGCTATCAGCACCCCCTAAGCCGAGATCGAGGGGCTGACGGCGGTAAAAAAATCGACGTGCAACTTGAAGATTTCGATGCGCAGTTTCAGGCGCGTAGCGACTTCCTCGATGTCGTCCTCGATCAGTGCGCGTGTGACGTTCGGCTTGCTCGGATCGGGGATGATCGTGATGCACTCGAACATCTCAGCAATCAGCGGCTCGGCCTTGTCCCATTCCAGACCGCCGAACGCTTGCAGGCCCATGCGAGCGACGCCAGCGAGGCCGGAACTGGCGACGTCATCAGGGATTTCCATGCCCGACGCAGCCAGTGCGGAGAGCGCGCGAAGCGCCCACCGTTCGGCCTTGGATGCGGGCATTTCGGTCAAGACGAAGACCTTGGCCTTGTCACGGTTATCGTCAGCGACCGTGAACGTGATGGATTTGCGTGCCATGTGTCAGTCCTTAGATCGGCGCGCCCGTCACGCTTTCCCATGTGACCGAAAATTTACGTGGCTGGAGGGTCTTCTTCGCATCCGAGATCGACGGGTAGCTCGTCAGGACGCCATTGGTGAGCACATACGAACGGCCGACGCTTGGCAGTCGAACGATGCCTGAGCAGAAGTAGACTTCCTTGGCCGCCTTTTGCGCGAGGTACCACGTTTCGAACAACTGGATCGACGGGCTGTCGGCTTGCAGGGAGATGTTTTGCTTGACCGGAACCGGCGTGTAGCCTGCGGACAGCCTGCCGTCGACGCCCATCACGACTTCTGCGACGGTCAGGGCTTCGGTGTCGAACACGTCGTCGGCCGCGAATCCTTCGAGTCGCTGCGGCACCGGAAACAGGCCCGTCACCGCCAGCATGTAGACGGCGTTAGCCGAGGTAATCGTGGACATTCAATGCTCCAAATGAAAAACCCCGCTCGAAGCGGGGTTTGCTAGACGGGACGAGGGTTACTGCACGACAACTGACGCGAGGTTGAGCTGCTGCACCGCGCCGCCGTCCATGTAAAGGAGGGTCATGCTGGGCGATTGGCGCATGCCGCGGACTTGTGCGCCGGGATCTTTGATTTGCAGATACCAGCCGCGCGTCGAGAGAATCGAATCGACCGCCACGCCCGCGAGGTTGTTGACCTGCGCAATCTGCGAAGCCGACAGGGAGACTCCTGCACGAATCGCACCGAAGTTGACGGCTTGGGCAATTGGGTCGTTACATGCCGCAGCCACCATCGCGTAACCGGCGGAGTTGTACGGGATCGACGGGACGTTCGCGAGCAGGTTCAGCATTGCGAGCTGGAGCTGGTTCGTCATCCAGATCTCGTTGATGTACTCATCGAGCCAACTGAACTTGCCGCCGACCGAGCCGTTGTAGAAGAACGCGAACCCCTGATTGGCCGTCGCGTACTGACCATAGAAGTTGTAGCCGTTCGCAATCAGCGTGGCCGCCGTCGTCTGATCGGTCACAACAGGCGCGAGTCCCGATTGCGACTTGAAGGCAAACGTGATGCGGCCGTTCGTGCGCGTGAAGTCGATCGATGCAATCGAGCCAAGCGCGAACGCTGCGATCGGCGGCAGCATCGCGGCGAGCGTCGAGCCTGCCGCCGTTGCGACTGCTGCGTTACCGCCGATCGGCACCGAACCGGAGTACGAGTTGGCGATGACCTGCGCGCCGAACGAAGTCGTGTTGTTCGCGACGATGGCGTTCGGATCGGTATCCCACGCGATATAGGCGTAGCGGTTGTTCGTGCCAGCCGTCCAGACGTCAAAACTGACCTTATCCGCGAGAACCGGCTCGAACACGGTCATGAACGCCGCCCAGTTCTGCGTGATCGCGGTGATCGCGTTCATTGCGCCAGCGGGCGTCGCGGCTTCTGCGCCAGCCGACAGCACCGCTGCCGTAGCCGACGTGAGGTTCAGGCTTGCCGACAACGTGCCGGTCGCGTAACTGACCGACGAGGGCGCTGCGGAAACCGTCGTGCTCGAGACAGTCTGCGAAGCGCTGACCGTGTATGTGCCGACGCCGCCCGTACCCGTACCAAGTGCGGTAATCGTGGTGCCAGCGGTGATGCCGGTGCCGGAGATGGTCTGGCCGACGCGCAGCGTGCCCGACGTCACTGCCGACACGGTAAGCGTGGTCGTCGCGATTGAGCCAGTCACGACTGCACCCGCGCCCGCAGATTTCGACGTGAACGTAAAGGCCGCGCGCTGGCTGTCGTAGCCAACGTTGAAGTTGGGCGATGTGAAGCCGGCTTGAATGATCGTGGCCGCGTTCGAATAGCTCGTTGCAGCCGACAGGTTGATCGTGCTGGACGTGGCCGTGGTGCCATCAACCGTCACCGTCAGCGTGCCGGTCAGACCTTGAATTTGCGTCAGTGTTAGAGCCGCAACCGAACCGCCGCGCAGATAGCCTGCGACAGCCGAGGTCGGGTATTGCGAGAACAGCAGATTGCCCGGCTTGAGCGTGCTGTTGTCGTAGCCACTGAAGTAGTTCTGCGCAAGCTGCGCTTCGGCCGAGGTCGCGCCGAAGAAGTTGGCGACGGCAGGCTGATTCGAGAACGGCTGAACCGTGCCGATGGGAATCGCCGCGTTGGCCGTCAGCATGAGGCCATTGAGTACAAGCGCATTGCCGCCTGCGCTGATAACGCCCGGATTTACGCTAACAATCGCGCTGGCTGGAATGGACAATTTTTGCTCCAGAAATGAAAAAAGCCGCGCGATGGCGGCTCAGAAACAAAAAAGCCCGCTCAGTGGCGGGCCTTGATGTGGAGGAGAAGGAGTTACGGCTTGTACGTCGCTTCTACGTTGACGAGATTTGCGTTCAGGGTCGTCGCGAAGTCTTGCGGCACGGCGATGACCGGATTGAACTGGAGCACTGCGGCGAAAGTCCATCGCTCCTGCCATTGCGATTCAGCGTTGACAATCGGCATCTGCTTCGGGTCTTCGGCATAGAGCGGCTGGATATCGAACCCTGAAGCGGCGAAGCTGTTGCACGCGTATTCGGATCGGAGCAGGGTACTGATGATCGTGGCGTTCTCCGCCGCGGATACGTCGTAACAGTCGAGTTGGATATTGATCTGCGTCGAGCGCTTGATGTTCTGCGTACCAGCGCCGGGAATATCGCTGTAGGTCGAGACGTTGGTCGCGAGCGGCGGGGCCATGATCGGCGTCATAGCGATAAAGTCGCCGGCCGGCATCGCGGCGCGATTACCAAGGCCGCGTATCACTTCGCATGTGACGAGCGACAGGATGAACGTGCGCAGTGCCGTCAGTACGTTCGACTCGGAGATGCTGACGGTCGCCATATCAGTCCAGTTGCAGAGTCACGGCATCATGGATGCCATCGGTTGTGTTTGGCCGCGTTATCGCTTTTCGGGATCACGCGAAGATTGAATTGATTATGCAAACCAGAGACTAATTTCCCTTGAAGCGGGACAATATGGTCTACCTCCCACTTGTAGCCTGTTTCGAGAGTCAGCCGCGCAGCATCCCTGTAAAACTCTCGAATTTCATCAATATCAGCCCATGATGGGGTGGCCTGCAACTTTCTTGCGTGTCTCCGCATTGCATATTCAGCGCGAATGTGCGGGTTCTCTTTGCCCCACAATTTTTTGCGCTCGTAAATCTTTTCTTTGTTTTCGGCGTGCCACGTCCGGCTATTTTCGAGTCTTTTGTCGCGGTTTTTCGCGTAATACTGGCGCGCGTACTCGGATTCTTTTTCCTTGTTTTGCGACCTCAGCTCTTTCTTGCGGGAAGAAATCCTTTCGGCATTGTCAATCCGATATTGCTTGTTTGCCTCAGATGCACGCTCTTTGTTGTTGAGCCGCCAGTTCTTGCTTGTTACTGATGTTCTAGCAAGAACCTTCTCCCTATTGGCTAGGTAGTAAGCCTTTTGATATTCGCTTTCGCATTCCTTGCATGACCCTTTGAGACGCCCTCTAGATGATTTGCCAAACTCTGAATCGGGCTTTTCTAGGGAGCATTTCTTGCACACACTCATGCGTTCAATCCAATTGAAGTGTTACTGCAATTTTAACCCAAGAGTCCCACTGCTCGAGTACCGTCGTCGCCAGCCATGTGTTCCCGCCGAAGATCAGCAGATCGCCGCCTTCCCCGTACTTTCGTACGATGCCATTGGCGGCCCCGTTGAGGTACACGGCGCGCAGAACGCCCTGCATGTTCAGGTTGTCCGTGTGCCGGATTTCGGCGGCGGTAAGGGCCTGCACCTGGATCGGAACGTTGTCGATGATGTTGTACGCGGGCACGCGCGAACCATCCGGGCCAGTCGTGTAGGTTCCGGTCGATGACTTGAACGTGGCGAGGACGGGCGGGTTGATCGAGCCGATTGCGCCGGAGACGATGCCGTGAAGGTTCATGTCCGCTCCACCTTCACTTTTTCGCCGTCATCCACTTGATACGATGCGCTGTTCTGCATCACACCCTTATCGACCAATGGCTTTGCAAAGCCTTTTCGAGCGATGGTGGAGTCCGCCAAGCCGGGCGTCGTGAAATCGGCGATAGCATCAAGAAGCTGGCCGCCAATCACTTCTCCCATACGCCCAAGTGTCAACTCGGCATCGTAATCGGCAGCCTTTGCGACATTGGCGAGAACTTGGGGCCAATCTCCCTTGTTTTCGCTCACCATGTTCGAGAAAAAAGGGCGGGGCGGGGAATTCTCGGTGCCGTAGTTGTTCAGCGCAGCGACGAGCGGAACGGGCGTCCCATCCGGATACGTCGCCCCCTCCAGAAAGCCGACGCGAACACTGTTCGCCTTGCCAACCTTCTCAGCGATCTCGCGCAGTTTCTGCTCGAGGCCAGCGCCACCAGTGAATGCCGCTACCATGGTCGATACGGATCAGGAATGTACTCGGGGCCGGGGAAGTACTGCATGACGCGGAACTGGGCCGTCGCGGCATAAAACGCCGCGCCATACTTGGTTTGCGCCCACCATTGCGCCGATCCCGGCGGAACGTCGAATTGCGTCTGCACCGAGACGCTGCCCTCGGATGCGTTTGTGATGCGCCCGACGAGCGGCGATGATGCTTGGCCGTTCAGCGGGGAATTCAGCGCAGCGATATGCGCCGTCGCCATATTCAGCAACATTGCCCGCTGGTTTAGATCGGTGATGACGCTGCAATCCGTGTTGTCGCAGTACAGCGTCGCCTCAGCGAAATACAGTCCCGCTAATGGCGAGGTGACGCTGGTAGCCAGTTCTGGGTAACGGAGCGCCCACGTTGGGTAATCAAACGTCACCGCGGCCATGTCAGTTCGCCATGTGGTCGGATTTCTGGATTCCCTTCGGCAGCTTGTTCGGGTCGAGGCGTTCGAGGCCCGAGCGCAGTGTCTTCTTGTCCTTCGCTTCAGCTTCGGTGTTGACCGACTTTTCGTGCGCGAAGATCAGGCCGTTCTTGACGACATCCGAGTCGGCGTTCTGCGCCTTCCAGGCGCTCCAGAACTCTGCATCGACGCCATGGGTCAGCGCGAAGCCTTCGACAATCGGCGAATTCGGCGCGCGGTTTTGCGCATGCGAGAAGCCGTTCAGCGTGACGCGTTGCGGGCGCTCTTGTGCAACCTTGACGGCGCGGAACCCGCCGCCCATGACGGGCTCTTGCGTTTCGACCATATCGAATACGCGCATCGTGAGGCCATGCGGCAATTTGCAGCCGACAGTAACGGAAGCCATGAGTACTCTCCAGTAACTTTCTTATCGGGAAAAAGAAAGGGCGCCACGATGGGCGCCCTTTGTGAAGACCGCCAGGGAGACGGTCGCTGGATTGCTGCTTGGTCAGACGCCGAGCATCTGCGAAATTGCGAACGGCTGGCGGATGACGGCACCGAAAGAGCCTTGCGCCATCTTTTGCTTGAAGCTCGACAGGTCGCGGACGACTGCGCCGGCGCGCATCTTCTCGTTGAAGGCGCAATAGCCGGTATCCTGACCTTCGACCTTCGCCGCGATCAGTTGCACGACTTCACCAGCCGCCGAACCTTGCGGGTTCGATGCCGACAGCGCGCCGTACTGGATCGCCGTCTTGACCGTCAGATTCTTGAAGTTCTTCTTCAAGAGGTCTTCGACGTTGACGTTGTACTGGTTCGTTGCGGTCAGCGCCGAGCGCGACTTCGGGGACATCGAGAGCACGAGTTCCGAATCCTGGTCGACATTGCCGCTCGACTGGTTGACGAGCTGCACGAATAGCGCCTGAATGTCGGCGAACACTTCGTTAGCCGTGGCATTCAGCGCCGTGCCGTTCCACCACTTCACGCCACCCGCAGCCTTCGTCGCCGGAGCGATCGGAGCCGACAGCGACGGATCGTTGAGCAGGCCGTAGTTCTGGAGACCCTGTACGCCGTAGAAGTACGTCAGGTTCTGGAACTTGTTCAGGTTGATCGTTGCCGATGCCTTCAGCTCAGCCGCCCAGCCGATCTTCGCGAGGCCGGCGCGCTCCATTTCCAGTTCGCCGTACTCGATGACGGTCTGGTACAGATATGCTTCGCGCTGCGGGAAGTTCGTGTTTGCGCTCGAGCGACCGTCTGCCGAGAAGTCGCCGTAGCTCGACACTTCACCGGTATGCTCCACGACCGGGAACATCGCGACGGCATCGACGAACGAACCCTTGCGGACTTCGCCGAGGATCTCCGCTGCGGCGTTCTTCGCCGTGAGGATCTGGAGGATGTCCGGATCAACGAATGTCGTCAGGAACGACGGGATGCCGCTGTTGGCCGTCGTGATAAGCGACGGCTGCGCATCCATTGCGAGGCCGAAATCCGACTTCCATTCCGGCTTGATGAAGTCGACCGAGCCGGGGAAGGTGATGCCCCACTCGCGCTCGAATACTGCGAGGTCTTGATTGCGTTGCATGTGTTAATGCCCCTTGTTAGCCGAGGAGGTACGAAGACATCTTGACCAGCTCGCCCGGAGCGCCAACCGACAGCGCAATCCATTTCGTCTGGACACCCGTAACGACCGTAACTGCGGTCGATGCGGCCGTTTGGCCGATGCTCACCAGATACGTGCCGGTACCGCCGTTACCCGAGAGGAAGCCGGTAACGGTCGTGCCCGCCGTGATGCCGGTGCCGGTCAGCGTGTTGCCGATGGCGAGTGCGCCCGAACTCACTGCCGTCACCGTCAGCGTGCCGCCCGATGCCGTGATCGTGGTGCTGGCAACGGTCTGCGATACGCTCACCGTATAGGTGCCGGTACCGCCCGTGCCCGTGCCGAGTGCCGTGATGGTCGTGCCGGCCGTCACGCCCGTGCCGCTGATCGTCTGACCGACTGCCAGCGTGCCGCTCGTAACAGCCGTTACCGTCAACGTCGTGCCGGAAATCGAACCCGTGACGGTGTTCGTGGCAATCGAGCCTGTGACCGCTGCGCTCGTCCAGTTCGCGCCGAACTGAACCTGACCGGTTGCGTTGTTTGCGTACGCGACACCGTTGATCGCCGATGCCGATGCACCATCGTTCTTGACCCAGTAGTCGCCCGTGCTGTAAAGGGTGACCGGCAGGCCAGCCGGGATCTGCATGGACGACTCTTGCAGGAACTGCGTGATGAGACCCTGTTGAGCGCGCGCGACGAAGCCGGTCGGAGCGCCACCCGTGCCAGCGTTGCTGACCGTGAGGTTGTTCGCGTCAGCCCATGCGAAGCGGCCGATCAGAACGCCATTGGTGCCCGCGACGAACGCGCCGGGGCCATTCACTACCGACACACGCGGGTTCACCGAGGCGAAATCGCCCGCAACCCCCACTGCCGGAACTACGTTGACTTGCGAAGGAAACATGCTCGCTCCTTAGACTTTGCGGATTTGGGCGTTCGGGAAACGCTCGGAGAAGCCTTGCGGACGCGAGTCGGCAGCGATGCGCGGGGCAGCGACTTCACCCGGCTTCTTTTGGGCTTGGAGGATTGCGCGGTATGCGCTCGGGTGGACGCCTTCGACGCTCACACCGAGAACGTCGAGTGCAGCCTTGTAGACGCCTTCCGCGCTATCTGCGGCGATAGCCAGCTCGCCGACATACGGCTTAACCGCCGCCTTGGCATCTGCGATCGCAATCACGCGCTTGATCGCGGCGTCTTCCGCGACCTTGACGGCTGCCTTGATCGCCGCATCCATCGCAGGCTTGCTCACGCCGTCTTTCTTCTCGTTCGACGTGGTGGGCGGGGCAGGCGTGCCAGGGGTCGGCGGCGGCGTATCCATCGCCGGGTCCGGGTCTTCGTCGCCAGCCAGCTTCAGACCGTGCAGCTTTTGCTCGATTGCTTGGCAGTCCTCGTCGCTGAGCTTGCCTTTCAGCATGGCGATCACTTCGTCGATCGGATCGGCGTCTTCGGCCGGTGCCGGAGTCGGCGCAGCGGGATCTTCGTCCACTGCCACATCGTCATCCGCCTTGTCGCCATCGAGCGCGTCGAGCAGTTGGGCGATGTCGCCGATATCCGCATCTGCCGCGAGCTTCGGCTTGATCGCTGCGATCAGATCGGCTTTCTTGGCCTTCCAGTTCGCGGCGGTGATGCCAGCGACGAGCGCATTAACATCCAGATTTGCATCAGCAGCCAGCTTCGGCTTCAGGGCAACGAGAGCCCCCTTCGCCAGAACGGCCCGCCGAGAAAGGGGCTTCTTCATGTGTTCAATCTCCAGTTGTGAGTCGCCTACGACGACGTCGGGGCCAGCGCGGCCAACAGCTACTAGGGCTACGTGATTGCCGCGGATGTCACGCATCACCCCGTCATACGGAGTGCCTTGATAGGTTCCGGGCGTCATGTCAGCCCGGTAGTGGTAGGCGCAAGAAATCTCCTTGCGCTCATCGCTTTCGATGCCGGCGATTGAGTTCGCGTCCCAGACGACCAAGCTGTTTTGCAGGTAGGGGGCTTTGAATGCGGCATCCGTGCCGGTGCTGCCGACGACGATTTCCTTGTGCGGGTCGTCTGCGAATACCGGGATGTGCTCTTTTCCGGTCTGATCGAACGCGTCGATCAGCGGGATGTTGTTGAAAGTTCCGGAGGCCTTCTCCAATTCTCCCGGATCACGAAGGAGCATATAAATTTTGCTCGGGTCAAGACCCAAGGCCTCTCCGTCAGGAATTTCGCTTCCTTGGTACGGGTTAACAGTCGCCTTGCTCAAATTCGAGACCGCAATATGCATCCGACCGTCTTGATCAATCGTCCGCACCGATGCCCGGTCGAATGCCAAACCGTCATTCTTCATGGCTTGAAATGAAAAAAAGCCACCGCGAAGGGTGGCTTGTTATGAATCGGCGCGCGCTTTATAGCAGCAGGCCGTTTTCCTGAGCAAAGTCTATCGGGTGTTTGGCGCGCTTGCGAAGATTGCAAGTCGGGCAAAGCAACTGAAGATTAAAACGATCATTTGAACCACCCAGCGCAATCGGCATGACGTGGTCTATATGATATGCGGCCTTCAAACTTCTTTTGCACCACGGGTGAGCGCACCTCGATCTCTGCGTCTTCATCAAAGCGGCGATGTCGTGTTTTGTGTGCCGACCTTCTGCGCCTTTGCGCCTCGCCTTATTGTTGCGCAAGGCCGCTCGGACGGAGTCTCTATTCAAGCGCCGATATTCGGCGACGCTGGCCTTGGCTTTGAGCTGATTTTTCGCATACCACGCCCTTCGATATGATCGCCCTTTAGCGCGTACGCGTTCAGCATTTTTTTCATACCAAACTCGGCGCGTCGCCTTGTTTTTTTCGGGATTTCTTTCTCGCCAAGCGCGCATCCATGCCGCTGAAACCGCCTTGCCTTCTGGCGATTGCTTATAAGCCCTCTTGCAATCCAAACACTGCTTGTCGCTCACCTGCCGCTCTGCGACATGGCCATGCTTGCAGGGCTTCCCGGTGAAGTACCGTTTTAGCCCCGAAGCTTGCGCTGCAGCACGTTTAATGATGGGTCGATCTTGAGATACAATGGCGTCAGCCATGCCGCTTACCTCCGCAATAGGTAATGGTGTGGTTAGAGCCCCTGTCGTGTTGGTAGCACTTCAGGGGCTCGTTTATTTTACTCTACCTAATGCACTTCTGTCCTCGCCGCCGGGCGTCGGTTAGTCGTTGTAACCTGGTATGACGGAGCGGCACGTACATCGGCAGTTGATTAGCTCGCCCGGGCGGATGTATTCGCCATCGATCAAACAGCCTTTGTCAACCTCATACAGCCGACCCTTCCCACCGTCATCGCGGCCGGCCTCTAGGTGAGACGGGCGGGGATGCTTGCCTGCGCCCGAATGCCGCCATCTCGCGTGCGTGATGCCGAGCTCCTGCTGTCGCGCCCGAGTGATGACCGCGGTCATCTTGTTACTCTGGTCACGCGCGATCATCGCGGCACGCTTGCGCGTCACCGCATGTCGCTCGATCAGCTCATCGGTCAGCGTCTTGAGGTCGCGCCCCGAGGTCATGGCGCGCATCACCGAACCTTCCACTTGCGTGAGGTGTTCGGACGCAATGCTTCTGATGAGCGATACGTTCTCGCCAATCGACGCCTGCATGGCGTTGTTGATCGCCTCATTCGCCTTGAATTCGACCGTGAAGCCAGCCTTCTTGAGAATCGCTTTCAGTTGCGCATCCGAAGAACTGGCTGTCTTTTCTGCGAAGTACGCAGCCAGATCCTCAGAGCCCTTGTCGAACGCCTTAAGCCATCGCCGCGACATGCGGTGAATCGCCCGGCGCATCGCATTTGCGGGGCTGCCGTCTCGGAACGACTCTATCCCGGCATCGCCCGCCATTGACGGCGGATTTGCGCGATACTGAGCGGTGAGCCAATACAGGAGGGATTTGTGCATCTCGTCCACCATGCGGTCGAGCGCTTTTTTGTAGGCGGCTTCGATTCCGACATTCGGCACGACGGGACGTAAGACGATTTCCTTGCCAGTAGGTGAAACCAGCCCAACCGCGCGCCGCTTCGGCATCTTCGCGTCTTGGGCTATCGGCATTTCAGGGAGCGAACGTGAAAGAAGAAATTGAGGTCGATTACGTCGGCTATGATCACGAGTTGCCGCAGCGCGTCGTGGTCTATGTCGGGCCGGACGATGCCTATTCAGCCCGCTTCAACCTGTCTGACCTGCTCGATACCGAGCTAGACATGTTCACGTTGAAGAACGGGCTGATAGACAGTGCGGGGAAGCCTCGCTTCGATGCGATGGAATTGGAGCTGCTCGAAATGATCAAAAGAATCCGGGCTATCAGGTATGGCTAGTCGGCTCGAATTTTCCGACACACAACGAGCATTTGATCCCACGTCCCGTCCGAGCCACAGGAGCCAAATTTTTCAACTTGAATAATCTGACGCATGCTTGCATCGCCTTCGATGTCTTCGAAGTCATCGAGGCGAAAATCGGAGTTGCGCGCAGCAAAGAAGACGAAGTGCTCAGACTCTTGAGTGACGATCCACTTGCTATTCATCGGTTCCCTCTTGACCTTCTTCGCGCCCACTCTCCTTCGCCGCGCTCGCTTCTGGCCCGGACGTCGGTAGCGGGATCTCCGGCAGATCGTCCGTCAGATCCAGCCCGGAGTACGGGCCATCCTCCTGAGACGCCAGACGAACCCGCGCCTCTTGCGGCGTGATGATCCCCGCGCCGATCAACTCCACGTCTGCGTCAACTTCCGTCTTGCGGGCGTTTGCCTGGTCAAGCTCGTTCAGCGGCTCGAGCGGCAGATAACGGAACCCAATATCCGAGTCGATCTCGCCGTAGAGCGAAAGCTGAATGATGTTGATGAGCCGCGAGAGCAGGGGCGTGTACAGCGCCTCTTGCTGAGCGAGAATCCACGCCCGGAACGTTTGTAGCTCGCCTTCACTGGATGCATTCAGGCCTGTTGGAGTGATCCCCAACAGGATGACGAGCGGAATACCCGTCACTGCGGCCTGATGTTCCTGCGATTGCGCTTGAAGATGGTCAAGGCCGGACAGCGGGACGTTGAATTGGAAGAACTCTTCCGTTTCCTTGTCCATCATCAACAACCCGCTATTTCTGCGGTAGTTGTTGTAGAGCTGTGCCCGCTTTCGAATCTCTTCGCCGCCGCCGCCATTCAGCACGGCGCTCATGTTTGTCTTGATGCCCGACGTGCTGAAATTCGCGATCAGGTCAGACACCGACTGACGCGTGCGCAGCCAGTTGTCGACGTAGGGCTTGGCGATCTGCGACAGACTCAATCCGCCGAACAAATACGCCGGCTTCAGCATGTCCGGAACCGGGCGGCTCACGAACGTCAGTAGGCGGCTTTCATGCACTTCCTTGCCGAGCACGAACCAGTGCGTCGGCTTGAAGTAATCGGGTTTGAGCGGGTCGACGCTGTTGTACTGGTTTGGGTACGTCCAGATCGGCTCGATGACCGTCAGCGCTTTGATCGGCTTCTTCGCGATCTTCTTTGGCGACAGTGCGAGCGGCGTCTTCAGCTCGACCAGATCATCCGAATACCCGGTGTCGATATAGATCTGTGAGCGCCCAAAGTAGCCATCCTGCTCCGTCGCCTGCTGAAACGCAGCCTGGACACCGAGGCGCTTCATCTCGGCCTCGATCTCCTTTAGCTTCTCCGTCTTGTCTTCGTCGCCGACGCATTGCAGCTTGATCCATGCGCGGGTCATCTCCTTCGCGAGGATCTCAGCAGGACGCCGGTATTCGGGGCGCTGCGTCAGCTCCGCAAGATACGGATAGCCGAGGAAAGTAAGCCCCTCGCTGAGCGCCGCATTCGTCGCGTAGGCATAGTTCGATGCCATCAACGAGTCACACGCTAGCTTGGCCTTTTCCGGGATGACGCCAGGCGCAGCTTTCGGGAGCGTGAACGGTGACGCCGCAGGCAATTCAGCCGGCCGCCCCGCCAGCAGAGCCATGTCGCTGATCCTCATCATCTGCGGCTCAGTCTTGGCCACTTCCGTAGCCTTCGGCTTTGCGCGCCAGGATTTGAGATTGAACATGGGTCTGCTAGTAAAGGGCTTCGTCGGAGATTTGCATTGGCGTGACGCCGGGCGCGAATGCCATCACGAAAGCATCAGCAAGGTTGGGGGAAGGCACTTCGCGTTTAGCGAGGTCTTTCTTGCTCTCGACCTTCACCTTCCCGTTGTTGTCGTAATCGCGCTTTGGAGTCGACAGTTCGTCGATCAGCCGCTCGAGATATGGCGTGTCGCCAGAAAGGCTGATCAATTCATCCTCGGCGAATTTCTCGCCCCTGCGGACGGCGTTGTACGTATTGCGAAAGCGGTCTCCGACCATCCACCACGCCTGGGCCTTCAAGTTCAGGAACATATCCCTGTTCTTCGTGCCAGTCTTGTAATCAGACTCGGGCCGGAATACGCCCGCGCCCGCATTGAACTTCCGATGGTCGATGCGGGGGACGTTCTGTCCGTTTAGTTCGTTGAACTTCGCGCCACACCCGGCGCCCACTCCGATCGAGTCGTAAGTGACGGAGGCTTGCCGTTCTCGCGCAGCATTCCAGACACGAGTGCAGGACTTCAAAAGCTCATCCTCGCCAGCCTTCCACTCGTCGGCCCAAGACACGACAGAGCCATGCGCGAACACGTTGGCGCACTTGTCGGCACCAGAGTCCGCGACGTCGAACCCGATCCGCTTTGCACCGGACGGGCCGAAGCCAAGCGCCTTGTGCGCATCCACGGCGGCCATGATCCACGACCGCTTGATGATTGCGTCGTCGTCGTCGTCTTTCGGCTGACCGAGGTAGATGTGCGCGAACTCGTCTTCGTCCTCAGCCTTTGCAGCCTCGATGACGCCCCGCATCGTCTGCGAGAGGAATGGGTTTTCGTTGTAATTGATCAGCCGCTTAACCGTGCGAGGCGGCGGATTCAGCACGAACCGCTTATAGACAAAATCCGTTGCGAGGCGCGGGTTAAAGATCAGCCAGTGCTGCGACCCCTGCTTGCGAATGGTCGGCTCAAGAACCTTCCATTGCGCCTCGGTCAACAGGTGCGCCTCTTCCGACCAGTGGATATCGATCGATTCGATCGACTTCACTTCGTCGATCTGGCGCCACAATCCATAGAAGACGAACTCACTGCCCGTCGCCGTGCAGATGATCTTGTTATCGAGGATGCGGAACTTCGACTGCAGGCCAAACCGATCAATCTGGATCTTCAGGAGCGTATAGACCGAATCCTCGATCCGGTTCTGGAACTGACGTGTGCAGAGAAACTTCAGCTTCATCTGCTGCGCGAGGAAGATCGCGAACCCCGCGGCGTCCCATGACTTCGAACTGGACCGACCGCCGTACAGCACGCGATTGCGAGCCGGCGTCATCCAAAATTCTCGGAGGACAGGGTTAAGGCTTGGAGCCCCCATAGAAATCATCCAGCGTCATGGTCGGCTTTTCCTCTGCGCCGATCGGCTTGTCCTTGTTGGCAGCCAGCAGATTCAGTGCGATCTTTCCCGATTCGTTGGCGAGCGATGTCAGCGCAGCAATGCCACGGAGACTCTCGCCACTGGACAGAGGGGCCGCGTCGTCGATCTTTTCGACCTCGGCATGGGCGAGGGCGCTTAGCCGATGGGCGGTCGCCGCCCCGTATTCCGCCGCCGATGCGATATGCCCGCTGATGTTCGTCAGCTTCGTTACCAGGCTGTTGAACGTCGATTGCCGCACCATCGGGAGGGCGGCGATATGTTCGGAAATATCCTTGACGGTCTTTTCGGCCTCGATCTTCTCGAAAGCCAACACCTGCAAGGGTTTGCCCGATTTTTCCTGTTCGGATTTATTCGGATTTATTTTCTTCCGAATCGTTGCTTCGTTGACCCTGAACTCTTTGGCGAGTGAATTGATCGACTCCCCATCGACAAGATGTCGACGCTCAACCTCGGCCCATTGCTCCGGCGTCAGGGCTGACTTTCTGCCCATCTTATGATCCTTGTTTCCCCAACACCTCAGTGACCGCCCCGCGCGACACCCGGGTCGCGATGCCCCGTTCCCGCTCATATCCGAAACGATGGCAACGAGGCCAT
>NZ_JAHACR010000333.1 GCF_018375725.1 Burkholderia sp. | reverse complement strand
CGTTCCTCGACCGGATGATCGCGATGGTCGAAGGCGCGAAGCGCCGGAAGACGCCGAACGAGATCGCGCTGACGATCCTGCTCGTCGCGCTGACGATCGTGATGCTGCTCGCGACCGCGACGCTGCTGCCGTTCTCGATGTTCGCGGTCGACGCGATGAAGGCTGGACATGTCGTGACGATCACCGCACTCGTCGCGCTGCTCGTGTGCCTGATTCCGACGACGATCGGCGGCCTGCTTTCGGCGATCGGCGTGGCGGGCATGAGCCGGATGATGCTGGCGAACGTGATCGCGACGTCGGGCCGCGCGGTCGAAGCGGCGGGCGACGTCGACGTGCTGCTGCTCGACAAGACCGGCACGATCACGCTCGGCAACCGCCAGGCGTCGATGTTCCTGCCCGCGCCGGGTGTCACCGAGGAAGCGCTGGCCGATGCCGCGCAGCTGTCGTCGCTCGCCGACGAAACGCCGGAAGGCCGCAGCATCGTCGTGCTCGCCAAGGAACGCTTCAACATCCGCCAGCGCGACATGGGCGTGCTGCATCCGACCTTCCTCGCCTTCTCGGCGCAGACGCGGATGAGCGGCGTCGACCTGTCGCCGGCGGGGCGTGCGTCCGGGGCGCCGGACCGGGAGATCAGGAAGGGCGCGGCCGACGCGATCCGGCGCTATGTCGAGACGCACGGCGCCCGCTTCCCGGACGAAGTGCGCCGCATCGTGGACGATGTAGCGCGCCGCGGCAGCACGCCGCTCGTCGTCGCGGAACGGTGCGGCGGCACCGCACGCGTGCTCGGCGTGATCGAGCTGAAGGACATCGTGAAGGGTGGCATCAGGGAGCGCTTCGCCGAGCTGCGCAGGATGGGCATCAAGACCGTGATGGTGACGGGCGACAACCGCCTCACCGCCGCGGCGATCGCGGCGGAGGCGGGCGTCGACGATTTCCTCGCGGAAGCGACGCCGGAAACGAAGCTGACGACGATCCGCGAGCATCAGGCGGCAGGGCGTCTCGTCGCGATGACGGGCGACGGCACCAACGACGCGCCGGCGCTCGCGCAGGCGGATGTCGCGGTCGCGATGAACACCGGCACGCAGGCGGCGAAGGAAGCGGGCAACATGGTCGACCTCGATTCGAACCCGACCAAACTGATCGAGATCGTCGAGATCGGCAAGCAGATGCTGATGACGCGCGGCTCGCTGACGACGTTCTCGATCGCGAACGACATCGCGAAGTATTTCGCGATCATCCCGGCCGCGTTCGCGACGACCTATCCGCAACTGAATGCGCTCAACGTGATGCATCTCGCGACGCCTGCGTCCGCGATCATGTCGGCGGTGATCTTCAATGCGCTGATCATCGTGCTGCTGATTCCGCTCGCGCTGAAAGGCGTCAGATACCGTCCGCTCGGCGCGGCGTCGCTGCTGCGCCGCAACCTGCTGGTCTACGGGCTCGGCGGGATTCTGGTGCCGTTCGCCGGCATCAAGCTGATCGACATCGTGCTGGCCGCGTGCGGCTGGGCTTGAAGGAATATCGCCATGAAAGCAATGATTCGTCCGCTCGTCACGATCTTCGTCGTGCTGACCCTGGCGACGGGGCTCGCGTATCCGGCCGTGATGACGCTGATCGGCCAGGCCGTGTTTCCGTCACAGGCGAACGGCAGCCTGATCGAACAGGACGGCAAGGTCGTCGGCTCGGTGCTGATCGGCCAGTCGTTCGATGCACCGAAATATTTCTGGGGCCGGCTGTCGGCGACGTCGCCGATGCCGTACAACGCGGCAGGCTCCGGCGGTTCGAACCTCGGTCCGCTGAACCCGTCGCTCGCCGCTCAGGCGAAGGCGCGCATCGCCGCGCTGCGCGACGCGGGCACCGACATGTCGCAGGCGGTGCCGGTCGATCTCGTGACGGCGTCCGCGAGCGGCCTCGATCCGGAAATCAGCCCGGCCGCGGCGGCCTATCAGATCGCGCGGGTCGCGAAGGCGCGCAGCCTGCCGGTCGGCACGGTGGCGCAGCTGGTCGCCGCGAACACGGCCGGACGCCAGTTCGGCGTGCTCGGCGAACCGCGCGTGAATGTGCTGCGGCTCAACCTCGCGCTCGATGCGGCACAGGCCGCGCACTGAGCGCCGCCCGGCACCGTGCTGCGCGGGGCGTGCGTTCGCCGGACGGCGCGCGGCGCCGTCTTTGCCTTTTACGGCGATTTGGATCGACAATGCTCGTACACGCGCGCATCGCACCCCTGACGCATGAACCGCCCCGATCCCGACCAACTCCTCGACAAGCTGCAGCGTGATGAAGAAAAGCAGCGGCGCGGCCAGCTCAAGATCTTCTTCGGCGCCTCGGCGGGCGTCGGCAAGACCTATGCGATGCTGCAGGCCGCGCACCAGCGCAGGCAGGAAGGCGTCGACGTCGTCGTCGGTATCGTCGAGACGCATGGCCGCAGCGAGACCGCTGCGCTGCTCGACGGTCTCGACGTGCTGCCGCTCGCCAGGCTCGACCACCGCGGCCGCACGCTGGCCGAATTCGATCTCGACGCCGCGCTCGCACTCCGACCCGGACTGATGCTCGTCGACGAGCTCGCGCATTCGAACGTGCCGGGCGCACGGCACCTGAAGCGCTGGCAGGACGTCCATGAGCTGCTCGACGCGGGCATCGACGTCTATACGACCGTCAACGTCCAGCATCTCGAAAGCCTGAACGACGTGGTCGGGGCGATCACGGGCATTCGCGTGTGGGAAACCGTGCCGGATCGCGTGTTCGATGCGGCCGACGAAGTGACGCTCGTCGATCTGCCGGCCGAGGAACTGCTCGAGCGGATGCGTGACGGCAAGGTCTATCTGGCGCAGCAGGCCGAGCGCGCGGTGCGCAACTTCTTCCGCAAGGGCAATCTGATCGCGCTGCGCGAACTGGCGCTCAGGCGCACCGCCGACCGTGTCGACGCGCAGATGCGCGAATACCGTGCCGACCGCGCGATCCAGCGGATCTGGCAGGCGCGCGAGCGGCTGCTCGTCTGCGTCGGGCCGGGCCCGGAGGCGCCGACGCTGGTGCGCGCGGCCGCGCGGCTCGCCGCGAGCCTGAAGGCCGACTGGCTTGCCGTTTATGTCGAGATGCCGCGGCTCCAGCGTCTGCCGGATGCGCAGCGCGAACGCACGCTGAACGCGCTGAAGCTCGCGGCCGAGCTCGGCGCGGAAACGGCGACGCTGGCCGGCCACGATGCCGTTGCCGCGCTGATCGGCTACGCGAAGGTGCGCAATGTGTCGAAGGTCGTCGCCGGCGGCTCGCAGAAGACCGGACTGTCGCGTTGGCTCGCGCAGCCGTTCGGCGAGAAGCTTGCGGAGCGTGCGGGCGATGTCGACCTGATGCTGATCCGCGCGTCGGCGAGCGACGAAGTGCGCGCCGGGCGGATCGACGCGCATGCGCGCGACTGGCGCGATGCGTTTGCGCGGCTGGGCGGCCATCGGTCGCCGCCGCGCCATTACGCGTACGCCGCGGCGATCTGCGCGGCGATCACGGTGATCGCGAGCGCCATGTCCGGCCGGCTCGACCTGACCAACCTCGTGATGCTCTACCTGCTCGGCGTCGTGTTTTCCGCGGTGCGCCTCGGGCGCGGGCCGGGCGTCGTGCAGTCGTTCCTGTCGGTGGCCGCGTTCGATTTCTTCTTCGTGCCGCCGCGCATGTCGTTCTCGGTCAGCGATACGCAGTATCTGCTGACCTTCTTCGTGATGCTGCTGACCTCGCTCGTGATCAGCCACCTGACGTCGAGCCTGACCCGCGAGGCGAGCATCGCGCAGCGGCGCGAGCGCCGCACGGGTGCGATGTATGCGATGGCGCGCGAACTGGCCGCAGCGCTCACGACCGAGCAGATCGTCGAAATCGGCAGCCGGCATGTGAGCGAAGTCTTCCGCGCGCGTGTGGCGATCCTGCTGCCGGACAGCGCGGACAACGTGCAGCAGAAGATCGAGGATCCGGACGCGGCGGTCACGCTGACGGGCGCCGATCTCGACACCGATGTCGGACAGTGGGTGTACGACCAGCAAAAGCCGGCCGGTCGCGGCACCGACACGTTGCCGGCGACTGCCGCGCTGTACCTGCCGCTGAAGGCGCCGATGCGCACGCGCGGCGTGCTCGCGGTCGTGTCGAAGGACGCCCGTGAGCTCGATGTGCCGGAACAGCAGCGGATGCTCGATGCGTTCGCCGCGCAGATCGCGCTTGCGCTCGAGCGTGTGCATTACGTCGAGATCGCGCGTGACGCGCTCGTCAGCATGGAATCGGAGCGGCTGCGCAACTCGCTACTGTCGGCCATCTCGCACGATCTGCGCACGCCGC
>NZ_JAHACR010000332.1 GCF_018375725.1 Burkholderia sp. | reverse complement strand
GCCGTACGTGTCGTATGCAAAGATCGGCGACGACGATGCCAGCGCGTTGTACGCGTACTTCATGCACGGCGTCGAGCCGGTCAGGCAGACGCCGCCGAAGAACGAGATTCCCGCGCTGCTCAGCATGCGCTGGCCGCTGAAAATCTGGAACTGGCTGTTCCTGAAAGATGGCGCATACCAGCCGAAGCCGTCGCAGAGCGTCGAATGGAATCGCGGCGCATATCTCGTTCAGGGCCTCGCGCACTGTGGCACGTGTCACACGCCGCGCGGCATCGCGATGCAGGAGAAGGCGCTCGACGAGGCCGGCGGCGGCTTCCTGTCGGGTTCGGTGCTCGCGGGCTGGGACGGCTACAACATCACGCCGGATGCGAAGGCCGGGATCGGCGGCTGGACGCAGCAGCAGCTCGTCCAGTACCTGCGCATCGGCAGCGTGCCGGGTGTCGCGCAGGCGGCCGGCCCGATGGCCGAGGCGATCGAGCACAGCTTCTCGAAGCTGTCCGACGCGGATATCGGTGCGATAGCGACATACATCCGCACCGTGCCGGCGGTCGCCGACAGCAGCAGCCAGCCCCGCTTCGCGTGGGGCAAGCCGGCGGAGGACGGTCTGCGGTTGCGCGGCGTCGCGCTTGCATCGTCGGGCATCGATCCGGCCCGCCTCTATCTCGGCAACTGCGCGAGCTGTCACCAGATGCAGGGCAAGGGCACGCCGGACGGCTATTACCCGTCGCTGTTCCACAACTCGACGGTGGGCGCGCCGAATCCGACCAACCTGGTGCAAGTCATCCTGAACGGCGTGCAGCGCAAGGCGGCCGGCGAGGATGTCGGCATGCCCGCGTTCCGGCACGCGCTGTCGGATGCGCAGATCGCCGCGCTGGCGAACTATCTGACCGGGCAGTTCGGCAATCCGGCCGCCCGGGTGAGCGAGCAGGACGTCGCGAAGCTGCGCTGAGCGGCAAGCGACGTCACGGGGCGGACTTCGTTCAAAGAGGAGGGCGCGCGGCGCACCGGGCGGCGTCCGCTGGCAGGTCGTTGTTGCAGAGCGGGGCGGCGGCGGCGCCGTCCGTCCCGGTTCACTGACGCGTCGATGCGCCGGTTTCGCGCATCGCTTTCGATGATGGTCCACCATGACACCCAGACACGCTTTCCTTGCCTCCCAACGTGATGTGCTGTTGTTGCTCGCCCGTATTCTGCTGGTCATTCTGTTCGTCCTGTTCGGCTGGCAGAAGCTGACGAATTTTTCCGGAACGATTGCGTATATGGGAAGCGCGGGCGCGCCTGCGCCGATCATCTCGGCGGCGATCGCGGTCGTGATGGAGTTCTTCGCGGGGATTGCGATCCTCGTCGGCTTCCAAACGAGACCGATCGCGCTGCTGCTCGCGCTCTACACGATCGCCACCGGCATCATCGGCCACCATTACTGGACGATGACGGGCGGCGAGCAAATGAACAACATGATCCATTTCTACAAGAACATTTCGATTGCGGGCGGCCTGTTCGCACTGTGTGCGGCCGGGGCCGGACGGTTCTCGTTCGATCGCGACTGACCGGAGCCGCTGACGGGGCGCGCGCCTCGCGCGCCGGCCTGTCAGAAGACATGGGGGCATGACCGTGCGTATCAATCGTTATGTATTGCTGATCGCGGCCGCGCCATCGGCCGTGCTCGCACAGACGAGCGTGTCGCTGTATGGCCGCGTGGACGGCGGCGTCGAATACCTCAACCACCTCTCGGCACCGGGCGGCAGCGCGACACGCTGGCGTGCGGAAGGCGGCGACTGGGGCACGAGCATGCTCGGACTCAAGGGTGCCGAGGATCTCGGCGGCGGCCTGTCGGCCGTGTTCAACCTCGAAACCGGATTTCAGGTGATGAACGGCACGACAGGCGGCGACCGGTTATTTTCGCGTCGCGCGTATGTCGGCCTGAACAGCGGTCGATGGGGACAACTGCAGGCCGGCCGCAACCTGTTCATCGACAGCGACGGCGTATGGGAATTCGATCCGTTCGTGCAGCAGGCGTTTTCATCCGCGTCGCTGGTGCGTGGCCGCAACTGGCAGCAGACGAACAACAACATCGAATATCACAGCCCGGTGATCGGCGGCTTCGACGTGCAGGCGCAATATGCGTTCGGCAACCAGGCGCGCGGTTTCAACTATGGCGCATCAGACGAGTTCGGCCGTTCGGACGGGATCATGGTCACGTACCACTCGCCGCTGTTCGACGTGCGGGGCCTTTACGATGAACTGCGCGACAGCAACGGCCGTTTCAGCAACATCTTTGCAAGCTCGCGCGAATATTTTGTCGGCGCGAACGTGAAGCTGTCGCAGCTCAAGATCCAGGGCGCCTATACCCATTACGCGGCGCCCGATACGCCGGCGGGTCTCGCGGACCGCGCCGACCATTACTGGCTCGGCGCGAGCTACCTCGCGAATCCGCAATGGTCGATCACGGCCGGCGGCTACTACGTGAAGGTCGGCGACGGCGGCGGCGATGCCGCGCACGATCCGTCCGGCCACGCGATGATGTACGTGCTCGGGACGACGTACAACCTGTCGAAGCGCACGTTCCTGTACGGCACGGTCGCGTATGTGCGGAATGGCGGCAATTCGAACTTCTCGCTGCTGGCGACGCCGCGCGACGCGAATCCGAATACGAGCCCGCCGACCGGCGAGTCGCAGACGGGCGCGTATATCGGCATGATGCATGCGTTCTGAGGCTGGGGCGCCGCGCGGGATTCTGTCGATACGATCGCGTTCAGTCGAGCGACTTGCCGGCTTTCTCATCCATGCAGCGCAGCGCGAGCAACGTCAGCGCGCCGCAGCCGATCGCATACCACGCGGGCGCATTCGGGTTGCCGGTCGCCGCGATCAGCCACGTGACGAAGAACTGCGCGAACCCGCCGAAGATCGCGACGCCGAGGCTGTAGACGAGTGCGCCGCCCGTCGCGCGTACCGGACGCGGGAACAGTTCGCCGAGCATCGCGCCGGTCGCGCCGATGTTGATCGAATGCACGCACGAGAGTGCGGCGATGATCGTCAGCAGCGACGTGGCGCCCGGCCAGCGGTTCAATGCGACGAACGCCGGATAGATCGCGAGCATCAGCACGATGCGCGTCCACCAGACGATCCGGTTGCGCCCGTAGATGTCCGACAGGTAGCCGCCGATCGGCGTTGCGACCATCAGGATCGCGCCCGCGACGCAGCCGGCCGTCATCGACAGCCAGCTCGGCAGATGCAGCACCTGCACACCGTAGATCGCCATGTAGAACACGATGATGTAGTGGATCGACGTGCCGCCGATCGTCACGCCGAGGCCCGTGAACACGGCCTTGCCGTGATGGCGCAGCACGTCGGCGAGCGGCAGCGATGCGATCTTCTCGCGCGGCGCGGGCGTCGCAGCCGGCACTTCCTCGACGGTATGGCGCAGCCAGTAGCCGATCGGCACGAACAGCGTGCCGATGATGAACGGTACGCGCCATCCCCAGCTTTCGAGTTGAGCGGCGGAGAGCGTCGACGTCAGGGCGACGCCGGTGAGCGCGCCCGCGAGCGCCGCGAGCCCCTGGCTCGAAAACTGGAACGACGCATAGAAGCCGCGCCGATGCTGCGGCGCCTGTTCGAGCAGCAGCGTCGTCGATGCGCCGACCTCGCCGCCCGAGGCGAAACCTTGCATCAGGCGAGCGAGCACGAGCAGCAACGGGGCGGCGATGCCGATCTGCGCGTAGGTCGGGGCGAGCGCAATCGTCGCGGTGCCGAGCGCCATGATGAGCAGCGTGGCGATCATCGCGCGCTTGCGGCCGACGCGGTCCGCATACATGCCGATCACGAGGCCGCCGAGCGGGCGCGTGACGAACCCGACGCCGAAACTCGCGACCGCGAGCATCAGCTGCCCGAATGACGAATGGACGGGGAAAAACAGCTTGCCGATCAGGATCGCAAAGAAGCTGTAGACCGTGAAATCGTAGAACTCGAGCGCATTGCCGACCGCGGCGGCGGCGATCAGGCGGCGCTTCTTGGCTGCAGCGCGTGTGCCGGCCGGCGTGCCGGCGGCGATATTGAAGGCGGACGTTTCCATGAGGATCCCGATGAGCGCGAGACTGCGTGATGAAGGTCGTCAGGCCGCGAGCCAGGCTTCGGCCAGGCGGACCCAGTAGCTCGCGCCGATCGCGAGGATGTCGTCGTTGAAGTCATAGCCGGGGTTGTGCACCATGCATCCGCCCCGGCTGCCCGTGCCGTTGCCGATGAACGCGTAGCAGCCCGGGCGCGCCTCGAGCATGTAGGCGAAGTCCTCGCTGCCCATCAACGGCGCCGCATCCGCTTCGACGCGCGCCGTACCGAGCATC
>NZ_JAHACR010000331.1 GCF_018375725.1 Burkholderia sp. | reverse complement strand
TCACGGCGAGCCGTGAGCGTTTCGATGGCGGAAAGGTCCATAGTGTCTCCGATCTCATGCAAATCCCCTCGTCTCGCATGGGTGTGTTGTCTCTGCGATCGGCGCGCGTACCAGCCCGCCCGCGCCGTGGCGGCAAGATTCAGACGATCCGGTCCGCGCGCAGCTGGGCGACCTCGTGCGCAGACATCCCGAGCCAGCCGCCCAGCACGTGCTCGGTATCCGCGCCGAGCACGGGCGGCGCGCCGCGCACCGGCAGCCGCGCGCCGTCGAAACGGTAAGGCGGCGCCAGCACGTCGACCCCGCCCGCGACCGGATGCGGCTGGCGCGTGACGAGCCCCGCGCTGCGCGTGCGCCCGGACGTCAGCGCTTCATGCAGGCCCAGCACTTCGCCGCACGGAATGCCGGCATCGGCGAGCGCCGTCAGCAGCGCCGCGCGCGGCCGGCGCGCCAGTTCGCGGCGGAGCTCCGGCAGCAGTTCGGCACGGTTCGCCGAGCGCGCGAGGTTCGTCGCGAACCGCGCGTCGCGCGCGAGTTCCGGACGGCCGATCGCCTCGCAAAAACGCGCGAACTGCGCGTTGTTGCCGACGGTGATCACGAGCGGGCCATCCTGCGCGTCGAACACGCCGTAAGGCACGATCGACGGATGCGCATTGCCGTAGCGCGGCGGATCCTTTTCCATCAGCAGCGCCTCGAGTCCGTAATACGCGGTGATCATCAGTCCGCAGTCGAACAGCGCCATCTCGATGCGCCGCCCCCGCCCGGTCGTATGCCGCTCGTACAGCGCGGCAAGAATGGCCTGCGCCGAGTACATGCCGGTGAACAGGTCGACGGCCGCGACGCCGAACTTCAGCGGCGGCTGGTCTTCCTCGCCGTTCAGGGCCATGAGGCCCGCCTCGCCCTGCACGACGAGGTCGTAGCCGGGGCGCCCCGCCTCCGGGCCGGAGCGGTCGTAGCCGGAAATCGCGCAGTGCACGAGGCGCGGGTTCAGTGCGGCGAGCGCGTCGTAGCCGAGGCCGAGCTTCTCCGCACCGCCGAGCTTGAAGTTGTGGATCACGACGTCGGCCTGCGCGGCCAGCTCGCGCGCGAGGCGCTGCCCGTCCTCCGTCTGCAGATCGAGGCAGATCGAGCGCTTGCTGCGGTTCACGCTGTTGAAATACGTCGTTTCCGTGTCGCCGACCCGCAGGCCCCAGTCGCGCGTGTCGTCGCCGCGCGCGGGATGTTCGACCTTGATGACCTCGGCACCGAAATCCGCGAGCACCATCGCGCACCACGGCCCGGCCAGCACGCGCGAGAAATCGAGCACCTTCACGCCGGCCAGCGGCAGCGCACGGAATGCGTTGTCCATCGTTGTCTCCTCCATCTCCGTATCACTGCTTCGACAGCGCGATATAGCGCGCGAGGTGATGATCCTCGTCGCCGAGCTGGTGATCGATCATCACGAGGCGCTTCGCGTAATGCGACAGCGGCAATTCCCACGTCATGCCGATCCCGCCGTGCAACTGGATGCTTTCCTCCGCGACGAGCGTGCCGATCCGGCCGATGCTGACTTTCGCGGCAGCCAGCGCGCGTTCGCGCACGACGCGCGGCGCATCGAGCTGGGCGGCTGCATTGATCACCGCGGAGCGCGCCTGCTCGACCTCGAGCAGCAGGTCGGCCATCCGGTGCTGCAGCGCCTGGAAGCTGCCGATCGGCATGCCGAACTGCTTGCGCGTGCGCAGATATTCGAGCGTGTGCGCCTTCGCGACGTCCATCGCGCCGAGCGCTTCGGCCGACAGCGCGAGCAGGCCGTAGCCGAGTACACGTTCGAGCAGCGCCGCGCCGGCGCCGGGACCGGCATCGCCGCCCATGCACCGAACGTCGAGCGCGGCATCGGCCGGCAGCGCGACGCGATCGAAACGCACGTCGGCCGCGCGGCCGCCGTCGATCTTGCGATAGCCGCGCAGCGACACGCCCGGCGCGGACGCGGGCACGACGAAGAGACCGATGCCCGCTTCATCGTCGTCGTGACCGGCCGTGCGCGCGGTGACGACGAAGCATCCCGCCTGCTCCGCCTGATCGACGACGCCCTTCGCACCGGTCAGCACCCACCCGTCGGGCATCCGCTCGGCGCGCGTGCGCACGTGCGTCAATTCGTAGTGCGAGCCCGGCTCGTCGTGCGCGAAGGCGGCACTCATGCTGCCGTCGATCAGCGCGGCGAGCTTGTCGCGATGCGCGTCGCCGCCGGCCAGCGACAACGCGCGGCCCGCGAGCAATGCGCCGAGGAACGGCTCGACGACGAGCCCGCGGCCGAGGCACTCGAACACGACCTCGATATCGAAACCCGCGCCGCCGAAGCCGCCGTCGGCTTCAGGGAACAATGCGCCGATCGCGCCGAGCTCGGCGAAACGTTCCCACATGGTCCGGTCGAAGCCCGCGTCCGATTGCGCGATGCGGTCGCGCACCGGAAACGCATACTGTTCGGCGATAAACCGGTTCAACGTATCCGCCAGCATCCGGCGGTCTTCTGTGTGCTGGAAATCCATCGCAGATCCTTACAGCCCGAGCATCATCTTCGCGATGATGTTCTTCTGAATTTCGTTCGAGCCGCCGAAGATCGACAGCTTCCGGTTGTTGAAATACTGGAGCGCCGCGCTCGCGGCTTCGTCCGGCCCGACCGGCTCGCCGTCGTAGCCGGCGTCGAGCGCCTCCTCGACGAACGGCTGCGCGTACGGTCCCATCGCGCGCCGCATCAGCGACGCAATCTCCTGGCGGATCTGCGTGCCGCGGATCTTCAGCATCGAGCTTTCCGCGCCCGGCGCGCCGCCGCCCGCGACCGCGGCCAGCACGCGCAGGTTGGTCGTCTTCATGTTCTCGAGCTCGATCTCGACGCGTGCGAGCCGCGCGGCGAACAACGGATCGTCGGCGAGCGGCCTGCCGTTCTTCCTCAGCTTCGCCGCAACCGTACGCAGCCGGCCGAGCGCCGCCGTCGAGAAGCCGACGCCCGCGATGTTCGTGCGCTCGTACGTCAGCAGGTATTTCGCGTAGGTCCAGCCCTTGTTCTCCTCACCGACGAGGTTCTCGACCGGCACGCGCACATCGGTGAAAAACACCTCGTTGACTTCGTGCTCGCCGTCGAGCGTGACGATCGGGCGCACTTCGACGCCGGGCGCATTCATGTCGACCAGCAGGAAACTGATGCCCTCCTGCTTGCGCACGTCGGTCGCGGTGCGCACGAGGCAGAAGATCATGTTCGCGTAGTGGCCGAGCGTGGTCCACGTCTTCTGCCCGTTGACGACGTAGTGGTCGCCGTCGCGCACGGCGCTCGTCTTGACCGCCGCGAGATCGGAGCCCGCGCCCGGCTCCGAGTAGCCCTGACACCACCAGTCGGTGCCGTCGAGGATGCGCGGCAGCCAGTGGCGCTTCTGCGCTTCGCTGCCGTACTTGATCAGCACCGGGCCGAGCATGTTCACGCCGAACGGCACGATGCGCGGCGCGCCGGCCAGCGCGCATTCGTTGTCGAACAGGAATTTCTGCGCGACGCTCCAGCCGGGGCCGCCATATTCGCGCGGCCAGTGGCTCGCGAGCCAGCCGCGCGCGTTGAGGATCGCGTGCCATTCGCGCATGTCGTCGCGCGTCAGATGCAGGGCGCCCTTCACCTTGCGCGCGAGGCGCTCGGGCAGATGTTCCTTCAGGAAGCGCTGCACGTCGGTGCGGAATGCTTCCTCTTCGGGTGTGAAATTGAGATCCATCGGGGTTCCGTATCGAATTCGGTTGACGTTCAGTCGAGGCGGTTCAGGCTCGCGAAATCCGCGCCGCGCGCGACGAGTTCGACGATCAGCGGCGAAGGCTTCCAGAACAGCGGATCCTCCT
The DNA here is from genome assembly GCF_018375725.1 of Burkholderia sp. Taxonomy (GTDB): domain Bacteria; phylum Pseudomonadota; class Gammaproteobacteria; order Burkholderiales; family Burkholderiaceae; genus Burkholderia. The sequence goes on along the minus strand of NZ_JAHACR010000331.1, from coordinate 491 downwards.
TCGCGAAGGTGCGGATGTCCGCCAGCACGTTCGCAAGGCCGACCGTATCCGCGTAATGCATGGGACCGCCGTGATGACGCGGGAAGCCGTAGCCGTGCAGGAACACCGCGTCGACGTCGAGCGGGCGCAGCGCGATCTTCTCGTGCACGACGTTCGCTCCTTCGTTGACCATCGCGGCCAGATAGCGGCGCATGATCTCGTCGTCGGTGAACGCGCGCGGCGCGACGCCCTTGCGTGCGCGTTCCGCATCGACGATCGCCTCGACTTCCGGATCCGGCGTACCGACTCGCGCACCGTCCGGATACAGGTAATAGCCGCGCCCGGTCTTCTGGCCGAACCAGCCGCGCTCGCACAGCCGGTCGGAAATCTCGACGTAGCGCGCACGCGGATCGCGCGTCGGCGCGCGGCGCTTGCGGGTTGCCCAGCCGATGTCGCCGCCGGCGAGATCGACGACCTGGAACGGCCCCATCGGAAAGCCGAATGAACGGACC
>NZ_JAHACR010000330.1 GCF_018375725.1 Burkholderia sp. | reverse complement strand
CGCATGTTCATCGAGGCGAGCAAGCCGGTGTCGGTGCACGACCTCGTCTACGGGATGATCATCCAGTCGGGCAACGACGCGGCGATCGCGCTCGCCGAGCTGGTCGGCGGAAGCGAGGGACAATTCGTCAACCTGATGAACGACGAGGCCGCGCGCCTCGGCATGAAGGGCACGCACTTCGCCGACGTGAACGGCATGCCCGACCCGAACCACTACACGACGGCCGGCGACCTCGCGACGCTGGCGGCGCACCTGATCCGCGATTTTCCGCAGTACTACAGCATCTTCTCGGAGAAGGAATTCAAGTACAACAACATCCGCCAGCCGAACCGCAACCGTCTGCTGTGGCTCGACCCGAGCGTCGACGGCCTGAAGACCGGCCACACGCAGGCGGCGGGCTACTGCCTGATCTCGTCGGCGAAGCGGGCGATGCCGGGCTCGGCGGACGCGCAGCGCCGCCTCGTGTCGGTGATGATGGGCGAGACGAAGGAAAGCGATCGCGTGCAGGACAGCATGAAGATGCTGAACTACGGCTACAGCGCGTTCGATGCGGTGCGCCTGTTCAAGGGCGGCCAGGCGATCGAGACGCCGCGCATCTACAAGGGCAAGAGCAACACCGTGCAGGTCGGCGTGAAGGGCGACCAGTGGGCGACCGTGCCGCGCGGCCTCGGCGAGAAGGTGAAGCCGGAAGTCGCACTGAACGCACCGCTGATCGCGCCGCTCGCCGAAGGCCAGCAGGTCGGCACCGTGAAGATCGTCGCCGACGGCAAGACGCTGTCGGAATTCCCGGTCGTCGCGCTGCAGGCGGTGCCGGAAGCGGGTATCTTCGGCCGTATCTGGGATTCGATCCTGCTGATGTTCAGCAAGAAAAAGTAAGCTGTTCGAGCCCTTTGAATCGACGACTTCATCACCATTTGTGCAAGCAATGAGCCAAGCCGATTTCGAACCGATCGTCTACCTGAACGTCTCGTCGCAGGCCGCGATGACGCCGCTGTCGGAAGCGCGCATTCCGGTGCTCGACCGCGGATTCATCTTCGGCGACGGCGTGTATGAGGTCGTCCCCGTCTACGCGCATGCGGGCGCGCACGTGCCGTTCCGGATCGCGCAGCATCTCGAGCGGCTCGACCGCAGCCTGAAGAAGATCGGCATTGCCAATCCGCATGATGAGGCGGGCTGGCGCGCGCTGATCGCACGGCTCGTCGACGCGAACGCGGCAGGGCTCGGCGGCGGCGACGCGCTCGTCTACATCCAGGTGACGCGCGGCGTCGCGAAGCGCGGCCATGCGTTCCCGGCCGGCATCGCGCCGACCGTGTTCATGATGACGAGCCCGCTGCGCGTGCCGTCCGCCGAGGAGCGGGCGCGGGGCGTGCGGTGCGTGACGGCCGAGGACCGCCGCTGGCTGCATTGCGATATCAAGTCGGTGTCGCTGCTCGGCAACGTGCTGATGGCGCAGTATGCGGTCGAGCACGACGCGTTCGAGACGCTGCAGCTGCGCGACGGCTACCTGACCGAAGGCTCGTCGTCGAACGTGTGGATCGTGAAGAACGGCGAGCTGCTGGCGCCGCCTCGCAGCAACAGGATCCTCGAGGGGATCCGCTATGCGCTGCTCGAGGAACTGGCCGGCGAATGCGGGATCCCGTTCGTTGCGCGCGACATCAGCGAGGCCGAACTGCGCGCGGCGGACGAGATCATGATTACGTCGGCGACCAAGGAAGTGCTGCCCGTGACGCAGCTGGACGATCTGCCGGTGCAGGGCGGCAAGCCCGGCCCGGTGTTCGAAGCGCTGTACGCGGCGTATCAGCGCGCGAAAGCGCGCGAATTTGAAAACGTAGACCCAACCCGGAGAAAATCATGAGCGAACCGTCCAAAACTGTCGAATTGACCGGCGCGATCGATACCCGGAAGGAATCGCTGCTGGAGTTCCCGTGCGATTTCCCGATCAAGATCATGGGCAAGGCGCATCCCGAGTTCAAGGACACGATCTTCAAGGTCGTCAGCGTCCATGACAAGGAGATCGACCTCGAGAAGATCGAGGAGCGCGCGTCGAGCGGCGGCAACTACACCGGCCTCACGATCACCGTGCGCGCGACGAGCCAGGAGCAGCTCGACGAAATCTACCGCGCACTGACCGGCCATCCGATGGTCAAGGTCGTGCTCTGATCCCCGCCTTTATCCTTCCTCCTGCGCTTGCGCGGCGGCCTTGCCCGCCGCGCGACGCGCGTCCAGTTCGTCGCACAGCAGCTTGAACCGCGCGACCTCCTGCCGCAGCCACGTCCTGAACGCCTGCACCCGCGGCGCATTCACCAGCGGCGGCGGACACACGAAGTAGTAATTCCACGGGCTCGGCCCGTCGATGTCGAACAGGCGAACGAGGCGTCCTTGCCGCAGCTCGTGGATCGCCAGCGAGCGGCGCACGAGCGCGATGCCCTGGCCGTCGATCGCCGCCTGAAGCAGGTTCGACGAATCCTGGTACAGGACGCCGCGCTTCGGCTCCGTCAGCGTGTCGAGACCGGCTGCGTCGAACCACGGCCGCCACAGCTCGTCGTCCGACCGCAGCAGGTTGTAGTGGACGAGGTCGGCGGGCGTTTGCGGCAGCTTGCCGCCGTTCAGCGTCGGCGCGCACGCCGGGAAAAACACCTCGTCGAGCAGCAGTTCCACATGCAGCCCCGGATAGACGCCGAAGCCGAAGCGGATCGCGAGGTCGACGTCGTCGCGCGCGAAATCGGTGAGGCCGTTCGTCGATTGCAGCTCGACGTCGATCTCCGGATGCCGCTCGATGAACGAGCCGATGCGCGGCGTCACCCAGCGCGCCGCGAACGACGACAGCATGGAGATCACGAGCCGCCGGTCGCGGTCGCTCGCACGGACGTCGCGCGTCGCATCGGCGAGCATCATCAGCGCGGTGCGGACTTGTTGCGCATAGCGCGCACCGGCGCCGGTCAGGCACAGCCGTTTGCCTTTGCGCACGAACAGCGGCACACCGAGTTCGTCTTCAAGTGCGCGCACCTGATGGCTGACGGCGCCGTGCGTGACGAACAGCTCGTCCGCGGCACGCGAGAAATTCTCGTGGCGGGCGGCGGCCTCGAACGCGCGGATCGCGTTCAGCGCGGGAAGCTGACGGAGGTCCATTGGCTAATTTTCCTCACATCGACGTGAAAATTGGTCGTTTGGTCAGACGCATGCGGACGACTAGGATTGTAGCCATCGAAGCATTTTTGGCGGAGCGGATCATGCAAGAAATATCTTCAAGCATCACGTTCGAAATTCCCCCCGGCGAAACCGTGCCGATGAAGGTGCAACGCAGCACGCGTCTGAGCGTCCAGTGCGGGCCGGTCTGGGCGACGCGCAGCAACGACGTCGACGACTACTTCCTGCTGGACGGCGAGACATTGCGGCTGCGGCGCGGCGAGCGGCTGTGGCTGAGCGCCGAAGGCGGGCAGAGCGCATGCGTCGCGTTCTCGGTCGCACGGCCGGCGAAGCAGGTCGCGCTTTCTGGCCTGGCGCGGCTGCGCGAACGGTTCGCGTCGCTGCTTCGCGACGGCTGGCGCACCGTCTGAACCGCGGAGCACGACGGACGCGGAGCACGGCGATCCGCCCCTTTCAGTGACCGGCGAGACGCATGGGTTTTCGGTAAACTACCGCCCATGTCCGTCTCGCCGGTTTTCATCGTGTCTACGCTGTCTACGCCTGCTGCCGTTCCCGATTCGCCCGCCGCGGCCCAGCCGGTTGCGGCCCAGCCGATTGCGGCCCAACCGGTTACCGTGCGATGGCGGGGCGTCGAGCCGTACGACGCGAGCTTCGACGCGATGCGTGCGTTCACCGAGGCGCGCACCGCCGACACCGGCGACGAGATCTGGGTGGTCGAGCATCCGCCCGTCTATACGCTCGGGCAGGCCGGCGACCCGGCCCACCTGCTGGTCGCCGACAGCCGCATTCCGCTCGTCAAGGTCGACCGCGGCGGGCAAATCACCTATCACGGCCCCGGCCAGATCGTCGTCTACCTGCTGCTCGACCTGCGCCGCCGCAAGCTGATGGTTCGCACGCTGGTGACCCGGATCGAGGAGGCCGTGATCGAAACCCTCGCGGCGTATAATCTCGGATCGGTCCGCAAGGCGGGCGCGCCGGGGATCTACGTCGAATCCGGCCCGCACGAGGGCGCGAAGATCGCGGCGCTCGGCCTGAAAATCCGCAACGGCTGCAGCTATCACGGCCTGAGCCTGAACGTGAAGATGGATTTGCGCCCGTTTCTCGCGATCAACCCGTGCGGCTATGCCGGACTGGAAACTGTCGACATGGCGAGCCTCGAGGCCGCCGCCGACTGGAACGACGTGGCGCATACGCTGGTGCGCCG
>NZ_JAHACR010000329.1 GCF_018375725.1 Burkholderia sp. | reverse complement strand
ACTCAATCAGCTGCTCGTCGAGATGGACGGCTTCCAGGCCAATTCCGGCGTCATCATCATGGCGGCCACCAACCGGCCGGAGATTCTCGATCCGGCGTTGCTGCGCCCGGGCCGCTTCGACCGCCACATCGCGATCGACCGGCCGGACCTGATCGGCCGCAAGCAGATCCTCGGTGTCCACGTGAAGCGCGTGAAGCTCGCGCCCGGCGTCGACCTCGCCGAACTGGCCTCGCGCACGCCGGGATTCGTCGGCGCGGATCTCGCGAACGTCGTCAACGAGGCCGCGCTGCATGCGGCCGAACTCGGCAGGCCGGCGATCGAGATGAGCGATTTCGACGAAGCGATCGATCGCGCGATGACCGGCATGGAACGCAAGAGCCGGGTGATGAACGAGCAGGAAAAAGTGACGATCGCGTATCACGAGGCCGGGCATGCACTCGTCGCGCAAAGCCGCGCGCATTGCGATCCGGTGAAAAAGGTGTCGATCATTCCGCGCGGCGTCGCGGCGCTCGGCTATACGCAGCAGGTGCCGACCGAGGATCGTTACGTGCTGCGCAAGAGCGAACTGCTCGACCGGCTCGATGCGCTGCTGGGCGGGCGCGTCGCCGAGGAACTCGTGTTCGGCGATGTCTCGACCGGCGCGCAGAACGATCTCGAACGGGCGACGGCGATGACGCGTCACATGGTCATGCAATACGGGATGAGCGAGACGATCGGCCTCGCGACATTCGACGATGGTGCGCCCAGGCCTGGCGTGCCTGCTGGCTGGCCTGCGGAAAACCATTGCAGCGAGCACACCGCGCAGATGATCGACGACGAAGTGCGCGCACTGCTGTCGGACGCGCATGCGCGCGTCGCCGCGACACTCGGCGAGCGCCGCGACGCGCTGGAACGGATCGCGAAGCGGCTGCTGCAATGCGAAGTGCTCGAACACGACGAGCTGGAAGCCTTGATCGCGACACCGGACGCGACGCAATCCAATGAGGAATCATCTGGCAAGAAGACAGAAAGCGCAGCGGTGTCCGATACGCCATACAGCAAGACCGCCGGCGTGCACGACTGCGTGACGTACAGCACGCGGCGTAAACGCGACGATCGCTGAAACACGGCGCATGGCGGCAGTCCTCCATGCCACGACGCGGCCGATGGTGCGTCGGGCATCCTGATCACCGGAATCGAACGGTCGCGGGGCGTGGGACGTCCGCCGTCAACGTTCCAGTCGCGCTGAACCGAAGAGACTACGGATGCGCCGCAGCCGCGGCCTCGGACGCCTCGGCGAGCGCTTCGAGAAAGCGCGAGCGCCACCAGTGGACATCGTACTTGCGCACGCTCGCCATCAGCGCCGCATGCCGTTGACGCCGCTCGTCGAGCGGCATCGTGAGCGCGCGCTGGATCGCCTGCGCGGTGCCTTGCGTATCGTACGGATTGACGAGTAGCGCCTCTTTCAACTGTTCCGCGGCGCCCGCAAAGCGGGAGAGCACCAGCACACCCGGATCGCTCGCGTCCTGTGCGGCGAGGAATTCTTTCGCGACGAGGTTCATCCCGTCGCGCAGCGGCGTGACGAGCGCGACGCGGCTGGCGCGATACAGGCCCGGCAGACGCCGGCGCGCGACGGTGCGATGGATGTAGCGGATCGGCATCCATTCGAGTTCGCCGTAGTCGCCATTGATTGCACCGCACAGGCTGTCCATCTCGCGCCGCAGATCGTCATATGCGCCGAGATTCTCCCGGCTCGGCGCGGCGATCTGGATCAGCGTCGCGCGGTTGTGATTCTCCGGGTACTGTTCGAGCAGTTGCCGGAATGCCTGCACGCGTTGCGGCAGGCCTTTCGTATAGTCGAGCCGGTCGACGCCCACGAGCAACTGTCGACGCGAATACTCGTCGCGCATCCGGTCGAACATGTCGATGCCGTCGCGATCGCCCGCAAGCGCCTCGAATTCGCCGACGTCGATGCCGATCGGAAACGCGCCTGCGGACAGCGTGCGGCCGAACGCATGCAAGCGGCCTTTCGCCTGACGCGCCGCGCCGCCTTCCGCCTCGACGTATTGCTCGAAATGCAGCAGATCCGCCTCGGTCTGAAAGCCGACGAGGTCGTACGCAAACAGCGAACGCATGAGCCACTCGTGTTCGGGGATGGCCGCCATGATCGGCGGCGCCGGCATCGGAATATGCAGGAAGAAGCCGATCGGATTCGCGCAGCCCATCGCGCGCAGTTCGGCGGCGAGCGGAATGAGTTGGTAGTCGTGCACCCAGACGATGTCGTCGGGACGCAGCAGCGTGCCCAGCTTGCGCGCGAACAGCTGGTTGACGCGGCGATAACCGTCCGCGAAGCGCCGGTCGAATTGCGCGAGATCGAGCCGGTAGTGAAATACCGGCCACAGCACGTTGTTCGAATAACCGAGGTAATACGCGTCGTAGTCTTGCGGATCGAGATCGATCGTCGCGAGTTGAATGCCGCCGACGTTCTGAATCTGCACTTCGCCACCACGCCCCGGCCCATTTTCGTCGGCGCCGCGCAACCGGCCGCTCCAGCCGAACCACACGCCGCCCGTCTCCTGCAAGCTATCCTTGACCGCAACGGCGAGACCGCCTGCAGCGGCTTTACGAGGGTCGGCAATGCGATTCGAGACGACGACGAGGCGGCTCACCAGTTCTCCTGACGAATGAAGGGGGCGTGAAATCGCGCGGCCAGCATGCGTGCGGCACCGCGACCATCTGCGCAGCATGCGTGACGGGCCCGGCATGACGCGTCATGCGTCACCGCGCATCGGATCGTGTCCGGTCGGGTTTGCTTTTTTTAGGATACTCGGCATTCATCGGTTTTAAAAGTCCGCATGAGCGCGTGCCTGCACACTCGGCCAAGCCGCATCGCGCGCGATGCGCACTGCACACATGGGAATCGATCCCGGATCGCCCGCTCATTCAGCAGGCGACGCAGGCCATCGTTTCTGCCCGCGCGGACAGCTCGCCGACGACCACGGCATCAAGCGTCGGATCGGGCCGAAAGACCGTGATGCCTTTCAGGCGTTCGCGCCATGCCGCGAAGAACAGCGAATCGACCTGCGAGAGCGGACAATGACGATCGATCATGACAGTCTTCGATATCGCGGCATCGACACAGGGTTGCAGCGCCGCAAGCATGGCCACATGATCGGTCGGCGCGACATCGGATGCCTTCAGGAAATAGCCCGGCAGCGGCACGCGCTCGCCGTGCAGCTGGCGAAACAGCCGATATGCGTGGTTCTCCGCGCGAAAGGTGTGGATACGGCCGTCACCGGTTCGCACGTGGCGGTGTTGCACCCAGTCGATCGCGGGCTCGATGCCGTTCGAGCAGTTGTCGCCGAACGCGAGGCTGACGCTGCCCGCCGGCGCGAACGACAGCAGGTGACTGTTGCGCAGTCCGTGGCGCGAGATCGCATCGCGCACTGCCATCGGCAACGGTGCGCGATGCGCAGTGCCGTCGAGATAGTCGGCCGGATCGAACGCCGGAAATGCGCCGCGCTCGGCGGCGAGACAGGCCGACGCGGACAGCGCGTGCTGACGCATCGTCAACGCAATCTCGCGCGCCACCACGCGCGCGCCGGCGCCGTCATAGCGCAGGCGCATCATCGCGAGCGCGTCGGCGAGTCCCGTCACGCCGACACCGATGCGCCGCTTCGCGTGTGCCTCGCGCGCATGGGCGGCAAGCGGCCACGCGGTCAGGTCGAGCACGTTGTCGAGCATGCGCACCTGCACGCACACCGCGTCGGCGAGCGCCGCGAAATCGAAGTGCGGCTCGCCGTCGATGCCGAACGGATGCCGCACCAGTCGCGACAGGTTGATCGGCCCGAGCACGCAACTGCCGTATGGCGGCAACGGCTGCTCGCCGCATGGATTGGTTGCGTCGATGCGTTCGTGCATCCGCTGCGGGTTGGCGGCATTGATCGTATCGAGAAAGAGCAGCCCGGGTTCGGAACTGTCACGCGCTTCATTGACGATCGCATGCCAGAGCGCGCGCGCCGGCAATGTCGCATACGCCCAACTGCCGTCGGCCAGCGCCATCTGCGCAACGCCGGGCGAGGCGGGCGGCACGCGGTGGCGGACCGTCCACGGCAGATCGTGCGCAACGGCTTCCATGAACGCATCCGTCACGCCGACCGACAGGTTGAAGGTCGTCAGCCAGCGGCGCCCGCGCTTGGCTTCGACGAACGCAACGACATCGGGATGATCGCAGCGCAGCACCGCCATCTGCGCGCCGCGCCGCGGGCCGGCAAAGGACAGCGAGCGGCACATCGCATCGAAGCGGTCGATCGCGGCGCAGACACCCTGGACGCCGACGCCAAACCGGTCATAGGCCGCCGTGGGCGGCAAGGAGGAG
>NZ_JAHACR010000328.1 GCF_018375725.1 Burkholderia sp. | reverse complement strand
GCAATGGCGTGCAGGTCGACGGCGTCGAGGGTCCGGCTGCGCGTGCGGGGCTGCAGCGCGGCGACATCGTTCTGCGGGTCGGCGACACGGATATCACGAGCGCGAAGCAGTTCGCGGAAGTGACCGCGCAGCTCGATCCGCAGAAGGCGGTTGCCGTGCTGGTGCGGCGCGGCGACAACACGCAGTTCATCCCGTTGCGCCCGCGCCAGAAATAACGCGCACGCCATGTTTACGCTCTACGGCCGCGGCTGGTGCCACCTGTGCGACGACATGCGTGACGCACTGGCGCCGGTCGCGGCCGCGTTCGATGTGGCGGTGGAATACATCGACATCGATGCACACGAAGCGCTCGTCGCGCGCTATGACGAGGACGTCCCCGTGCTGCTGCTGGACGGGACGGAAGTGTGCCGCCATCGCTTCGACGAGGCGCGCGTTCGGCGTGCGCTGGCGTCGCGGCGTCGGGGCCCGGACGAGCCCGACGGCAAAATGCCGCCCCGAGAGGGGCTTTTCGGCTAAAATAGGCTGTTTTTTCACCGACTTACAAGGCGTGCTCCGCGGTCGTCGAGCGCGCCTTTTTCGCTTGATCGGCACTGAATGGATCATATTCGCAATTTCTCGATCATCGCGCACATCGACCATGGCAAGTCGACGCTCGCGGATCGCATCATCCAGGTATGCGGCGGCCTGTCCGACCGTGAAATGGAAGCACAGGTGCTCGACTCGATGGATCTCGAGCGCGAGCGTGGCATCACGATCAAGGCGCAGACCGCCGCGCTCTCGTATCGTGCGCGCGACGGCAAGGTGTACAACCTGAACCTGATCGATACGCCTGGGCACGTCGACTTCTCATACGAAGTGAGCCGCTCGCTGTCCGCATGCGAGGGCGCGCTGCTCGTCGTCGATGCCAGCCAGGGCGTCGAGGCGCAGACGGTCGCCAACTGCTACACGGCGATCGAGCTGGGCGTCGAGGTCGTGCCGGTGCTGAACAAGATCGACCTGCCGGCCGCGAATCCCGAGAACGCGATCGAGGAGATCGAGGACGTGATCGGCATCGACGCGACCGACGCGACGCGCTGCAGCGCGAAAACGGGTCTCGGCGTCGAGGACGTGCTCGAGGCGCTGATCGCCAAGGTGCCGCCGCCGAAGGGCGATCCGGACGCGCCGCTGCAGGCGCTCATCATCGACTCCTGGTTCGACAACTACGTCGGCGTCGTGATGCTCGTGCGCATCGTCAACGGCACGCTGCGTCCGAAGGAGAAGATCAAGCTGATGGCGACCGGCGCGCAGTATCCGGTCGAGCACATCGGCGTGTTTACGCCGAAGTCGCGCAATCTCGAATCGCTGTCGGCGGGGCAGGTGGGCTTCATCATCGCCGGCATCAAGGAACTGACGGCCGCGAAGGTCGGCGACACCGTCACGCACGCGACCAAGTCGGCGCCCGAGCCGCTGCCGGGCTTCAAGGAAGTGAAGCCGCAGGTGTTCGCGGGCCTGTATCCGGTCGAGGCGAACCAGTACGACGCGCTGCGCGAGTCGCTCGAGAAGCTGAAGCTCAACGATGCGTCGCTGCAGTACGAGCCGGAAGTGTCGCAGGCGCTCGGCTTCGGCTTCCGTTGCGGCTTCCTCGGCCTGCTGCACATGGAAATCGTGCAGGAACGGCTCGAGCGCGAATTCGACATGGATCTCATCACGACCGCGCCGACCGTGGTCTATGAGGTCGTGCAGAGCGACGGTTCGACGATCATGGTCGAGAACCCGGCGAAGATGCCGGAGCCGGCGCGGATCGCGGAAATCCGCGAGCCGATCGTCACCGTGAACCTGTACATGCCGCAGGATTACGTCGGCTCGGTCATCACGCTGTGCACGCAAAAGCGCGGTACGCAGATCAACATGCAGTACCACGGCCGGCAGGTGCAACTCACGTACGAAATCCCGATGGCGGAGATCGTGCTCGACTTCTTCGATCGTCTGAAATCGGTGTCGCGCGGCTACGCGTCGATGGACTACGAGTTCAAGGAGTACCGCTCGTCGGACGTCGTGAAGGTCGACATGCTGATCAACGGCGACAAGGTCGATGAGCTGTCGATCATCGTGCACCGCTCGCAGTCGCAGTACCGCGGCCGCGAAGTTGCCGCGAAGATGCGCGAGATCATCCCGCGCCAGATGTACGACGTGGCGATCCAGGCCGCGATCGGCGCGCACATCATCGCGCGCGAGAACATCAAGGCGCTGCGCAAGAACGTGCTCGCCAAGTGTTACGGCGGCGACATCACGCGAAAGAAGAAACTGCTCGAGAAGCAGAAGGAAGGCAAGAAACGCATGAAGCAGGTCGGTTCGGTCGAGATCCCGCAGGAAGCGTTCCTGGCGATCTTGCGAGTCGAAGACAAATAACAGGACTGATCCTTTTATGAATTTTGCGCTGATTCTTTTTGTGCTCGTCGGTTTGACGGGCGTGGCGTGGGTTGCCGACAAGATGGTGTTCCTGCCGCAGCGCCGGCGGGCGGCGGATGCGGCGGTCGAGGCGTTCGACCGTCAGCAGTCGCGCATCGACAAGCGGTTCGCCGACGAGAACGCGACGCAGACCCGTTCGAAGCTGCGCGACGAGAAGCTGCGCCAGCCGTGGTGGCTCGAGTACACGGCAAGCTTTTTCCCGGTGATCCTCGCCGTGTTCGTCGTGCGTTCGTTCGTCGTCGAGCCGTTCAAGATCCCGTCGGGCTCGATGGTGCCGACGCTGCTCGTCGGCGATTTCATCCTCGTGAACAAGTTCGACTACGGCCTGCGCATGCCGGTCACGAACACCAGGCTCACGCAGGGCCGTCCGCTCGAGCGCGGCGACGTCGTCGTGTTCCGCTATCCGAAGGACGAATCGGTCGACTACATCAAGCGCGTGATCGGCCTGCCGGGCGACACGGTCGCGTACCAGGACAAGCAGCTGACGATCAACGGCAAGCCGGTGGCCGAGACGGCGCTGCCCGACTACTTCGATGAAGAACGTCAGAACTACGCAAAGCAGTTCGAGGAATCGCTCGACGGCCGCAAGAACGCGATCCTCAACAATCCTGCCGTGCCGCCGTTCGTGATGGGCGCATACGACTATCCGTATCGCGACAACTGCACGTACAACAGCCGCGGCGTGATCTGCAAGGTGCCGCCGGGCCACTACTTCATGATGGGCGACAACCGCGACAACAGCGCGGACAGCCGCTACTGGGGTTTCGTGCCGGATCAGAACATTGTCGGCCGCGCGTTCTTCATCTGGATGAACTTCGGCGACCTGAAGCGCATCGGTTCCTTCAACTGATCGCGATCGATTCACACGCAATACGGGGTGCACGGGCCGCGCCGCGTATTGCAGAACGATTTTAATAACCGGCGGTAACACCGCTTCGTCACGCCTTTTCGGGGCCGGCCGCGTCGTTTCGACGATACCGGCGCCCGCGTTATACTCCTGCACATGCCCCTATCTCAGTTGGAAAGCCGGCTGCGCTATGAATTTCGCAATGCGGAATTGCTGCGCCAGGCTTTGACTCATCGCAGTCACAGTGCCACGCATAACGAGCGGCTCGAGTTTCTTGGCGATTCCGTTCTCAATTGCGCGGTGGCCGCCCTTTTGTTTCAGCGCTTCGGCAAGCTGGACGAAGGCGATCTGTCGCGGGTGCGGGCCAATCTCGTCAAGCAGCAATCGCTGTACGAAATTGCCCAGGCCCTGAATATTTCCGACGGCTTGCGCCTGGGCGAGGGCGAACTGCGCAGCGGCGGTTTCCGGCGCCCGTCGATTCTCGCCGATGCGTTCGAGGCGATCATTGGCGCCGTGTTCCTCGACGGCGGCTTCGATGCCGCGCAGGGCGTCATCAAACGCCTGTACGTGCCGATTCTCGACCATATCGATCCGCTCACGCTCGGCAAGGACGCAAAGACGCTGCTGCAGGAGTACCTGCAGGGCCACAAGATCGCACTGCCGGCCTATACCGTCGTCGCAACGCATGGTGCGGCGCACAATCAACAGTTCGAAGTCGAATGCTCGGTGCCGAAGCTGGACATCAAGGTGTCCGGTTCCGGGGCGAGCCGCCGTGCGGCCGAGCAGGCCGCGGCGAAGAAGGCGCTCGACGAGGTGATGGCGGCCGCGCCGTTGCTGTCCGCGAAGCCGAAGCGCTCGAAAAGTGCGCGCGCAGCCAAGCACGTGGAGCCGGAAATCGTGCCGGGCGTAAAAGGTATCCAGGAAGCGCTCGATTTGCGTTCGCCCGAGCGCAAGGAGCGTGCCGCGGCGGCGCGTGGTGAAACGAAGGCGGCGGCCGAGCCGTCCGCGGGCGGGGTGGCCGAGCAGCCGGAGCGCGCTGCGGCGCCTGCGCCCAGTTTCGCCGTGCGAGG
>NZ_JAHACR010000327.1 GCF_018375725.1 Burkholderia sp. | reverse complement strand
TCACTTCTATGCGTACATGGACACTGGCGTGACGCCGGACATCCTGACGACCGCGAAGGCGCTCGGCAACGGTTTCCCGATCGGCGCGATGCTGACGACGAAGGAGCTGGCCGCGCACTTCAAGGTCGGCGTGCATGGCACGACCTACGGCGGCAACCCGCTCGCGTCGGCCGTCGCCGACAAGGTCGTCGAACTGATCAGCGATCCCGAACTGCTGCAGGGTGTCCACGAGCGCAGCACCCGCCTGCGCGGCGCGCTCGAACGCATCAATGCGCGCTTCGGCATCTTCAAGGCAGTGCGCGGCAAGGGTCTCCTGATCGGCGCGGAACTCGTCGACGCATTCAGCGGCCGCGCGAAGGATTTCGTCAACGCGGCCGCCGAGCACGGCGTGATCATGCTGATCGCCGGCCCGAACGTGCTGCGCTTCGTGCCGTCGCTCGTGATCCCGTTCGACGTGCTCGACGAAGGCCTCGCCCGCTTCGAAAAGGCGGTCGAGCAGGTGGTCGCCGCGCAGGAAGCCACCGCGCGCTGAGCCGCGCGTCCATCGCAGACAGGAACGACGATGCTATTTGTTCGCCCCGGCAAACTCACGGATCTCGATGCGCTCGCGCACATGGCGCGCACCGCGCAACCGGTCCTGCACTCGCTGCCGCACGATCGCGCAGCGCTCGAGGCGCGTGTCGCGCTTTCGGAAGATTCGTTTCGCGCGGATGTCGACTTCCCCGGCGAGGAGTTCTATCTCTTCGTGCTCGAGGACAGCGCGACCGGCAAGCTGCTCGGCACCGCCAGCGTGGTGGCGTCGGCCGGCTACGCCGAGCCGTTCTATGCGTTTCGCAACGACGCGCTGATTCACGCGTCGCGCGAGCTGCATGTGAACCGCAAGATCCACGCGCTGACGATGTCGCACGAGCTGACCGGCAAGAGCCGGCTCGCGGGCTTCTACGTCGATCCGTCGCTGCGCGGCGACGCGGCCGCGCACCTGATCTCGCGTGCACGGATGATGTACATCGCCGCGAACCGCCGCCGCTTCACGCCCGAGGTGTTCACGCTGCTGCTCGGCGTGACCGACGAGAACGGCGCGTCGCCGTTCTGGGAAGCGGTGGGCCGCAAGTTCTTCGGCCGCGACTTCGTCGACGTCGATATCGCGTCGGGCGGCCGCAGCCGGACGTTCATCGCGGAAGTGATGCCGGCCTATCCGCTGTATGTGCCGCTGCTGCCGGAAGCGGCGCAGCGCGTGCTGGGCGAGCCGAACGCGACTGCGCTGCTCGCCTATGACATCCATCTCGAGGAAGGCTTCGAGCCGGACCGTTTCGTAGACATCTTCGACGCGGGCCCGGTGCTGACCGCCCAGATCGATCGCACCGCCTGCGTGCGGCATGGCGCCGAGCGCGTCGTGCGCGAAGCGGCGCACCAGCAGGGCGATGTCGCCTACATGGTGTCGAGCGGCAGCGGCGAAACGTTCCGCTGCGTGCTCGCGGATCTGCCGGGCGATGCGTTCGCCGGCGCGCCGCTCGCCGGCGACGTGCGCGCCGCGCTCAACGTGAAGGATGGCGATGTCGTGCGTTGCGTGCCGCTGCACCAGCGCGACGACGAAGAATCGAAGGGAGACGCAGCATGATCGTCGTTCGGGTCGTACAAACGGGTGACGTCGATGCGCTCGTGTCGCTCGCGCAGGAAACCGGTCCGGGGCTGACCACGTTCAAGCCCGACCGCGACGCGCTCGCCGCGCGCATCGAACGCACGCGCCGCACGCTCGAGGGGCAGGCCGCGCCCGCCGAGGCCGGCTACTTCTTCGTGATGGAGGATTCGAGCACGGGCGATATCGCGGGCGTCTGCGGAATCGAGTCGCAGGTCGGTCTCGAACAGCCGTTCTACAACTACCGCGTCAGCACGGTCGTCCATGCGAGCCAGGAGCTCGGCGTGTGGACGAGGATGTCGGCGCTGAACATCTCGCACGACCTGACCGGGTATGCGGAAGTCTGCTCGCTGTTCCTGAGCCCGCGCTATCGCACGGGCGGCGTCGGCGGCCTGCTGTCGCGCTCGCGCTTCATGTTCATCGCGCAATTCCGCGAGCGTTTTCCGGAGCGCATCTGCGCGGAGCTGCGCGGCCATTTCGACGAGGACGGCACCTCGCCGTTCTGGTGTGCGGTCGGCTCGCATTTCTACCAGATCGACTTCAATGCCGCCGACTACCTCAGCTCGCACGGCCGCAAGTCGTTCCTCGCGGAGCTGATGCCGCGCTATCCGGTGTACGTCGACCTGCTGCCGCAGCACGCACAGGACTGCGTCGGCCTCACGCATCGCGACACGCTGCCCGCACGCAAGATGCTCGAAGCGGAGGGGCTGCGCTACCAGAACCACGTCGACATCTTCGACGCGGGCCCGGTGGTCGAATGCCATATCAACGACCTGCGCACGGTGCGCGAGAGCGTCGTCGTGCCGGTCACGATCGGCACGCCCGACGCGTGTGACGGTCAGGCGCCGAAGTCGCTCGTGTCGAATACGTCGCTGGGCGATTTCCGCGTGGGCGTGGCGCCGGGCGTCGTCGAGAATGGCACGTTCATGCTGTCGGCCGACGATGCCGCCGCGCTCGGCGTGAAGGCGGGCGATCCGGTCCGCGTGCTGCCGCTCAAAGTCAAACAGGGATAACGAATCATGACGGAACTCTTTATCGACGGCGCCTGGGTCGCTGGGTCGGGCCATGTCTTCGCGTCGCGCAATCCGGGCACCGACGAAATCGCATGGCAGGGCGCGAGCGCATCGGCGGCCGACGTCGACCGTGCGGTCGCGAGCGCACGCCGCGCATTCGCGAGCTGGTCGGCGCTCGATTTCGACGCGCGCTGCGCGATCGTCAAGCGCTTCGCCGAGCTGCTGACCGAGCGCAAGGAAGCGATCGCCACGGCGATCGGCCGCGAGACCGGCAAGCCGCTGTGGGAAGCGCGCACCGAAGTCGCGGCGATGGCCGCGAAGGTCGGGATCTCGATTCAGGCGTACCAGGAACGCACGGGCGAAAAGCGCCAGGACATGGCCGACGGCATTGCGGTGCTGCGTCATCGGCCGCACGGCGTCGTCGCGGTGTTCGGCCCGTACAACTTCCCCGGCCACTTGCCGAACGGCCACATCGTGCCGGCGCTGATCGCGGGCAATACCGTGGTGTTCAAGCCGTCCGAGCTCGCGCCGGGCGTCGCGCGCGCCACCGTCGAAGTATGGAAGGAAGCGGGCCTGCCCGACGGCGTGCTGAACCTCGTCCAGGGCGAGAAGGACACCGGCATCGCGCTCGCGAACCATCGCCAGATCGACGGGCTGTTCTTCACCGGCAGCTCGGATACGGGCACGCTGCTGCACCGGCAGTTCGGCGGCCGGCCGGAAATCGTGCTCGCGCTCGAGATGGGCGGCAACAATCCGCTCGTGATCGGCGAGGTCGAGGATATCGACGCGGCCGTGCATCACACGATCCAGTCGGCATTCCTGTCCGCGGGCCAGCGCTGCACGTGCGCGCGCCGCATCTTCGTGCCGCAGGGCGCGTTCGGCGACCGCTTCCTCGCGCGCTTCGCCGATGTCACGTCGAAGATCAGCGCCGACGTGTTCGACGCCGATCCGCAGCCGTTCATGGGCGCGGTGATCTCGGCGCGCGCGGCGGCGAAGCTCGTCGAGGCGCAGTCGCGCCTGATCGAACAGGGCGCGGAGCCGATCATCGCGATGGCGCAGCGCGACCCGCGCCTCGGCTTCGTCAATGCGGCGATTCTCGACGTGACGGGCGTGACCGGCCTCCCTGACGAAGAGCACTTCGGGCCGCTCGCGCAGATCGTCCGCTATGCGACGTTCGACGAAGCGATCGAGCGCGCGAACGACACCGCGTTCGGCCTGTCCGCGGGCCTGCTCGCCGACGACGCGCGCGCGTGGGATCACTTCCGGCGCACGATTCGCGCCGGGATCGTCAACTGGAACCGGCCGACCAACGGCGCATCGTCGGCCGCGCCGTTCGGCGGCACCGGCCGCTCCGGCAACCACCGTCCGAGCGCGTATTACGCGGCCGATTACTGCGCGTATCCGATGGCGTCGGTCGAAAGCGCCCAACTGACCTTGCCCGCGAGCCTGTCGCCGGGCCTTCACTTCTGATTCGAGGGAGCGACGATGAACGCAACTGAAGCCAATTTCGACGGACTCGTCGGCCCGACCCACAACTACGCCGGGCTGTCGTTCGGCAACGTGGCGTCGCTGAACAACGAAAAATCGGCCGCGAATCCGAAAGCTGCGGCGAAGCAGGGCCTGCGCAAGATGAAGCAGCTGGCCGATCTCGGCTTCGCGCAAGGCGTGCTGCCGCCGCAGGAGCGTCCGTCGCTGCGTCTGCTGCGCGATCTCGGATTCTCCGGCAAGGACGCGGACGTGATCGCCAAGGCCGCGAAGCAGGCGCCCGA
>NZ_JAHACR010000326.1 GCF_018375725.1 Burkholderia sp. | reverse complement strand
TCGGCGGCGACGGTCTGTCCGGACAGGATGTCGGTGGAGCTCATGATTACAGGATCCCGATGATTTTCACTTCGAACGTGAGTGCTTGGCCCGCGAGCGGATGGTTGAAGTCGAACAGCGCGGAGGTTTCGCCGATTTCCTTCAGCACCCCGGCATAGCGGCCGCCATCCGGCGCGTTGAACTCGATCAGGTCGCCCGGCGTGAAATCGTCGCCGACCATCCCGTTCTCGCGCAGCGTCGCGAGCGATACGCGCTGGATCATGTCGGGATTTCGGGGGCCGAATGCCTGTTCGGGCGCTAGCTGAAAAGTCGAGTGGTCACCCACCTTGAGCCCGATGAGAATGTCTTCCAGCGACGCCGCCAGCTGCCCCGCGCCGAGCAGCAACGTGGCGGGCTTGTCGTCAAAGGTGTTGACGATGTCGGCGCCGTCGGCCAGTGCCAGCCGGTAGTGCAGCGTGACGTGCGAACCGGGCTTCACTTCTGAAAGATCGATGAGGCTCATGAATTACTCGTTCGGTCGGCGCCCGAAGCGGCCCTGAGGCCGAGCGCAAAACCGGTATTGTAAGTCACCTGAGCGCACAAGGCAGAAAGTGCGACGATGGCGCGCACACAATGGAGAATCAACGATGCTGCTTCCCTTCCCGATTTGCGAATGCCGCGATTCCGCCGATGCCGTGCCGGGCGGCGGCTCCGGCAGCGCGGTCAGGGCGTCCGCCCGCAAGCGGCGCCCGAGCGGCCTGCCCCGCGAGCGGCTGCTCGAACGCGGGCCGGCCTCGCTGACCGATACGGAGCTGATCGCGCTGCTGCTCGGCACCGGCATCCCGGGACGCGACGTGTTCGCGGTCGCCCAGGATCTGATGGCACAGGTCGGCTCGCTGCGCGGGCTGCTCGACGCCACGGCGAGCGATTTCGCGGGACAGCCCGGCGTCGGGCCGGCCCGGACCGCGCTCCTCGTCGCGATCACCGAGCTGGCGCGACGCGCGCTGGCCGAGAAGGCGAGCGAGCGGCCGCTCATCGACTCGCCCGGCGCAGTCGAGGACTACCTGCGGCTCATGATCGGCACGCGCCCCTACGAAGTGTTCGTCTGCCTGTTTCTCGACGCCCGCCACTGCCTGCTGCGCACCGAGGAAAGTGCGCGCGGCTCGCTGACGCGGATGGCCGTCTACCCGCGCGAGATCGTGCGGCGCGCACTGTCGTTGAACGCCGCGGCGCTGATCGTCGCGCACAATCACCCGTCCGGCGCCGTGCGGCCGAGCGCGGAAGATCGCCGTCTGACCCGCGTGCTGCGCGACGCGCTCGCACTCGTCGACGTGCGGCTGCTGGATCACATCGTCGTCGGCGCGAGCGACACGTTTTCGTTCGCGCGGGCCAGTTGGCTATAAGGCTGCAAGCGGGGTTGCGGGCGCGGTTCGAGACGGTCCGACAAAGGG
Organism: Burkholderia sp.; assembly: GCF_018375725.1. Lineage (GTDB taxonomy): Bacteria > Pseudomonadota > Gammaproteobacteria > Burkholderiales > Burkholderiaceae > Burkholderia. The sequence goes on along the minus strand of NZ_JAHACR010000326.1, from coordinate 2,991 downwards.
GACTGCAACGCCCCGGCGAAATTGGGTTTGATTTTCCTGAATTTTTTCTGTTAGAATCGCCGTCTGACTTTTTTCCAACCAGTTCTAGCCATCGAAGGCCTTGTCTGTAAGGGCTTGGGCGTTCAGAGTGCAACCATGGATCACGTGGATGTGCGAAGAGCTCCTTCATCGGCGATCGAACCCCGAATTTAGCGTATTAGGAGTGCTCTCATGGCACGCGTATGCCAAGTAACTGGGAAAGCGCCGATGAGCGGCAACAATGTTTCCCACGCCAACAACAAGACGAAGCGCCGCTTCCTGCCGAACCTGCAAAACCGCCGGTTCTGGGTGGAGAGCGAAAACCGCTGGGTGCGCCTGCGTGTTTCCAACGCCGGCCTGCGCCTGATCGACAAGAACGGCATCGATTCCGTGCTCGCAGACCTGCGCGCACGCGGCGAAGCCTAAGCCTAAGGGAGCGTAATCATGGCAAAAGGCGCACGCGACAAGATCAAGCTTGAGTCGACCGCTGGTACGGGTCACTTCTACACGACCACGAAGAACAAACGCAACATGCCGGAAAAGATGGAGATCATGAAGTTCGATCCCGTCGTTCGCAAGCATGTGGCGTACAAGGAAACCAAGATCAAGTAATCTCCTGGTTTCTGCCAGCCTGACGATGACCAGAAAGCCCCGCAACCGCGGGGCTTTTTGTTTTTGCGCGCAAGCGTTCGCCCGACGCGGTATGCTCTCCCCTTTCTCCGGTCAAGTACCGGGGAAAAATACAAGATCTAGAGCGGCAATTATGGAGATGCAGCATGAATTTCGACGTGGCGATCGTCGGCAGCGGCCTGGCAGGCCTGTCGGTCGCACTCAATCTGGCCAGCACGCGGCGCGTCGCGTTGATCGCGAAGCGTTCGATGATGGAGGGCGCGAGCGATAACGCGCAGGGCGGCATCGCTGCCGTGCTCGATTCCGCGGACAGCATCGAGAATCACGTCAACGACACGCTGGTCGCCGGCGGCGGCCTCTGCGACGAAGGCGCAACGCGCTATATCGTCGAGCACGGCCGCGAGGCGATCGAATGGCTGATCTCGCAGGGCGTGCCATTCACGAAGGACGACGCCGCCGAGCTCGGCTTCCACCTGACCCGCGAAGGCGGCCACAGTCACCGGCGCATCATCCATGCCGCCGACGCCACCGGTCACGCGGTGCTCGCGACGCTGTCGGAACGCGCGCGCCGCCATCCGAACATCACGTTCTTCGAAGATCACCACGCGATCGACCTGATCACGTCGGAACGCCTCGGCCTCGCCGGCCGCCGCTGTCATGGCCTGTACGCGCTCGACGTCCGGAGCGGCCGCACGATCACGATCGAGGCGCCGCATACCGTGCTCGCCACCGGCGGCGCCGGCAAGGTGTATCTGTACACGACCAACCCGGACACCGCGACCGGCGACGGCATCGCGATGGCGTGGCGCGCCGGTTGCCGCGTCTCGAACATGGAATTCATCCAGTTCCATCCGACCTGCCTGTTCCATCCGTATGCGAAATCGTTCCTGATTTCCGAGGCGGTGCGCGGCGAAGGCGGCCTGCTGAAGCTGCCGGACGGCACCCGCTTCATGCCCGCCCACGATCCGCGCGCGGAACTGGCGCCTCGCGACATCGTCGCGCGCGCGATCGACTTCGAGATCAAGAAGCGCGGCATCGACTGCGTTTATCTCGACATCAGCCACCAGCCGGAAGCATTCCTGCGCGAGCACTTCCCGACCATCCACGCGCGCTGCCTCGAATTCGGCATCGACATCGCGAAAGAGCCGATTCCGGTCGTACCGGCCGCGCACTATACGTGCGGCGGCGTCGTCACCGACCTGGCCGGCCGCACGGATCTCGCCGGCCTGTATGCGGTCGGCGAAACGTCGTACACCGGGCTGCACGGCGCGAACCGCCTCGCGAGCAACTCACTGCTCGAATGCCTCGTGATCGGCCGCGCCGCCGCCGAGGCGATCGAGGCGGCCGGTTTCGACGTCGAGTCGACCGGCCCGCTGCCCGCCTGGGACGAAAGCCGCGTGTCGGATGCGGACGAGGAAGTCGTCGTCGCGCACAACTGGGATGAATTGCGGCGCCTGATGTGGAACTACGTCGGCATCGTACGCACCGACAAGCGCCTCGAACGGGCCAAGCACCGTCTGTCGCTGCTGCGCGACGAAATCCACGAGTATTACGCGAACTTCCGCGTCAGCCGCGATCTGCTCGAGCTGCGCAATCTCGTCGACGTCGCGATGCTGATCGTCAAGAGCGCGCAATCGCGGCGCGAAAGCCGCGGGCTGCATTACAGCCGCGACTGGCCCCATACGTTGCCGAAAGCGCTGCCGAGCGTGCTCACGCCCCGCACGCGGCCGCGCCGGTAACACCCGCGCGTCGCACCATGAAAAAAGCCGTTGGCATGGCGCGCCAACGGCTTTTTCGTGTCTTCACGCCTCGCGATCAGTCGACGATACGCATCGAATAATCGGTCGCACGCACGTCCTTCGTCAGCGCGCCGATCGAAATCCGGTCGACGCCGGTTTCGGCGATCGCGCGGACCGTATCCAAATTGACGCCGCCCGAGACTTCGAGCACCGCGTGGCCGCCGGCGATCCGTACCGCTTCACGCATCATGTCGAGCGTGAAGTTGTCGAGCAGCACCGACTGCGCACCGCGTGCAAGCGCAGTTTCGAGCTGCGCGAGCGTTTCGACCTCGATCTGCACCGTCACGCCCGCCTTCAATGCGAACGCCGCGTCGAGCGCCTCGCCGACGCCGCCGGCCGCAGCGATGTGGTTCTCCTTGATCAGGATGCCGTCATACAGCGCCAGGCGCTGGTTCGCGCCACCGCCGACCCGCACCGCGTACTTCTGCGCGAGACGCAGGCCCGGCAGCGTCTTGCGCGTGTCGAGGATCTTGGCGCGCGTGCCTTCGATCCGGTCGACATAGCGGCGGGTCGCCGTCGCGACGCCCGACAGCAGCTGCAGGAA
>NZ_JAHACR010000325.1 GCF_018375725.1 Burkholderia sp. | reverse complement strand
GCTTTCCTCGCAGAAACCGCAGAAGATGCACTTCGTCAGGTCGATGTCGTAGCGGGTCGTGCGGCGCGAATTGTCCGCGCGCGCTTCCGATTCGATCGTGATGGCCATCGCGGGGCAAACGGCTTCGCAGAGCTTGCACGCGATGCAGCGCTCTTCGCCGTTCTCGTAGCGGCGCAGCGCATGCAGTCCGCGAAAACGCGGCGAGATCGGCGTCTTCTCTTCCGGGAACTGCACGGTGAACTTGCGCTTGAACGTGTAACGTCCGGTCAGCGCGAGACCCTTGAGCAGCTCGGTCAGGAAGAAGGTCTTAAAGAATTGTTGAATTGCCGTCATGATTTCATCCGACCTTTATTTCCAGATATTGAGCGGCGACATGATCCAGAAGCCGACCACGACCACCCAGATCACGGTCACCGGCAGGAACACCTTCCAGCCCAGACGCATGATCTGGTCGTAACGGAAACGCGGGAACGTCGCACGAACCCAGATGAACACCGACAGCAGCGCGAAGACCTTCAGCACCAGCCAGAAGATGCCGGGAATGAACGACAGGAATTCGAACGGCGCATCCCAGCCGCCGAGGAACAGCGTCGCCGCGAGTGCCGAGATCACGATCATGTTGATGTACTCGGCGAGGAAGAACAGCGCGAACGCCATACCCGAGTAATCGATCATGTGACCCGCGACGATCTCCGACTCCCCTTCCACCACGTCGAACGGGTGGCGGTTCGTCTCGGCGATGCCCGAGATGAAGTAGACGCCGAACGCCGGCAGCAGCGGCAGCCAGTTCCACGACAGGAAATTGATGCCGTGGCCGGCGAAGAAGCCGTGCTGCTGCGAACCGACGATTTCCGACAGGTTCAGGCTGCCGGCCGTCATCAGCACGAGGACCAGCGCGAAACCCATCGAGATTTCGTACGAGACCATCTGCGCCGCGGCACGCATTGCGCCAAGGAACGCGTACTTCGAGTTCGACGCCCAGCCGGCGAGAATCACCGCATACACGCCGATCGACGAGATCGCCATCGCGTACAGCAGGCCCGCGTTGATGTTCGCGAGCACAGCTTCGGCCTGGAACGGAATCACCGCCCACACTGCGAATGCGGGCACGACGGTCATCACCGGCGCGACGAGGTACAGCCAGCGGCTCGCCGCGGTCGGCTGAATCACTTCCTTGAGCAGCAGCTTCAGCACGTCGGCGATCGGCTGCAGCAGACCGGCGGGGCCGACGCGGTTCGGCCCGAGACGCACGTGCATCCAGCCGATCAGCTTGCGCTCCCACAAAATCAGGTACGCCACGCACAGCAGGATCGCGACCGCGACGACGAGGATGCGCACGAGCGCCCACACCGTCGGCCACGCGACGCCGAGAAGCTGGGCTCCGCCCGAATTGATCGTATCGAACAAGCTCATTTACGCCTTCTCCACCACCAGTTCACCGGACAGGCTGCCGAGCGCTGCGCCGGCAGGCGTCGCCGCCGACACGCGAACGACCGTTTCCGCAAGATTCTCGTCGCGCACGGCCGGCAGCTGCACCGTACGTTCGCCCTGGCGCACGCGCACCGCGTCGCCTTCCTTCAAGCCCAGCTTGTCGAACAGCGCAGCCGGCAGGCCGGCGGTGTTCGCGAGCTTCGCGGCGGCCGTCAGATGCAGCGCACCCGCGCGGCGCACCAGCGCATCGGCGTGATAGATCGGCACGTCGGCGAGACGCTCGAAGCTGCCGTTCGCCGTCGGTGCCGCGACGCGCGATACCGCGGCGGACGTCTTGTTCGACAGGCGGCTCGCGACGCCTTCGTCGCCGAGCGCGGCCATGCGCACTTCTTCGGCAGTCTCGTATTCGAAGTTCGGCAGGCCGAGCAGGCTGCCCAGCACGCGCAGCACCTTCCATGCCGGACGCGTATCGCCGAGCGGGCGCACGACGCCGTTGAAGCCCTGCACGGTACCTTCCGCGTTGACATAGGTGCCGGACGTTTCGGTGAACGGCGCGATCGGCAGCAGGACATCCGCGTAGTCGAGGCCATGCTTGAACGGCGACATCACGACGACCATTTCGGCCTGGTTCAGTGCCGCCAGCGCCTGCGCGGGATCGGCGGTGTCGAATTCCGGCTCGAGATTCAGCAGCACGTAGCCCTTGCGCGGCTGCGCGAACGCTTCGCGCGCATTCAGGCCGCCTTCGCCCGGCAACGCGTTGACCACGTGCGCGCCGACCGTGTTCGCCGCTTCGGTGAGGAAGCCAAGCGTCGCGCCGGTCTGATCGGCGATCCACTGCGCGACCGCGTGGATGGACGCGAATTGCGGGTGACGGACAGCGGCATTGCCGATCAGCACGGCGCGGCGTTCGCCGTTCGCGAGCGACTGCGCGACCTGCTGGGCGGCCGGCGACGCGGCCACGCCCGCCAGCGCGTCAGGCAGCGCGACGCCGCGCAGTTGTGCGACAGCGGCGGCAATGCCGGCCAGCTCGTCGATCCATGCCGACGGCGCGGCAACGATACGTTGCGCACTCGGGATCAGTGCGTCATCGCCCGTCGCATGGAGGAAATGCAGCTTGGCGCCGTTCTTCGCCGCATGACGCAGCCGCGCGGCGAACAGCGGGTGATCGCGGCGCAGCGACGACCCGATCACGAACGCAGCGTTCACATTCGACAGTTCGGCGATCGGCATGCCGAGCCACGGCGCACCCTGGACCGGCGCCGAGAAATCGGACTGACGCAGGCGGAAGTCGATGTTCGGCGTCTTCATTTCGTGCGCGAGCTGCTTCAGCAGGAACAGCTCTTCAGCCGTGCTGTGCGCGCTCGCGAGCATCGCCAGCGCATGCGCGCCGTGATCCGCGCTGATGCCTTTCAGGCCCTTCGCCACATATTCGAGCGCGGTCTGCCAGTCGGTTTCGATCCACTGGCCGCCCTGCTTGAGCATCGGCTTCGTCAGGCGCGCTTCGCTGTTGAGACCTTCGTACGAGAAGCGGTCCTTGTCCGAGATCCAGCATTCGTTGATCGCTTCGTTCTCGAACGGCAGCACGCGCATCACGCGGTTGTTCTTCACCTGCACGACGAGGTTCGCGCCGACGGAATCATGCGGGCTCACCGACTTGCGGCGCGACAGCTCCCACGTCCGTGCGCTGTAGCGGAACGGCTTGCTGGTCAGCGCGCCGACCGGGCACAGGTCGATCATGTTGCCCGACAGTTCGGAATCGACCGTCTTGCCGACGAACGTCGTGATTTCCGAGTGCTCGCCGCGGCCCAGCATGCCGAACTCCATCACGCCGGCGATTTCCTGGCCGAAGCGGACGCAGCGCGTGCAGTGGATGCAGCGCGACATTTCCTCCATCGAGATCAGCGGCCCCACGTTCTTGTGGAACACGACGCGCTTCTCTTCCGAGTAGCGCGACGACGACTTGCCGTAGCCGACCGCGAGATCCTGCAATTGACATTCACCGCCCTGATCGCAGATCGGGCAATCGAGCGGGTGGTTGACGAGGAGGAACTCCATCACCGACTGCTGCGCCTTCACCGCCTTGTCGGAGCTGGTGTGGACAATCATGCCCGCCGACACCGGCGTCGCGCAGGCCGGCACGGCCTTCGGCATCTTCTCGACTTCCACGAGACACATGCGACAGTTGGCCGCGACGGACAGCTTCTTGTGATAGCAGAAATGTGGAATATACTTGTCCGCCTTATGTGCAGCCTGGATCACCATGCTGCCTTCGGGCACCTCGACCTTCTTACCGTCTATTTCAAGTTCAACCATGATGGTGAATGGTCCTCAACCTTTTTCCGCTCGTTCGCGCATTCAGCTCGACCGCGCGCTCAAATTCCACAACCGGGTTTCGCTTCAGGCCGCTGCCGCGTGCGAATGACCGCCGACCATGCAGTGCTTGTGCTCGACGTGGTACGCGAATTCGTCCCAGTAATGCTTGAGCATGCCGCGCACCGGCATCGCCGCCGCATCGCCGAGCGCACAGATCGTGCGGCCCATGATGTTCTCTGCAACAGAATTCAGCAGATCCAGATCTTCCTTGCGGCCCTGGCCATGCTCGATACGGTCGACGACGCGCCACAGCCAGCCGGTGCCTTCGCGGCACGGCGTGCACTGGCCGCACGACTCTTCGTAATAGAAGTACGACAGACGCAGCAGCGAACGAACCATGCAGCGCGTTTCGTCCATCACGATCACGGCGCCCGAGCCCAGCATCGAACCGACCTTCGCGATCGAGTCGTAGTCCATGTCGGTCTGCATCATGATGTCGCCCGGCACGACCGGCGCCGACGATCCGCCCGGAATCACCGCCTTGAGCTTCTTGCCGCCACGCACGCCGCCGGCGAGCTCCATCAGCGTCGCGAACGGCGTGCCGAGCGGCACTTCATAGTTGCCCGGACGCTCGACGTCGCCCGACACCGAGAAGATCTTCGTGCCGCCGTTGTTCGGCTTG
>NZ_JAHACR010000324.1 GCF_018375725.1 Burkholderia sp. | reverse complement strand
CATCGGCGACCTGTCCGCGCGTCGCGGGCAAGTGCACGGCACGCGCACGATGGGCGGCAGCGCCATGGTGGTGACGGGCAAGGTCCCGCTTGCCGAACTCAACGACTATCAGTCTCGTCTGAACGCGATTGCCGGCGGACACGGCAACTACAGCATCCAGTTGAGCCACTACGATCCGGTGCCTCCGGCCCAGCAGGCGAAGCTGGCGGCGCAGCACAAGAGCCGGGGCGGCAACGCCGAGTGAGCGGACTGACGGAGGGCGATATGGACGATCCCTATGACCTGCAGCGCTTCGTCGACGCACAGGATCCGGTATATGAGCGGGTATGTGACGAATTGAGAAGCGGGCACAAGCAAAGCCACTGGATGTGGTTCGTGTTTCCGCAGATCGAGGGGCTGGGCGACAGCGCCATGGCGCAACGGTACGCCATGGCGAGCCTGGCCGAGGCCGAAGCGTATCTTCAGCATCCGCTGCTCGGCGAACGGCTGCGCGAGTGCACACGGCTGGTCAATCACGTCGACGGCCGCTCGATCCAGACGATTTTCGGCTATCCGGATTACCTGAAATTCCGCTCGTCGGTCACGCTGTTCGCGCATGCGACCCCGGACAACGGGGAATTTGTGGAAGCGCTCGAAAAATATTTCGGCGGCGAAGCCGATCATCAAACGCTGGCGCGCATCTAGGCGATGGTGGCTTCGTGTGCCCCGGACGACACTGGCGCGCCGGGGCGTGCCTCGATCGCCGTCATGGTTGCCCGGGCGATCGAGGGCGTCCGGCGTTACTGTGCGGGCGTCGACGCGCCGACAGCGGCCTTGTCCGCGGCGGCCTTGCCTGCCGCCTTCTGGCGAACCGGCGTGGACGTATTCTGGTCGGCCGTCAGCCGATAGCCGTCTTTCTCGACCGCGCGCAGATCTGCATCACGTTTTTCCCGTGCGGCCTTGCGCGCCGCCTTGCGTTGCGCCTTGCTCAACGGCTTGGCTGCCGGCGGGTTGGCCGGAACGGCTGCCGAAGCCTGGGCCATCGCGGCCGGTGCATCCACCAGCGCGAACCCGATCGTTGCTGCGATTGCTACCGCTACCATGCGCGCATGACGCTTGATCATGGTTGCTTCTCCTTGTCGATTGTTGATTGATTGCCAAATGGGCGCAGACGTTCGCGCTCGGCGCGCGGGCCATGTTCAGGCCGAGACCGCTTCTACAGGTACGCCGACCCTGGCGCATGCGTCCAGAACCGGGCATGGACTTTCCTGACGGCGCGCCGCGGATCGCCGTCTGCGCAAAGACGCTTGCCGGGATGCGCTGACGCGCTCGCCGGATATTCACGTACAGACGCAGATTCTACACGCGGGCGGCGACCGGATCGTGCCGATCGCGCGTTCGGGCGGCCGCGCCGTGGCGAGCGCGATACGCGCCCGGCCCTATGCGGGACGTGGTCGTTATGCCCCGTACGCCCCGCCGTCTTGGCAGGTTTTGTCAATTAAATGGCACAGAACGACATGGCGACGCGCCGCCGCTGCCCATACGATGAGCGCCTGACCGGACGTCCCAGCGTCCGGCACGACAACGAGAACGAATCCGGAGACGACCGATGCGCGCCAGGGCCGCGATGCTCGCCCGCGCGCGCCCTTTGCGGCTCCGCCCTCGCCCGATGTGCGGCCGCTTGCATTCACGCGCATCCTGCCGGCGTTCAAGGCGTCTTCCCGATATCCGAATATCGATCCGCAGTGAGGAGAAGCAAGTTGAGGACGAAACCCTGGCTCGCCGCCTACGGCGACATTCCGGCCACGATCGACGCGGATGCCTGTCCGTCGGTCACGCATCTGATGGAAACGGCAATGCGAACATATGCGGCGCAACCCGCGATCCGGGCGTTCGGCCAGACACTGACCTATGCGGATATCGACCGTCTGTCCCGGAATTTCGCGGCGTACCTCCAGCAGCGGATCGGTGTGCGCAAGGGCGACCGCGTCGCGGTGATGGTGCCCAACCTGGCGGCTTTCCCGATCGCGTTCCTCGGCATCATTCGGGCGGGCGCCATCCAGGTGAACGTCAACCCGCTCTATACCGCGCACGAACTGGCGCACCAGCTGAACGACGCCGGCGTCGACACGATCGTCGTCTACAGCGGCAGCACGGGCGTCGTCGCGGACGTGCTGGACGACGTGCCGCTTAGGCACGTCGTCACGGTCGATCCCGGCGACGGCCTCGGCGCCGCCCTGCCGTCGCCGCCGGTGGATCCGCGGCTGTCGTCGGCCGTCGGGTTTGCGGCCGCGCTCGAGGCAGGCGCAACGCTGCCGTTCGAGCCCGTCGAATCGAGCCGCGACGATCTGCTGTTCCTTCAATACACGGGCGGCACGACCGGCGTATCGAAAGGCGCCGCGCTCACGCATCGCAACCTCGTCGCCAACACCGAGCAGTTCAAGGCGATGATGGCGCCGTTGCTGCGCCCGGGACAGGAAACCGTCGTCACGGCGCTGCCGCTTTATCACGTATTCGCGTTGATGGTGAACCTGATCACGTACTTCTCGCTCGGCGCGGAAAACTGGCTCGTCGCCAATCCCCGCGATACGGCCGGGCTGATCGATGTGATCGCCCAGTCGCGGATGACCTGCTTCACCGGCGTGAACACGCTTTACGCCGCGCTGGTCGCCCATCCGGCGCTCGAGAACGTTGATTTCTCGAATCTGCGCATCGCGGCCGGCGGCGGGTCCGCGATCCTGCCGTCGACGTCGGCGCGCTGGAAGGCCATCACCGGCACGTTTATCCGCGAAGGCTACGGACTGTCGGAAACCAGCCCGGTCGTATCGTTCAATCCGTATTTCACGAACGAATTCAACGGCAGCGTCGGGCTGCCGGTCCCATCGACCGACGTCCGTCTGCTGACCGACGATGGCCGCGATGCCGGCATCGGCGAGTCGGGCGAGATCTGCGTGAAAGGCCCGCAGGTGTGCCGCGGCTACTGGAACCAGCCCGACGCGACGCGTGCGTCGTTTACCGATGACGGCTATTTCCGGACCGGCGACATCGGCGTGTTCGACGAACGCGGTTTGCTCCGGATCGTCGACCGTCTGAAGGACATGATCATCGTGTCCGGCTTCAATGTGTATCCGAACGAAGTCGAAGCGGCGGCCTCGGCGTATGCGGACATCGCCGAATGCGCATGCGTCGGCGTTCCGAGCGAGAAAACCGGGGAAGCGGTGAAATTGTTCGTCGTGAAGCGCCGTGACGCGGCCGTCACGGGAGACGACGTGATCGCGCATTGCCGGCAGGCGCTGGCGGCATACAAGGTGCCGAGGGAAGTCGTGTTCGTCGACGAACTGCCGAAGTCGACCGTGGGCAAGATTCTGCGCCGCGCGTTGCGGCACCGCGACACGTAATGCGGAAATGGCGGCTGTCGCGACAGGCGCGATGACGGCGCGGCGTCCGCGCCGGAACCGCAAGCGGATGCGGCCCGCCGCGGCAATGCAATGCTCGCGGCGAGCCCCCCGGCCGCTTCTTTCTTAGTAGCCGTACATCTCGACGCACGGGTCGAGCTTCGTCGGCTCGCAGACCACCGAATACTTCGCGCTTGCGCGTATCAACGCCTCGCCCTCGTGAAGCGCGACTTTGACATCGGGATCTTGCTCGTAAGCAATGAACGCGGAACAGGCGACCGCTGACGTGACGACCAGCGAGAAAGCGATTTTCTCAAGGAGCAGAAAACGGTGCGGCATATGTCGGATTTCCTTCAAGGCCGACATTATAGCTCGCAATCAGGGTTTTCCCTTATATTGGCAGCGCCGGGCGCGGCGCACCGCGCCTGAATCGGATTTTCCGCCGTCCGTGCGTTACTGCGGCGCCGACGCCGGGGCGCTGCTGCCCGGCAGCGCCTTGCCGATCCGGTCGATCAGCGATTTCGCCGCGCCGGTCGCGAGCGCCGCGTCGACGCCGGATGTCTGCCATGCGCCGTCCGCATCCTGAACGAACGTCAGCATCGCGTGCGACGGCTCGTGGTCGGCATTGCGCCAGACAATCACCACGTTGCATGTGTAGGTGCGCTCTCCGGCCTTCTGGCAATCGCCGTCCGGCTTGGCCGAGACGACGTCTGCCGAGACGGGCAACGGTTGCCCGAGCAGCATGTTGAGCGGCCCGTGATTCTCGGCTTCGAGCGCGCGGCGGACAGCCGAGTCGATGTCGCGCGTGCCGGGGCCGGCATGAAACAGGTTGCAGGCGGCGAGCAGCGCCGACGAGACGCCCAGCGTGAGCAGCGTTTGAAGCTTCATGAATATCCGTGGTCCGTTATGCATCCGGCATCGCGATCGCACGCGCCGACCGAGTGCGACCGGGTGCTTTACGCCGCGTAGTCTGCCCCGTTCGCGCCGTGCGAGCGGTATCCATTTGTAACCGCTGCCGTCTGTCGGGCATGTGCGCGGGCTGCCGAGTCATGCCCGGGCACGCGGCTGCGTCCTGCGCCA
>NZ_JAHACR010000323.1 GCF_018375725.1 Burkholderia sp. | reverse complement strand
AGCTCGGTGATCGGCGTCGAAGAGATCACGCCGTCGGAGACGAAATCGTACGGCATCGTCGACGGCAAGGAATGGGAAGAGTCGATCATCAAGATGTCGGCGATCGTCGAGAAGCCGGCTCCGGAAGTCGCGCCGTCGAACCTCGGCGTCGTCGGCCGCTACATCCTCAAGCCGCGGATCTTCCAGCATCTGCGCGCGCTGAAGCCCGGCGCGGGCGGCGAACTGCAACTGACCGACGCGATCCAGGCGCTGCTCGCCGACGAGCAGGTGCTGGCCTACAAGTATCAGGGCACGCGCTACGATTGCGGCAGCAAGCTCGGCTACCTGAAGGCGACGGTGGAATTCGCGCTGCGCCACCCGGAAGTCGCGAGCGAGTTCGACGAATACCTGCGCACGCGCAACGGTACGCAACCGGCCGCATGAGCGGCACGGGCCCGCCGCGCGCGAGCCCGGAAACATGATGGCCGCAACGCCTAGTGCGCGGCGGCCGGCTTCACCGAGACGACGCCCGGCATGCCGCCCGCGTCGTCTTTTTTCGTCTTGACGAGCCAGCCGTTGCCCGCGTCGAACGGCAGCTTCGCGAGCGCGCTCTTCACGAGCGCCGGCGCCGCGGCCTGCGAACCCGGCTCGCGGTCGCGCAGCGATGCCGACACGCGATAGACGTCGGCACCGCTCTTCGCATCGACAAAGCGCAGCGTCAGCATGTGGCGGTAAACCGTACCGGCGAACGACAGAAACGGTGCCGGCCCGTCGACCGCGGCACACGCGCCCTGCTCGCCGCCGCACTGTCCGGTCGACGCCGAGACCTGCGCAGGCTGCGTCGCATACGCGACCGACAGCCGGTAACGCGCCTCCTTGAGCGGCTGCACGTCGAAGCCGCGGTGCGCCAGTTCATCGCGCACCAGCGTCTCGATCTGCCGGTATTCCGCGTCGTCCGCCTGCGCGGCGCTGCGCGCGAAGCCGTAGCCATGCGCCCCCGACGCGAATGCCTCCGGCTGGCCGACCGCGCTCACGCCGGTCGTCACGCCCGCACAACCCGTCAAAAGCGCCGCCGCCAGCGCGGCTGCCGCCCATTCGATTTTCATAGCTTTCCCCAATGCTTGCCGCTGCCGCGCCCGGCCCTGTCAGGCAAGCGACTCATCAATCGTGGGCAGCGAAACCGTCACCGCGGTTCCCACGCCCACCTCGCTGTCGACCGACACGCTGCCGCCATGGCGCGTGACGACCGTCTTGACGAATGCCATGCCGAGTCCGGATCCGGAGATCTCCGGCCGCTCGCCGGCATGGAATCGCTTGAAACGTTCGAACAGATGCCGCTGATCTTCCGGTGCGATCCCGTACCCCTGATCGCGAATCGTACAAAACATCCGCTTCGATGCATGCTCGACCGACAGCGTGCACGTGATCACGGTCTCGGCCGGGCTGTACTTGACCGCATTGTTCAGCAGGTTCACGAACGCACGCGTCATCAGCGAGCGGTCGGCCTGCACCCAGCACATTTCGGTGCCGACGTCGGTGTCGATGCGGATCCGCTTGGCCTGCGCCTGTGGCCACACTTCGTCGCTCGCGTCGATCAGCACGTCGACGAAATTCGTCACCTCGAGCTGGTAGGCCTGCGATTCCGCGCGCGCCAGTTGCACGAACTCGTCGGCCAGCGACAGCGCGCGTTGCGCGTATCGCTCGATCCGCGCGAGCAGCCCGCGCATCTCGTCCGACTCGACACGCTGCCGCTCGATCTCGACGAGCGCGAGGATCGACGATTGCGGCGAGCGCATGTCGTGCGACAGCAGGTGCAGCGCCTCTTCGCGCTGACGCTCGACCGCGTGCAGTTCGGTCACGTCGACGAGGCCGGCGATCCAGCCAGTCACGCGGCCTTGCGCGTTCGTACACGGCGCGTAGCGTAGCAGATGATCGAGGCCGTCGCGGTCGCGCACCTCGATGCCGCGCTCCATCGCATCGCTCTCGGCTTCGAGCGTCGGATCGAGCGCCGCCGGCCAGTGACGGCGAATCTCGGCGTCGTGCTCGGCATTGCCGTCGACGGTCTTGACGAAGGTCAGCTCGCCGAGCGCGACGCGCAGCGCGCGCCCTTCCGGCAGCGGCAATGCGAGTCGCGACGCGTACCGTTTCGCGGCGTGATTCGCGATCAGGACCGCTCCGGTCAGATCGGTCACGAAGATCGGTTCCGGAATGCTGTCGAGACTGTCCCAGACGAAGCGCTTCATGTCCTGCACGCGCTGCGCCGCCTGCGCCATCAATGCCATCTGCTTTTCGAGCACGTCGCCGCCGAATTCCCCCCGCTTGCGCGGCGCCTCCGGCAGCAGATGCGGCTCATCGGCCAGCCGCTGCAGCTCGCGACGCAAGTACGACATCGTCATTTCGAGGCGCCGCCAGTTCCAGATCGGGTACACGGCGATCAAGCCGAAAATCGCGGGCGCAGGCGACAGCCAGACCCGGCCTTCGTAGAGCAGCGCCGCGCTTGCGACCACGGCGAGCGCGGCGAGACTCAGCGTCAGCAGCAGCGCGCGCCACGGCGACAGCATCAGGAAGCCGGCCAGCAACACCGCCAGCGGCAACAGCGACGTTGCGAACAATCCGGCGCGCGACACCGGCGAGATCGCGCGCCCGGTCGTCAGCATGTCGAGCACGCCGGCGTGGATGTACACCCCGGCAAGCGGCCCGTAGTCGCCGGACACCGGCGTCGCGAAGCGGTCGTACAATCCGGCTGCCGTCACGCCGACGACAACCAGCTTGCCGCGCAGCGCATCGGGCGAAACGCGGCCTTCGATCACGTCGACGAACGACAGCGTCGGATAAGCGGGGGTATTGCGGCTGAACGGAATCAGATAACGGCCCTCGCCGCTTGCGTCGCGCGACAGGTCGTGTGCGCGTGCACCCGGTGCAGCATCGGCCGGATGCAGCTTGCCGGACTCGATCGCCTCGAACACAGGCACCATGATCTGCGGCCAGCGCGTCCTGCCGTCGCTTTCGAACAGCGCGACACTGCGCACGATGCCGTCCGGATCGACTTCGAGATTGATGTGGCCGAGGCCGGCCGCGCGCGCGGCGAGCGCCGGCACCGGCGGATCGACCGCACGCGTGCCGTTCGCGCGCTCGGGGCTCAGCAGCACCGGCAGGAAAGTCGGCACACGCGCGAGGCCGTCGGCGAACGCGCGGTCTTCCGGCGACGGTTCGGTAAACAGCACGTCGTAGACCACCGCGGCCGGCTGCGCATGCGCAAGCGTATCGAGCAGCCGCGCGTGCACGCTGCGCGGCCAGGGCCAGCGACCGAGCGCCGCGACGCTCGGATTGTCGATATCGACGATCACGATGTCGGGCGCAAGCGGCAGGCTGCGCAACATCAGCAGCCGGTCGTAGATCAGACCGTCGACGCTTTGCGACGCGCGGCTGATCGCACAGGCGAGCACCACCGCGATCCCGAGACAGCCGATGGCGATCCATTCGGCAAGGAAGCGCCGGCCGAGCCGCCGCCGAGGCGAAACGGAATCGGGTCTCATGTGCCGCAGATCAGCGCGACAACGTAAACGCGCTGACCGGACCGGTCTTCTCGTAGAAGCGGCCGCCTTCGTATTCCTCGATGGTCACGGCCCAGAAGTACTCGCCCGGCGGCAGATGCGCGACCGTGACCTGCCGCGCCTGCAGACCAACCTGATCGACGACAGGCGCACGCAGATCCTTCGACTTCGACAGGACGAACCGGTAGCGCGTATTCGCACCCGCGCCATTCGGCGACCAGCGGAACACGTAGCCTCCCGCGCCAGGCGTCGCGGTCGCATCGAGCCCCATCTGGCGGCGCTCGAACGCATAGGTGCGCGGCATCCCCTCGAGACCGTTCTCGTCGATCGCGGCGATCCGCACGAAGTGCATGCCGTTCGGCACGTGATGGAATACCGCGCGCTGCGTCTCGGTGCGCGTCTCGCTGAACAGGTCGAGCAGCCCGGCGTCATGCGCGAGCTGCACGTGATACGCGCGCGCGTTCGCGAGCGGCGCAAGATCGAACGCGACGTCCGGCTCGTCCTGCACCTTGTCCGGATTCGCAAGCGCCGGCGGGGGCAGCAGTTGCACGGGCGCGCCGACCTTGCCGGCCGACGTCGCGACGCTGCCGAAGTTTGCATGCACGAGCGTGGCGTCGGCCTGACGCTTGCCGCCCGCGACGCCCACCGTGCCGTCGAGCACCTCGACGCGCGTCGCCGCGTTGCCGGCGGCATCGTAGTTGACCCGGAAGCGCGTGCCGCGCACCCCTGCGACCACCGACGGCGAGCGGATCTGGAAACGGTCGTCGCGCTTCTTCAGATGCGTGACCTCGCTTTCGATCTCGCCGCGGCGCAGTTCGAACACGCGATCGAGCGTGCCGGTCAGCACCGTGCGGCGCAGCGTCGTCAGGTCGAGCTGGCTGTCGGGCGGAATGCTTATGTGCGTGCCGTCGGCCAGTTCGAGCGTCACGAACCCGTTTGC
>NZ_JAHACR010000322.1 GCF_018375725.1 Burkholderia sp. | reverse complement strand
CGCGAGCAGCGGCAGGCCGCCGCCCGGTCCGGTGACGGTCTCGTAGGCGATGCACACCGCGCCGGACTTGATGAGCGCCGTCGCCTGCTCCGGATCCGGCGCGAGATGCAGGTACGCATAGAGGATCTGGCCGCGCCGCAGCATCGCGCATTCGGCGGGCTGCGGCTCCTTGACCTTGATGATCATGTCCGCGCGTGCGAACACCTCGGGCGCGTCACCGCACAATGCCGCGCCCGCAGCTGCGTAGTCGTCGTCGTACAGCCCGATCGCGGCGCCCGCGTCGCGCTCGACCAGAACCTGATGGCCGCGCAGCGTCAGCTCATGCGCGCCAGCCGGCGTCAGGCCGACGCGATATTCGTGGTTCTTGATCTCCTTCGGCACACCGATCAGCATGGGTCACCTCCGCTGGCCTTCGTTTATAGATGTATGGCGGCCACGTGCAAGGCCGCATTTCGACCTGCATTCAGGATCGCCGGACAGTGTGCGCCCGGCCCGGCGCGTTGGCCGGTTGCGTGTCATGCGGATTTCGCGATCGGGTCGGTGGATGGGCGTGGCGCGTGGTCGGGCTGGATGCCGTTGCCGAACCACGGCACATCAGCGGCGAGCGAGGCGGTGTAGCGTGCCCAGCCGCGCGGATTGCCCGCGAACAGGTTCACGCAGACCGGTGTTGCGAGCGCGTCGCGGTCGAGTCGTGCATCGAGCAATTGCTTTGGCCAGAGGCAAAACGCATGCAGAACCGCGCACGCGAATTCACGCACGGTCATGTGCTCGAACACATTCTCGAGCAGCGGAAGGTCGGAAAGCATCGGCTGGGAGGCGATCAGCGCGCCGATCGTTTCGTCGTCGCGCTCGCTTTCGAGCAGGCAGCTCAGCGTCTGCATGACGCTGCCCAGATGCAGCAGCAGTGCCCGGCGTTCGAGGGGTTCATTCATGGGTCCATTCCTCCGGCAGGGCGGCGCAAGCGGCTTCGCGTTCATGCCTCGATAGCAGTTCAGGATAAAAGGGTAGTAGCGCGCGGAAGGAAGTCAAGGGCGGATGCCCCGAAGCGTATGCGCAGGCGAAACGGTCGTGCGGCGCTCGGCGGAAGGCACCCGGAGAAAGGCGGCGTTGCTGCTGTGCAACGATCGCGGGTTGTGGCGGACGCGGCGGGCGGCAGCTCGGTCAAGTCGGCGTTTTGCGTCTTCTGCCGGACGTTGCCGGGGATTGTTGCGGGCAATGCTTCAATAAATTGCGTCAAATCGTCGCGCAATGGAACCGGTTCCATATATAATGCGACGCACCGTTGACCATGCCGCCACGAGGGCCGAGCATGCCGCTCCTGCTGCCCGCTGGATCGGCACATACACACATGGCGACATCATGTCGGCGGCTGGCGGGTTTCGCGCATCGGCGCGGATTCGCCAGGTCATCAGGTCCGCAAAGAGGCCGAAACGCTTTGGACTCCGACATGCCGAGCCCAAAGCCGATGCATGGCGACGGCGGCATCTCAGCATGCCGCCGTCCGTCCGCATCGAGCGCGTTTGCACCACGGAGCAAGCAAGGCGACGCGGCCGATTGAAGCCGCTGCGCCGCGCGCCGGGCACGACACATGCTTATCTGCGTGCGCGTGCTCTGGCCGCTGCCCCCAACAATCACTATTCGACTTATGTCCACGTCATCCGACAAACCGAATTCGCGCCGCCATTTCCTGCGCTCGTCGGTCGCGCTCGTGCCGATCGCTTCGCTTGCCGGCTGCGATCTGCGCGCGTTGCCGACGTCCGCGCCGGCCGCCGGAAACGCATCCGCCGCCGCGTCCGGCGATGCGGCGCGCGAGCCTTACAAGCCAGTCTTCTTCGACGCCAGGGAGTGGGCGTTCGTCCATGCTGCCGTCGACCGCCTGATTCCCGCCGATGCGGAAGGGCCGGGCGCGCTCGACGCCGGCGTGCCGGAATTCATCGACCGCCAGATGGAAACGCCTTACGCGCATGGTGCGCGCTGGTACATGCAAGGGCCGTTCCAGCAAGGCGTGCCGGAACTCGGCTACCAGCTGAAGCTGGTGCCGCGCGACCTGTACCGGCTCGGCATCGCCGCGGTCGATCGCTTCTGTACGAAAACGCATGGCAAGGCGTTCGCCGGCCTCGACGCGGCAACGCGCGATGCGGTGCTCGGTCAGCTCGAAACGGGCGCCGCTGCGATCGACGACGTGCCGCCGAAGGTGTTCTTCGCGCAACTGCTGCAGAACACGCGCGAAGGCTATTTCTGCGATCCGGTCCATGGCGGCAATCACGGCATGGGCGGGTGGAAGATGATCGGTTTTCCCGGCGCGCGCGCGGACTTCATGGATTTCGTCAACCAGAACGGCAAACCGTATCCGTACGGGCCGGTCTCGATCAACGGGGAGCGTAGCTGATGGCCGCTGACAAGAAACCACACGTCGACGCGGTCATCGTCGGGTTCGGCTGGACCGGCGCGATTCTCGCGAAGGAACTGACGGAAGCCGGCCTGAAGGTCGTCGCGCTCGAACGCGGCGAGTACCGCGACACGTATCCCGACGGCGCGTATCCGAACACGATCGACGAGCTGACCTACAGTGTCCGCAAGAAGCTGTTTCTCGACTTGTCGAAGACGACCGTGTCGATCCGTCACGGCCTCGCGGACACGGCGCTGCCGTATCGCCAGCTCGCCGCATTCCTGCCGGGCGAAGGCGTCGGCGGCGCGGGGCTGCACTGGTCCGGCGTGCACTTCCGCGTGGCGCCGGAAGAGCTGCGCCTGCGCAGTCACTACGAAGAGCGTTACGGCAAGAAATTCATTCCCGAGGGGATGACGATCCAGGATGCGGGCGTCAGCTACGACGAGCTCGAGCCGCATTTCGATTTCGCCGAGAAGGTGTTCGGCACGTCGGGACAGGCGTACAGGGTCGGCGGCAAGGTGGTCGGCGACGGCAACGTGTTCGAGGCCAACCGCAGCGACAACTTCCCGCTGCCAGCCCAGCTCAACACCTATTCGGCGCAGCGGTTCCACGATGCGGCGAAGTCGCTCGGCCTGCATCCGTACCGGTTGCCGTCGGCGAACACGTCGGGGCCGTACACGAACCCGTACGGCGTGCAGATGGGGCCGTGCAACTTCTGCGGATTCTGCAGCGGCTACGCGTGCTACATGTATTCGAAGGCGTCGCCGAACCTGAACATCCTGCCCGCGCTGAAACAGACGCCCAACTTCGAGCTGCGCTCGAAATGCCACGTGCTGCGCGTCGATCTCGACGATACGAAGAAGCGCGCGACGGGTGTGACCTACGTCGATCCGTCGGGCCGCGAGGTCACGCAGCCGGCCGATCTCGTGATCGTGTCGGCATTCCAGTACCACAACGTGCGCCTGCTGCTGCTGTCGGGCATCGGCAAGCCGTACGATCCGGTATCGGGCGAGGGCGTGGTGGGGCGCAACTTCGCGTACCAGAACCTGTCGACGATCACCGCGTTCTTCGACAAGGACACGTACACGAACCCGTTCGTCGGCGCGGGCGGCAACGGCGTCGCGGTCGACGACTTCAACGCCGACAACTTCGACCACGGCCCGCTCGGCTTTGTCGGCGGCTCGCCGCTGTGGGTCAACCAGGCGGGCGTCAAGCCGATCAGCGGCATCGCGACGCCGGCCGGTACGCCGGCGTGGGGCAGCGCGTGGAAGAAGTCCGTGAAGGATCACTATGCGCACACGCTGTCGATGGACGCGCACGGGACCAACATGTCGTACCGCGACGTCTATCTCGATCTCGATCCGACCTATCGTGATTCGTACGGCCAGCCGCTGCTGCGGATGACCTTCGACTGGAAGGACAACGACATCAAGATGGCGCGCTATGTGACCGCGCAGATGAAGAAGATCGCCGAGGCGATGGGGCCGAAGGCGATCAACGTCTACACGCGTGAATTCGGTGCGCATTTCGACACGCGGCGCTATCAGACGACACACCTCGTCGGCGGCGCGGTCATGGGCCTCGATCCGAAGACCAGCGTGCTGAACCGCTACCTGCAGAGCTGGGATGTGCACAACGTGTTCGTGATGGGCGCGTCGGCGTTTCCGCAGGGGATCGGCTACAACCCGACCGGTCTTGCCGCTGCGCTGGCGTACTGGTCGGCGCGTGCGATTCGCGAGCAGTACCTGAAAAATCCCGCTCCGCTGGTGACCGTATGAAGCGTCGAATCAAAGACAAAGTGTGTGTGGCAGGCGTGCGTCGAGGCTGGCGTGCGCTCGCGTACGGCGCGTGGCTCGGGTTGGCCGCGGGTCTCACTGGCGGCGTCGCGGCGGCGGCGCCGCAACCGGGCGTCCCGAACGCCGCATCGGCATCGTCCGCCGCTGCGCTCGTTGCGCGCGGCGCGTATCTGGCGCGCGCGGGCGATTGTGTCGCATGCCATACGGCATCGGGCGGCAAGCCGTTTGCCGGCGGATTGAAGTTCGACACGCCGATCGGCGCGATCTATTCGACGAACATCACGACCGATCCGCAGACGGGTCTCG
>NZ_JAHACR010000321.1 GCF_018375725.1 Burkholderia sp. | reverse complement strand
ATCGCGCCGAGCACTGGATTGTCGTGCGCGGGACCGCCCGCATCACGCGCGGCGACGACACGTTCCTGCTGTCGGAAAACGAATCGACCTACATCCCGCTCGGCGTGTCGCATCGACTGGAAAACCCGGGCAAGATGCCGCTCGAACTGATCGAAGTGCAGTCGGGCTCGTATCTGGGCGAGGACGACATCGTGCGCTTCGACGATACCTACGGCCGGCAATAACGCCGGCCCGCACGGGACAGGCGCCGTCGAAGACGGCGGCCGCCGTGCGGGCCGGCGCAGGCGGCGCGCGACGCACCGCCTGCGCTGCTCAACCGACGCGGCAGACAAATTCTCGACGTTCGGTCTGTACCGGATCGTTGCGGCTGTCGGCGAGCGATGCCGCGCCGCGTGCCGCGATGAAGCGCTTGATATCCGATTCCGCGCGGGCCAGCACCGACAGCCCGGCCAATACCGGCGTACGCGCCGGCTCGCCGCCCGCGCCATGCCGGTCGATCCACTGTCGCGCCCAGTCGAGCGCGAACTGTTCGGCTTCCTCTGCATCGGTAAAGCGCGGGCCGACCAGACCGGAACGCTCGACACGCCGGTCGTCCAGGACGATTTCCGCCCACGCCCGATACATCAGGTTCTGCACCGGCTGCGCGATGCCGTAGATCGTATAGCCGCGATGCGTTTCGACCTGCGGCTCGGATACCGCGAAACGGGCCGTGGACACGCGCGCATGACGCATAACCTCCGCCTGCGCCGCCGGCGCACCCGGAACGGCGAATGCGGACGGCACCGTCGACTCCGTACCGCGCCGGGTCGCGACGGCCGCCGGCGACACCTCGCCGCCCTGCCAAACGTTTGCCTGTGCGGCCGGCAATTGCCACGACTCGGGGTTTTGCCAGAATACGCCGCGCAGACGGTCGTTTTCCGCCGCCGGCTCCGCGCGCTGCACGGGCACGGCAGGCGCGGGCGGCGGCGGCACATACGCGAACGTGCGCCCGCTGAACTGCTTCAGCACGTCGATCATCTGAAGCAACGTGCCGCTGGCGAGCCACTCCTCGTAGCGGCGACGGCACGTCGGCCCGGACGGATAACGGCCGGGCAGTCTGGACCACGCCTCGCCCGTGGTCAGTATCCAGAGAACCGCGTTGGCGACGACGCGCGGCTCGGCGCGCGGCCGGCCGCGACGATTCAGCCTGATCGGCTCATTGGCGATCAGCGTTGAAAGACGAACCCACTCTTCATCGTTCAGCTCATCGAAGAACATAGTAGATCTCTCCACGCAGCCAGGCCGGGCTGCGATTGGCGGCGCCTTCGCGATCGACTCGCTGGGCGGCCAGGTTGCACATTATGGTTATCCGATTGTGCATGCCGCCGCATGACGCACAACGGCGGTGCCGATATTCACGGCAATGACGCACAAATCACTGTCTCGCTCCAATGCGGGAA
Source organism: Burkholderia sp. (assembly GCF_018375725.1). GTDB lineage: Bacteria > Pseudomonadota > Gammaproteobacteria > Burkholderiales > Burkholderiaceae > Burkholderia. The sequence continues at coordinate 3,091 of NZ_JAHACR010000321.1, read as the reverse complement.
TTTTTGTGCACGAAGCATACCATCCCTAGGGTTTCTCTCAATATGACAGTCACTTTATGTTACGCAATGAAACAAGATGCCATCCACGCGCACAATTTTCATGGTTGAATTTTTTACAAAATCCTTATATCTAATTATGCAAAGCTTTGTTGTATAAGGATTTTTTGCCAACTCATCGAGCATTGCAATTGACACCTCATCGGCCGCACCCCTCAAATCGGTAAAATCCACCACGCAGCGATTCATGAACCGGTAATTCATGGATAAAATCGCAACAAAATCTTCATCATCCAGCAAATCATTCAAAACGCTTTCACTTCACTTTTCTTGATTCGCAATCTTTTTATGGTTTGTCGCTGATCAAAGACAGGCCTGTTCCGATGTGCAAACCCATTGGCCGATGCATCGTGCAACCAGATGAACCACGCAACGATGTCACGGCGAGCCGGCACCGGCGCGGCGCGGCATCCTGCAGCCGCGCATGCCGAAGGTTCGCGCATGCGGCATCGCCGGCACGCCTGGTCGAACGACATAGTCCCGCCCTTTCGCCGCGTTTTGCCGTCAACATGCCCGCCTGATCTTTCAGCTTCTTTGGCGCCCGGATCGTCCCCATGCGTACCCTGTCGACGTCACTCGTTCTTGCCACCGCCTTTGTCGCGCCGGTCTCTTCCGGCGCGGCCGCCTTGCCGATCGGCTGCGGCTGCGGCGACGCAGCCATGCCCATCGCCGATTCCGGTCGTCATCGATATCGTGCTGCCGGATCACATCGGCGATGCAGGACAACGGCACGAACGCGGGCAGACATCACACGAGCAGTCCAATAATTACCGATCCGCATTTCGCAATACGTCGTATTGACCGGATCGCAGCATTCGACAATACGCAACACACATGCCGCGGCAACCCGACGGCCGCAAAAGCAAAAAAAAATGACCGGCCGCGCAGCCAGACCTGACGGGGCTGCCCGGGCAATCAGCCGACGAATCGGGCGCGGGCCCCGAAACTCCATTGCGCCGGGTGAATCACACTTCTTGCAGGGATTCGTCTTATCTTTCAATTCAACTGTTCAAAGGAGGATGATCATCATGACGTTTGCCACCGACTCGCTTGAACACAAGCTCGACCGCGGCCTGTCCGACATCGCCCGTACCGGTCGCCGCGTGGGGCGCAGCGCCCGTTCCGCGGCGCAAAATCTGAACGCCAACATGCAGGACGATCTGCGAGAACTCGTGAACGAACTCGAGGATCTGCTGAAACGCGACGGAGACGGCGACATCGCCGCGTTACGCAAACGCGTGCAGGCGCGGCTCGACGAAGCACGCAACGCGCTCGACCACGCGTCGGATTCGGCGGCCGACCGGCTGCGTGAATCCGCCGAGCGCGTATCGCAGGTCGTGCACGACAATCCGTGGCGAGCCGCGGGCGTCGTCGCAGGTCTCGCGTTCGCCGCGGGGCTGCTCCTTGCCCGCCGTTGACGCCATGCCGGCAATCACGCGGCCCTCAACCAGACAAACAACGATGGAGAAACAATCATGCAAAAATCGCTCGTCATGAAAGCGGCTGCGGCTGTCGTGATCGGCAGTCTCGCGCTCGTCGGCTGCACCACCACGCCCAACCAGAGCGCACCGGCCGCGGCCAATGCTTCGAAGCGCGAAGCAATCGACGCCAGCGTGAACGCGACGTTGTCGCGCCTCTATTCGACCGTGCCGGGCTCGCGTGAACTGATCGCGAAGTCGCGTGGCGTGCTCGTGTTCCCGAGCGTGCTGCAAGCCGGCTTCATCGTCGGCGCGCAAACCGGCAACGGCGCGCTGCGCACCGGCGGCAGCACGGTCGGCTACTACAACACGTCGTCGCTGTCCGTGGGCCTGCAGGCCGGCGCGCAGTCGAAGGCCGTGATCTTCCTGTTCATGACGCAGGATGCGCTCGACACGTTCCGCAAGTCGGACGGCTGGGCGGCCGGCGCCGACGCATCGGTCGCGCTCGTGAAGATGGGCGCGAACGGCGCCATCGACACGACGACGGCCACCGCGCCGGTCGAGGTGATCGTACTGACCAACGCCGGCCTGATGGGCGACCTGTCGGTGAATGGCACGAAGGTCTCGCGCCTGAATCTCTGACGTCACAGGGCGCACACTCGCGCTGTCAGCGCCGCGGCTCCGGCCGCGGCGTTTTTGCGTGTGGCGGCCGCGCATCTATGACGGTCGCGCCTTTGCGGGCATACTCCGGTTCGGGCCGTCCCGAATACCCTGCCCGGGCCTCGAGATTTTTCAAACCGATACGCGATAGCCACCATGGATAGCGGACAAGACCACCAAAAATTCTTCCATTTCCTGCTGTTCGCCGTCACGGTCGGGCTCTGCTGGATTCTCGCGCCATTTTTCGGCGCGGTCTTCTGGGGAACCATCCTGGCGATCCTGTTCCAGCCGGTCCAGCGCTGGCTCGCCGCGTACTTCGGCAAGCGCCGCAATCTCGCCGCCCTGGTGACGATGGCGCTGATCATCCTGATCGTGATCCTGCCGCTCGTGTTCGTGACCGCCACCCTGGTGCAGGAAATCGCATACGTGTACCAGGAACTCAAGACCTCGCAGCCGAACTACACCCAGTACTTCCAGGAATTCATCCACGCGCTGCCGACGTCGATCCAGCGGCTGCTCGCGAAGTACGGGCTGACCAACATCCCCGGCATCCAGCGCAAGCTGACCGACGGTGCCGCGCAGATCAGCCAGTTCGTCGCGACGCAGGCGGTCAGCATCGGACAGAACACGTTCCAGTTCGTCGTCAGCTTCGGCGTGATGCTGTACCTCGTGTTTTTCCTGTTGCGCGACGGCGGCGAGATCGGCCGCCGCGTGCGCCGCGCGCTGCCGCTCGACGAGGAACACAAGAACCTGCTGCTGACGAAGTTCACGACCGTCGTGCGCGCGACCGTGAAGGGCAACATCGCGGTCGCGCTCGTGCAGGGTGCGCTCGGCGGGCTGATCTTCTGGATTCTCGGGATTCAGGGCGTCATCCTGTGGGGCTCGCTGATGGCGTTCCTGTCGCTGTTGCCCGCGATCGGCGCGGGGCTTGTCTGGGTGCCGGCCGCGATCTACTT
>NZ_JAHACR010000320.1 GCF_018375725.1 Burkholderia sp. | reverse complement strand
GCCAGACGCTCCGCCGCCCGTTCGAACGCGCGCACGTAGGGCGCGAGCCGCTGCGCGTCGCGCCGCTCGCGCGCTTCCGTCTGCTGACGATAGCGCTCGGTCAGCTCGGCGATGCATGCGCTCGCCGCCGTGCTGTCGGGTAGCCCCGGCGCCGGCCTGCCGAAAAAATAGCCCTGCACGAAGTCCGCCTCGCACGACAGCGCGATCTGCGCTTCATGCTCGGTCTCGATGCCTTCGATCAGCACCAGCTTGCCCGCCTCGTGCAGCAGCGTCACGAGCCCGTGCAGGATCGCCGTCGGTCCCGTCCGGTGCGCCGCGTGCGACAGCAGGATCCGGTCGAGCTTCACGATGTCCGGGTTCAGCTGCCAGACCCGCTCGAGGTTCGAGTGCCCGGCGCCGAAATCGTCGAGCGCGATCAGGAAACCCTGCGCGCGGAAGTCGCGCACCGCGTCGGCGAGCCGTTCGAGGTCGTCCGCGCGCTGCTCGATCACTTCGAGCACGACCCGGCGCGGCGGCATGCCGAGCCGCTTCAGGTTCGCAAGCAGCGCCGCCGCCTGGAACGGATCGGTGAGGACGCCCGGATGCACATTGAGGAACAGCCACTCGCGCTCCGCGCCCAGCAGCGCGAAGTTCTCGAGATGCAGCGCCTGCGCGAGCCGGTCGAGCGACAGCAGCTCATCGTGGCGCGCCGCCTCGCCGAACACGTCGAGCGGCGACACCGGCCGGTCGAGCGTATCGTGCGCGCGCAGCAGGCTCTCATAGCCGACCGCGCGCTGGTGCGACAGGCTGAAGATCGGCTGGAAGACGGTGGTGAGCGTGAAGTCGTGATGCTGCGTCGCCAGGCGCTCGAGCCCTGACGTCATCTCGCGTTCGAACCGATACGGCGACGCAGCGACCGGACGCTCCTGTTGCACGATCGTCATGCTGCCCTCCTCCCGAACCCGGCGAACGCGGCGTCTGACGAACAAGATGGCTCGCGGTATGTCATGAATGGCCCCTCGGTTTCTCGATGTTGGCGTGGTTGCCCAACACCAAGCAAGCTCCGTGCACACCGCCCTTCACGTCGTGCCGCGCGCCCGCGACACCGATGCACCATCGTCGCGCGCGGCCAATGCACCTTGCGAGTGCATCCGCACCGCGACGCTAGACCGCTGCCCGGACAACGGCACGGCCGTACGGTGGCGCGCTAAACTCCGTACGGCTGTCTTTTCCTGCTTTCTTTCCCGATGTATCGATGAAAATCGTCTTCACTGTCCTGATCCTGCTGCTCACCGTCGCGCTGTCCGGCGCGGTGACGCGCTCGCTGCCGTTTCGCCTGCCGCTGCCGCTGATGCAGATCGCGTTCGGCGCAGTGCTCGCATGGCCGAAGTTCAACCTGCATGTCACATTCGACCCTGAAATATTCATGCTGCTGTTCATTCCGCCGCTGCTGTTCTCGGACGGCTGGCGGATTCCGAAACGCGAGCTTTACCTGCAGCGCCGCGCGATCCTGATGCTCGCGTTCGGGCTTGTATTCATGACGGTACTCACAGTCGGCTATTTCGCGCATTGGCTGATACCCGAGTTGCCGCTGCCGGTCGCGTTCGCGCTCGCCGCGGTGCTGTCGCCGACCGACGCGGTCGCCTTGTCCGGCATCGCCGGCAAGGGACGGATTCCGCCGCAGCTGATGCACATCCTCGAAGGCGAGGCGCTGATGAACGACGCGTCCGGCCTCGTCGCGCTGAAATTCGCCGTCGCCGCCGCGCTGACCGGCGTGTTCTCGCTGCGTGACGCGTCGGTCACGTTCGTGATCGTCGCCGCGGGCGGCCTCGCGACGGGCGCGGCGGTCGCCTGGCTGTTCGGCGTGCTGTCGACGCGCTTCCTGAACGCCGAGCAGGAAGGCGATCCCGCCCCCGGCATCGTGATGACGCTGCTCGTGCCGTTCGCCGCCTACCTGTTCGCCGAGCATCTGGATCTGTCCGGCGTGCTGGCCGCCGTGTCCGCCGGGATGACGATGAACTACACGAACTTCTCGCGCACCAGCACGGTCGCCGCGCGCGTGCGGGCGGAAAGCACGTGGGCGATGATCGAGTTCGTGTTCAACGGGATGGTGTTCATCATGCTCGGCCTGCAGTTGCCGCACATCTTCGGCCGCGCGCTCGTCGACGCGCATCACACGAGCAACATGCTCGTCGGCAAGATGCTCGGCTACGTGCTCCTGATGATGGCCGCGCTTTACGCGATCCGCTTCCTGTGGGTCTGGCTGCTGCGCTGGTTCGCGAGCCGCCGCGCCGCCCGCCAGGGCCTGTCCGGCACGATGGCGGGGCTGCGCACGATCGCGGTGATGACGGTCGGCGGCGTGCGCGGCGCGGTGACGCTCGCCGGCGTGCTGTCGATCCCGGTCGCGCTGGGCGACGGCACGCCGCTCGCCGGACGCGATACCGCGATCTTCATCGCCTCCGGCGTGATTCTCGGTTCGCTTCTCGTCGCCGTGATCGGGCTGCCGCTGCTGCTGCGCGGCGTGCGCTCGACGCGCAACCCGCTCGCGGAGGAAGAGCGCGCCGCGCGGGCCGCGGCCGCCCAGGCGGCGATTCGCGCGATCGACTCCGCGCACAATGCGATCGCCGTCGATCTCGACGAAGCCGGCTCGGCCCGCTGCGCGGACGTGTCCGCGCGCGTGATGGACCAGTACCGCCGCCGCCTCACGGCGTTTTCGGACGGCAGCGCCACGCCACGCGCGGAAGCGAAACAGGCCGAAGCCATGGAATTGCAGATGCGGATCGCGGCGGTGCGCGCGGAACGCTCGATGCTGTACCGGATGCGCAGCCAGCAACGGATCACCGACGAAACGCTGACGAAGCTGATCCGCGAAATCGATCTGCAGGAAACGGCGCTGTCGACGCGCAAGAAAGGGCTGGCCTGACGGTGCGGTGCGCGTCGGCGCGACGCGCACCGCTCCCGCGCGAACCCGTTACTTCGCGACGACGACCGGAATGCCCTTCAGCGTCCCCGCGCCCTTCACTTCGTCGAGCGCGTGCTGCACCGCCTGACTCGTCGCCGCGTCGATGCCGAGCTGAAGCGCCAGCTCGCGTTCCGCGCGCTTCACGCCAGCCAGATTGCGCAGCTTCACGTGACCGAAGCCGCGCACGCGCGCATGCAGATCGGCGAGCAGCACGACGCGCGGCGCGTTGTCCGCGTTCATCGCCGCGAACGCGCGGGTCAGCGTCGCTTCATAATCGTCGGCGAGCGCGCGTTCCATCCTGCGCTCGACGGTGCCGCCGAACGGATCGAGCCGCGTGCCGCGCAGGCTGCGCACGCGCGCGAGCATCCCGAGCACCGGCCACATCCACTGGCCGAACACGCGCTTCTTCGGTACCCCGCCATCGCGGCCGGCCTTGGCGACCGCGGGCGGCGCCATATTGAACTTCACGCGGTAGTCCTGCCCCGGCACGCCTTCGAACTGCGCTTCCAGCGCCGCACGGAACGCGCCGTCGGCATACAGGCGCGCGACCTCGTATTCATCCTTCACGGCGAGCAGCCGGTAGAACGTCGTCGCGACCGCACGCGTGAGCGCCTCGTCCCCCTTCGCACGCGCCGCCGCGACAAGCGCGCGATAGCGTTCCACATAACGCGCGCCGCCATACGCTTCGAGACGCGCTTCGCGATCGGCGATCACATCGTCGAGGCGATCCGACGCGACCGGCGCCGCAGCCGCATGACGCGCACTCCACATCGCATCGAGCCCCGCCGGATCGCCGGCGGCCATGCGGCCGACCGAGAACGCGAGCTTGTTCATCGGCACCGCGACATTGTTCAGCTCGATCGCACGCATCATCGCCGCGTGCGACACCGGCACGAGGCCGAGCTGCCATGCGTAGCCGAGCATCAGGATGTTCGCGCCGATCGTGTCGCCGAGGAACTTCGCGGCGAGCGCCTGCGCGTCGCAGCTCGACAGGAAGCCTTCGCCTGCGGCGTGACGCATCTTCTCCAGCAGGGCATCGGCATGCAGGTCCGCATCGGGGTTCTGCACGAACGAGGCGTTCGGGATCCGGTGCGTATTGACGACGATGCGGGTGCGTTCATGCCGCACCGTCTGCAGTGCATCCGCGCTCGCGCCGACCACCATGTCGCATGCAAGCAGCACGTCCGCCTGCTGCGTGTCGATCCGCACCTGATTGAGCCACTCGTCGCGCGCGGCGATCCGTACGAACGACAGCACCGAGCCGCCCTTTTGCGCGAAGCCCATGAAATCGAGCACCGATGCGCTCTTGCCTTCGAGATGCGCGGCCATGCTGATCAGCGCGCCGACCGTTACGACGCCCGTGCCGCCGACGCCCGTGACCAGCATGTCGAAGGGCGCGGCATCGAGCTGCGTCGCCGGCACCGGCAGCGCCTCGACGCGTGCCGCGAGCGCGGCTTCGTCGAACGCCGCGCCCGCGGCCTTCTTCAGCGCCGCGCCCTCGACCGTGAAGAAGCTCGGGCAGAAGCCGTTCACGCACGAGAAGTCCTTGTTGCACGACGACTGGTCGATGCGGCGCTTACGGCCGAGCGGCGTCTCGAGCGGTTCGACCGACAGGCAGTTCGACT
>NZ_JAHACR010000319.1 GCF_018375725.1 Burkholderia sp. | reverse complement strand
CGATCTCGTCGAGAAACAGCGTGCCGCCGTTCGCGGCTTCGATGCGGCCCGCACGGCGCTGGCTCGCACCGGTGAATGCGCCGCGCTCGTAGCCGAACAGTTCCGACTGCAACAGGTGATGCGGAATGGCGCCGCAGTTGATCGCGACGAACGGCCCCTTGCTGCGCCCCGACCGCTCGTGGATCGCCAGCGCCGTCAGTTCCTTGCCCGTGCCGGATTCGCCGGAGATGAACACGCTCGCGTCGGTCTTCGCAACCTTGCGGATCGTGCTGAACAGTTGCTGCATCGCCTCGCAGTTGCCGATCATCCCGTGCTCGCCGATCGACGCCGCATAAGCCGCGCCGTCCACGCGATCGAGCGCAGCCATGCCGCGCGCGTGGCCGAGCACGTGCGAGATCCATTCGTACGGCAGCGGCAGCGTCACATAGTCGAAACAGTAGCTGCGGATCAGTTCGCGCACCGCGGGACTGATCGACACGCCGGCCTGCGCGATCGAGATCCAGCCGATGGCGGACTGGCTCAGGCAGCTCTTGAGCGCGGGAAAGTCGCGCGATGAAAAGCCCGTGAAGTCGATCAGGCCGGCGGCGACACCGGCGCCGGACGTCATGTTCTGCGCGGAGCCGGCGGTCTTGGCAGTCGAGATATCCCAGCCGAGTGCGCGCAATTGCGAAAGCAGCGGCTCGTCGGGCGAACGCGCAATGACAAACAGCCGTCGTCCCGCTTCAGGGGCGGTAATCGACACGGGTGATACGTCATGCGCTGTGGCCTGGGCCGCCCCGGTTGGATCGGGTGACTTTGAAACCATTGTTGTTCCCCGCTCGGCGTTGGTATCACGCTTCGACAATGCGCCGCAGCGGCCTGTGACCGCGCGGACAATTGAACCGACATATTCTCCGCAATTCCGTCTGAATAAAATACTCCTGACGACACCGGAAAAAATAAATAACGTCGGCTCGTAACCTTCCCTTGTCGGTATATCGACGCCGGCGGCGAGCGGCTAGATGGGTGTTTTCCCGGTAGCGCGGACGACGGGAACCGGGCTGGCGTTCAGGCGCGCGTTGGAGAAACATGCCGCCGGCCTACCCGCGGTGCACGTTGCTGCGCTTGCCGAACGCCGCACCCACGGCATTCGGTGCTCCCGCGATGCAAGCCGGCATGCGACGGGCGACACGTGCCGATATCGCGCCAGATCCAATGGATGTGAACGCCGACTAACGTCCGTGACAACGGGGATGGCGACCAATCATCAGACATATCCGACTGACGTATGGACACAACACCGAGCGAGCGCGCGGCGCCCCCGCAGGCGCCCCGGCGACTCATCGTCCCGGCGACGGCGCGGGCGCGCCAGGATTCGTGCGCCCCCGGCCGGACGCCCCGCCGTCTTGCCCGCCGTATGCGGCGACAAGCGCATCGACGCGCGACAGATGCTGACGATTGTCGTGATCCCACGGATGGAATCCCGGCCGGAAAAAGCTCAGCCATTCGAGCGCGATGCTCGGGAACACGCCGTGGCGCGGCCCGTACAGGAATGCGATCACGCGCAGCATCCCGCGCACGCCGTGCTTCGCGTCCCGGTCGCGCCGCATCAGCGCGATGTGCATCAGGCAGACCGTCGGCCAGAAAGTCAGCGTAGTCAGCAGGAAAACGCCGATGCGCATCAGGTAGCGCGACAGCCCCGGCTTCATCACCGTGTTCCATACGTCGAACGATACGGATTTGTGCTCGGTTTCCTCGAGCGCATGCCAGACCCACATCTGGCGATAGCCCTCGACCGAGCCGGCGAGCCGCGTCGGGTCGCGCAGGATCCAGTCGGCGAGCATGGCGGTGTAATGCTCGGCCGCGACCGTGTGCGCGAGCTGCAACGCCTGTGGAAACGTGCGCTTCACGTAGCCGAGCACGATCCACACGCGCTGGTCGAGCTTGCGCGCCGGCAGCCGGTTCGCCTGCAATAGTTCGTTGTATTCGACGTGCTCGCGCGTGTGCATCGCCTCCTGCCCGATGAAGCCGAGCACCTGCTTCTTCAGTACCGGATCGTCGATGCGGTCTCTGTAATGGCGCACCGAATCCATGAAGAAGCGCTCGCCCGCCGGAAACAGCAGCGACAGCGCGTTGAAGAAATGCGTCACGTGCGAACCCTGGGCATGCCAGTCCTTCGCGCGCTCGACCGGCAGGTCGAAACGCAGATCGCGGCGCACCGGCATCACGTCGGATGCGGACGTGGAAGCAGCGGTTTTCATGCTCGTTTGTCTCCTTTCGGCCAGGACTGGCGCCTTTGTGTTCGTGTTGTCCGGTGAAGGTGCGGCAGTGCTCGCGTCATCCCGGGTCGGCGCTTCAGTACGCCGGTTCCATGCGTCACGCCCGGGTTCCATGCCAATCCGCTCCGGATCGGGGTGCCGATGCCGCGTCCGGATCGGCAACGATGGCATCGAGGTGCACGCCGAGGCCGGCTGCAAGCGATGCGGCCGCCGAATCTTTGGTGCGCCTGCTCATCCTGTCCGCACCGCCGCAAACCTTGACATCAACAACTGTAAAGATAGGCCACCGCGACGGCGCTACGCAAGGCGCACAGTAGATGCCCGCTTCCAAACAGGAATCGGCCGGGACGCCGATGCAAGCGATCCCGATGCCCGGTAAGCGGCGCCCGGAATTCGAACGCGATCCCGCCTGCGCCAACGATGCCGGATGACCGTCCACGCGGGGTTCCGTCATCTCCGACGCGCAAGCTGCATGCGCATCTCGGACGTTGGATGCTGCTCGCAACGTGCCGGCACGCATATCGCTGGACAACCGATTCATACGCATCGCCCGTTCGCACGCCGCCGCGCCGCTGTCATCGTTGCCGTTCAATTCGAACGCTCGATCGGGCGACGATGGAGTGACGCGGCCCGCGCGGACACACGCCGGCACGTCGCCTGCTCGCCTACAATAGCGGTTTCACCCAACCCCATTCAGGAGCAAGTCATGTCCGTCATCACGACCGATTCCGGCCTCAAATACGAAGATCTGACCGAAGGCACCGGCGCCGAGGCCAAAGCCGGCCAGACCGTCAGCGTGCATTACACCGGCTGGCTGACCGACGGTCAGAAGTTCGATTCGAGCAAGGATCGCAACGACCCGTTCGCGTTCGTGCTCGGCGGCGGCATGGTCATCAAGGGTTGGGATGAGGGTGTGCAGGGCATGAAGGTCGGCGGCGTGCGTCGCCTGACGATTCCGCCGCAACTCGGTTACGGCGTGCGCGGCGCGGGCGGCGTGATTCCGCCGAACGCGACGCTCGTCTTCGAAGTCGAATTGCTCGACGTCTGATACGGCAGCCGCCGTCCACGCATGGGCCCCCGCCCGTCACCCGCCATCGCGCTCCGCCGCTACGACGCGTCGGAAGCGTCGGACGTGCACGACTTTCATCAGGTCGTGCTCGGCGTCGACGGCGCGATGGTGATGTCGGTGGACGGCGTCGGCCAGCGCATCGACCGGCACGCCGCGTGGCTGATACCGGCCGGTGCGCGGCATGAATACGCGGGCCTCGGCGTGAATCGCCAACTCGTGCTCGACCTGCCGGCAAGTTCGCTCGCGGTGCCGGAACGGCTGTTCGATGTCGCACGCGCCATCTCGATCGATCCGCGCCTGACGGCGCTCGTCGCGCAAGTCGCGACAGGCGCCGCGCGGCTCGACGATGCGGCGGGCGACACTCAGCGCGCCGCCGCGCATCGCTTCCAATGGCAGGCGGCGGCACGGCTGTGCGATGCGCTGCTCGGCGATCGCGGGATCGGCGCGCCCGCATCGGGCCTCGATTTCGCGCGCATCGATCGATGGTTGCGTGCACGGCTCGCCGAGCCGCTGCGCATCGCCGATCTCGCCGCCCATTGCGGCTTCGGCATGCGCCGTTTCCATCAACTGTTCGTCGAGGCATTCGGCGAAACCCCGCATCGCTATCTGCAACGCTTGCGGCTCGACGCCGCCGTCATCCTGCTCGCCGACGAACGGCATTCGCTCGCGGATGTCGCCGGGGAAGTCGGTTTCTCGGATCAGAGCGCCTTCACGCACGCGTTCACGAACCGCTTTGGCATCGCGCCGGGCCGCTGGCGCGGCGGGCGTCACTGAAGGCCATTTCGCTGCGGATGTCGATTCCGATGCCGATCGTCGGCATCGTGCCGTTCACGTGACCGCACACGCGGGCCACCCTCGCAGGCCGTCGCCGCCGAGCTGCGCACCCGGCGACGCACCTCGACCCGATATCGACCACGGCGCAAGCCGCGACTGTGCGCCAGCCCGCTCACCTCGCCCGAATCGCCTCGCCGTACACCTCCGCGACGCGCCGCGCAATCACCGCATTGTCGAAATGGTCGCGTGCATAGCGCTTGCAGGCCGCTTCGTCCGGTAGCGCGATCGCCCCCGACAGCGCCGCGCCGAGCCCTTCCGCAATCGCCTGCGCGCCGGTCGCCGGCAGCACTATATCGCCGGACAGTCCCGCGACCGCTTCCGGCAAGCCGCCGACCGGCGTAACCAGCACCGGCGTGCCGGATGCGAGCGATTCCACGGTGATCAGCCCGAACCCTTCGAGCGCGACCGTCGGC
>NZ_JAHACR010000015.1 GCF_018375725.1 Burkholderia sp. | reverse complement strand
CGGCACCAGCCAGTCGAGCGCGGCCGACAGCGTCGCGCCTTTCGCGCCGCGCTCGCGCAGCCAGTTGCGGTTGAAGCGGCGCGCGGCGAGCGCCGCCGTGACGAGCGGCTGCACGTCGTACACCGCGTAATGCAATGCGTCGCGCTCCTCGAAATCGTAGGTCGTGCCGTCCGGCGCAATGTTGTTGCCGAGCTGCTCGACGAACAGCCGCTGCGCGGCCTTCATCATCCTGCGGTCGCCGAGCGTGAACGCGGACAGCGCGATCAGCTTGATCCGGTGGCTTTGCCAGTTGTTGCGCCAGATGCCCGTCAGCGGGCGCGTCTGCGCGTCGACCCGGGCGACATAGCCGGCGCCGAGCTTCGCGATGAACGCCGATGCCGCGTTGCGCGTCTTCACGGTCAGCGCGCTCGCGGTCATGTCGTAGGCGAGGATCAGGCCGTCGAAGCCCGTTTCGTCGATCGGATTGAAGCTCGGCTGATAGGTCGTGACCCACGCGAACAGGAACCGGTCGACGAGCTGCAGGTAGCGGCTGTCGTTCGTCACGCGCCACGCGAGCGCGGCGTCGCGCATCAGGGTCATGTCCTTCATCGCCTCGACGCTCGCATCGTAGATGCCTTCGTGCGGCAGCGTGCCCTCGGTGTGCACGCGCGGCAGCGCCTTCGGCTGCTCGTCGAGGCGCGCCTCGACGCCGCGGATCAGCGCCTGCACGCCCGGCTCGGCCTGCGTGGTCTCGCTCGATTGCAGTGCGGGCGCCGCACAGAAATTCATCGCCGCCTGCGCCGTGCCTGCTGCGCCGAGACCGGCTGCGGCCATCGACAACGACGCGACGAGTAGCGGCACGAACGCCCGGACGCGCATGCGCCCCGGTTCGCGGCCCGGAAACATCGGACGCACCATGCGGAACTCCTTCATTGGCTGGATCGCGTGTGATGTTAGCCGGACTTGCGCGTGAATGCGAAAACCGCACGCCCCGTGCGGTGCTTCATCGCGCATGAACGGACGAACCGGTCGGCGGCGTGCGCGTTACACGTATTCCGACATCGGCACGCATGCGCAGAACAGGTTGCGGTCGCCATAGGCGTTGTCCGCGCGGCCGACGGGCGGCCAGTACTTGTTCGTCACGAGCGACGCGACCGGATACGCGGCCTGCTCGCGCGCATACGCGTGCGGCCATTCGTCCGCGGTCACGACGGCTGCCGTGTGCGGCGCATGGCGCAGCGGGTTGTCCTCGCGATCGGCCCGGCCTTCCTCGACGGCGCGGATTTCCTCGCGGATCGCGATCATCGCGGCGATGAAGCGGTCGAGTTCTTCCTGCGATTCCGATTCGGTCGGCTCGACCATCAGCGTGCCCGGCACCGGGAAGCTCATCGTCGGCGCGTGGAAGCCGTAGTCCATCAGGCGCTTCGCGACGTCGTCGACGGTGATGCCGCTCGACTCCTTGATCGGACGCAGGTCGAGAATGCACTCGTGCGCGACGAGCCCGCCCGGGCCGGAATACAGCACCGGATAGTGCGGCGCGAGACGCTTCGCGATGTAGTTCGCGTTGAGGATCGCGGTTTCCGTCGCGGCGGTCAGGTTCTTCGCGCCCATCATCGCGATATACATCCACGAGATCGGCAGGATCGACGCCGAGCCATAAGGCGCGGCCGACACCGCGCCGATGCCTTCCTCGCCGCGCGCATAGCCGGTCGAACGCTGGTTCGGCAGGAATTTCGCGAGGTGCGCGCCGACCGCGACCGGGCCGACGCCCGGTCCGCCGCCGCCGTGCGGGATGCAGAACGTCTTGTGCAGGTTCAGGTGCGACACGTCGCCGCCGAACTGGCCCGGCGCGGTCAGGCCGACCATCGCGTTCATGTTGGCGCCGTCGACGTACACCTGGCCGCCGTGCGCATGGACGATCTCGCAGATCTCGCGGACGTTCTGTTCGAACACGCCATGCGTCGACGGGTAGGTGATCATGATCGCGGCGAGGTCGTTCGCGTGCTGCGCGGCCTTTGCCTTCAGATCCTCGATATCGACGTTGCCCTGTGCGTCGCAGGCGACGACCACGACCTTCATGCCGGCCATGTGCGCGGATGCCGGGTTCGTGCCGTGCGCGGACGCGGGGATCAGGCACACGTTGCGATGGCCTTCGCCGCGCGACGCGTGATAGGCGTGGATGATCAGGAGACCCGCGTACTCGCCTTGCGAGCCGGCGTTCGGCTGCAGCGACACGGCGGCGTAGCCGGTCGCCGCGACGAGCATCTGCTCGAGCTGGTCGATCATTTCGCGGTAGCCGGCCGTTTGCTCGGCGGGTGCGAACGGGTGGATCTGGCCGAACTCGGGCCACGTGACCGGGAGCATTTCCGACGTCGCATTCAGCTTCATCGTGCACGAGCCGAGCGGGATCATCGAGCGGTCGAGCGCGAGGTCCTTGTCGGACAGGCTGCGCAGGTAGCGCAGCATTTCCGTTTCCGAATGGTGACGGTTGAACACGTGATGCGTCAGGTACGCGCTCGTGCGCTCGAGGCCGGCCGGCAGCGCGGCCGTGCCGGGCAAGCCGGCGTCCAGCGCGTCGATGCCCGGCGCCGTGCCGCCCGCGGCCTGCGCGAAGATGTCGAGCAGGGTGGCGAGATCGGCGCGGGTCGTGGTCTCGTCGACCGAGATGCCGACGCGCGTCTCGCTCACGCGGCGCAGGTTGATGCGCTTGGCCTTCGCGAGTTCGTGGATCTGCGCGGTGCGGGTGCCGGTGTCGATCGTCAGCGTGTCGAAGAACGTATCGTTGACAGGCGCGAAGCCGAGCTGTTTGACGCCGGCGGCGAGCAGCGCCGCGATGCGGTTCACCCGCAGCGCGATCGTCTTCAGGCCGTGCGGGCCGTGATAGACCGCGTACATGCTCGCCATGATCGCGAGCAGCGCCTGCGCGGTACACACGTTCGACGTCGCTTTCTCGCGGCGGATGTGTTGTTCGCGGGTCTGGAGCGCGAGACGCAGCGCGGGCTTGCCCTGCGCATCGACGGTCACGCCGACGAGGCGGCCCGGCATCTGACGCTTGAATTCGTCGCGCACCGCCATATAGGCGGCGTGCGGGCCGCCGAAGCCCATCGGCACGCCGAAGCGCTGCGTATTGCCGATCGCGACGTCCGCGCCCCATTCGCCGGGCGGCGTCAGCACGGTCAGCGCGAGCAGGTCGGCGGCGACGACCACGTGGCCGCCGGCGGCGTGGATCGCGTCGGTGAGCGCGCGATAATCGCGCACGTCACCGTTGACGCCGGGATACTGCAGCAGCACGCCGAACGCGCCCGATTGCGCGGCGTCGGCGGCGGGGCCGGTCTTGACCTCGATGCCGATCGGCTTTGCGCGCGTGCGGATCACTTCGAGCGTTTGCGGCAGGACGTCGTCGGCGACGTAGAACACGTTCGACTGCGGCTTGCCGACGCGTTGCAGGAGCGTCATCGCTTCGGCGGCGGCGGTTGCCTCGTCGAGCAGCGAGGCGTTCGAGATTGCGAGACCGGTGAGGTCGGCGATCATCTGCTGGAAGTTCAGGAGCGCTTCGAGGCGGCCCTGGGAAATTTCAGGCTGGTACGGCGTGTATGCCGTGTACCACGCCGGGTTTTCGAGCACGTTGCGCAGGATCACTGCCGGGGTATGCGTGTCGTAATAGCCCTGGCCGATGTGGGAGCGGAACACCTGGTTCTTGTCTGCGAGTTCGCGCAGCGCGGCGAGTGCTTCCGCCTCGCTTTTCGGTTGAGCGAACGGGCCGAGCGGCAGCGTTTCCTCGCGGCGGATCGATGCGGGGATGACGGCGTCGATCAGGTCGCCGCGCGACGCGAAGCCGAGCGTGTCGAGCATGGCCTGCTGGCTGGCGGCATCGGGGCCGATATGGCGTTCGGCGAACGCGTCGTGCGTTTCGAGCGCAGCGAGCGAGAGGGGCGTGCGGTTCATCAGACGGTCCGGGTGTTCGAGCTTCATGGTGTTCCTGTGTCGGCCGGAGTTAGCGCTTTAGCGCTTACTCCGGCCCCATGCTTTGCGGTCGGCCGGAGTAAGCGCTTCAGCGCTGACTCCAGTCCCCCGCGTGGCGCGGCCGACCGGCGCGCGCCACGCGGCTGGTATGCGTAAAGTTAGTCGATCAGCTTGCTGTAGGCCGCGGCGTCGATCAGCTTGTCGGTCGATGCGCCGGCGCCGAGCTTGATCTTGAAGAGCCAGCTGGCATACGCATCGCTGTTGACCTGGTCGGGCGTATCGGCGATTGCCGCGTTCACCTCGACGACTTCGCCCGACACCGGCGAGTAGATATCGGATGCGGCCTTCACCGATTCGACGACGCCGACGGCGTCGCCCGCCGAGACGGTCTTGCCGACTTCGGGCAGTTCGAGGAAGACGATGTCGCCGAGTGTGTTCTGCGCGTGATCGGTGATGCCGACCGTCAGCGTGCCGTCGGCTTCGGTGCGCACCCACTCGTGTTCATCGGTGTATTTCAGATCGGCCGGGACGTTGCTCATCGGATGCTCCTGGATTGAAAGGTGTGATTCGTTTTTCTGACGCGCCGAAGCGGCGCGCCGGGTAGGGTGTCGCCGGTCGGATCGCCGACCGGCCCGTTACGCAGCGAGGACCTTGCCGTTGCGCACGAACGGCAGTTTTACCACGCGTGCGGGGAGCTGCTTGTCGCGAATCTGGACATGCACGATGTCGCCGATCTGCACGGCCGCGGGCACGCGCGCGAACGCGATCGATTCCTGCATCGACGGCGAAAACGTGCCGCTCGTGATCTCGCCGTCGCCGTGCGGCGTGACGACCTTCTGGTGCGCGCGCAGCACGCCGCCCGCCTTGCCGTTTTCCTTCTGCAGGATCAGGCCGACGAATGCGGCGCGCGAGCCGTCGCGCTCCAGCACGTCGCGGCCGACGAACGCGCGCGGGGCCGACAGGTCGACCGTCCATGCGAGACCGGCATCGAGCGGGGAAACGGTATCGTCCATGTCCTGGCCGTACAGGTTCATGCCGGCCTCAAGGCGCAGCGTGTCGCGCGCGCCCAGTCCGCACGGCCGCACGCCGTGCTGCTGCAGCGCATTCCAGAGTGCCTCGACATGAACGGCAGGGACGATCACTTCGAAGCCGTCCTCGCCCGTGTAGCCCGTGCGGGCGACGGTGAGATCGCCGAACGGCGTGCCGGCGACCTGCGCGGCGTTGAACGGCTTCAGTTCGCTCGTCGCGGCGCGCGCGGCGGGGATCGTCGTCCAGACCTTCTCGCGCGCGCTCGGGCCTTGCACGGCGATGATCGCGAAATCGCGGCGCGGCGCGATCGTGAGGCCGTAGCCGCCTTGCTCGTTGAGCTGGTTGAACCACGCGATGTCCTTGTCGGCGGTGCCGGCATTGACGACGACGCGGAAGAAATCCTCGGTGAAGTAATAGACGATCAGATCGTCGATGACGCCGCCCTGCGGGTTGAGCAGGCACGAGTAGAGCGCCTTGCCGGGTGTCTTGAGCTTGCCGACGTTGTTCGCGATCGCATGCTCGAAGAACGCGCGCACGCGGCTGCCGGTGAAGTCGACGACGCACATGTGCGACACGTCGAACATGCCGGCGTCGGTGCGCACGGCCTGATGCTCTTCGATTTGCGAGCCGTAGTTGACGGGCATGTCCCAGCCGCCGAAATCGACCATGCGTGCATTGAGCGCGCGGTGCGCGGCGTTGAGCGGGGTATGTTTGAGTGCAGTCATCGAGGCCTCAGGCAAGGCGCTTGCGCGCGGATCAGAACGGCGATGTCCCGACCGCCGCGGCACATGGCCTGCGGGCGATCCGTAACATGCCCCTCTGTCCTCGATACCTGAGAGATTGCGCCGCGGGCCCAGCCCGGCGAACGCGCGCCCCTTCGGTGGGCAGCTTTCCCGCGCTGCATTCGCGCAGCGGGCTACTGCCGCTCTCCAGAGTGCGAAGAAGGCGGCCTGCGACGTGCGCAGGCGGGATTCCTCGACGCGGCCGGTCCTTTTGCCTGAGAGTTTGTGGGTGTGCCCCTTCGGCGGTGCAACCGGCGTTTCTGCAACGCGTTCACACTCTCTCCCGACGCGTGCGGGCGACTGTACGCCAGCGAAAAAGCCTTGTCAATTTGAGCAAATCGATGTCGCTTCGCGACAAGCGGCGGCACGGGCGCCGCCGCGCTTCCCAGGCGCCTTATTCGCCGATCGCGCGCGCAGCGGTATCGAGTTCCTGGTTCAGCACGCGCTGCTCGTCGACCGTCAGGCCGCCGCCGTGCTGCGTTGCCATGTCGGTCGATTCCTGGCGGATCACGTCCAGACGGCGATGCAGCGCGGCGCCTTGCGGCGGCGGGTAATAGCCCGCACCGACGCGCGTGTCGATCCGGCGGCTCAGGTTGTCGATCCGGCCTTGAATCTGCTGCATCCGATCGTATCCGACGACGGGCGGCGCCGGACGGGGCGCGGGCGCTTGTGCTGCCGGCGGCGGTGGCGGTGGCGGGGCAACGCGGCGCGGCGGCGCGGACGGCGTGGGGGTGGTCACGCAGGCCGCGAGGGTGGAAATCAGGACGCAGCATGCCGCTGCGCGTATCAACCGGTGCATCACATTCTCCTGACGATTCGGTGTCGGATGATTTTTTGAGAAACGCGTCTGACCCGCCCCGCGCCAACTTTCGTTCCCGCACGATTTGTAACGGTTTGTTCCCGTGGCGCGGTGGCGGGCCGACTGACTCTATCCAGGGTGAGCGTGCGGCGAGACGGGGAGAACAGCGCCGGCACACTCAAGATCAAGTATCAATAAGCGGCGTGCATTTTAATGCGGTCACGCGCACCGATCCGGCGGGGAAGCGCGTGTACTCGACCGCCGGTCAGACCGGCCGGCGTACGAACGGCAGACGGCGGCCTTCCCGTTCGCTTTGCGCGGCGAGCTCGATGATCGCCATCACGTCGACTGCGTCCTGCGGCGTGACCGGGAACGGCGCGCCGTCGCGGATCGATGCGGCGAGCGCGCGGTAGAAATCGGCGTAGGCGCCGTCGAGCGTCGGCAGCGGGCGCTCGATCTCGACCTCGCCGTCGAGCACGCGCAGCAGGCCGGGCGGATTGCCGCCGCCGAACTCGACGTGATCCGGCGTGAGCCCCGCCTTGAGCTGATCCTCCTGGGTATCGAGCCCGAATTTCTCATAGCTGCCGCGCGTGCCGTGCAGCGTGAAGCGTGCCGGCTCGATGGCCGACAGCGCGCTCGCGTGCAGCAGCACGTCCTTGTCCGGGTAGCCGAGCTGCAGATGCACGAAGTCAGGCGCCGTGCCGTTGTCGCGGCGCGTCTTGACGGTGGCGTTCACGGTGTCGGGCGCGCCGAACAGCGCGAGCGCCTGGTCGATCAGGTGCGGGCCGAGGTCGAACAGCAGGCCGCCGCCGCGCGCGGCTTCCTCGCGCCAGCGGGTGCGAACCTGTGGCCGGAAGCGGTCGAAGTGCGACGCGAAGCAGGTAATGCGGCCGAGCTCGCCGCTGTCGACGAGCCGGCGCAGGGTGAGGAAATCGCCGTCCCAGCGGCGGTTGTGGAATGGCGCGAACACACGGCTGCGCGCATTCGCGAGCCGGGCGAGCGTCAGCGCCTCGTCGGACGTGAGCGTCACCGGCTTGTCGACGACGACGTGGCGGCCGGCTTCGAGCACCCGCTGTGCGAGCGCGAAGTGCGTGTCGTTGGGCGTGGCGATCACGACGCATTCGATGTCGTCGAGGCTCAGCAGCGCGTCGAGATCGGCGACCACGCGGGCGTCGGGATAAGCGGCCTGCGCGCGATCCGGCTGGCCGGTGGCGATCGCGGCGACCTGCGTGCGGCCGCTCGCCGCGATGACCGGCGCGTGAAACGTCGCGCCGGCAAAACCGAAACCCATCAAACCAATCCTGAGCACTGACGACATGGCAATCCTTGGCAACAAGCGAAACGAGAGGACGGCGCGCCGTGGCGGCGCGATGACGACCGGCTATTTTGGCATGGCGAAAGTCTGAACATTGGGGCTTTTTGCCGGTCGTCCGGCGCCGCCCGCGGGCTGCCGGAATCCCCCCGCCGCAGCCGTGTTAACATGCGCATCCTGCCCGCGCTTGCGCACCGTCGACGTGCGTTCGCCGCGCGTGGCACCGTCCAGGCGTTTCGCCGTCAACCGCAACACCATCCGCAACCATGTCCGCAGGCCTCAATCCCGCTCAGAACGAAGCGGTGCGTTATCTCGACGGTCCCTGCCTCGTGCTCGCCGGCGCGGGCAGCGGCAAGACCCGCGTCATCACGCAGAAAATCGCGCATCTGATCGAAGCCAAGGGCTTCGAGCCGCGCCATATCGCCGCCGTCACGTTCACGAACAAGGCGGCCGCCGAAATGCGCGAGCGCGTCTCCAAGCTGCTCGAAGGCAAGACGCTCACCACGCCCGGCAAGGAAGGCCGCAAGGTGCCCGTCAACCAGCTGACGGTCTGCACGTTCCACTCGCTCGGCGTGCAGATCCTGCGCCAGGAGGCGGAACACGTCGGCCTGAAGCCGCAGTTCTCGATCATGGATTCGGACGACTGCTTCGGCATGATCCAGGAGCAGATCGGCACGACCGACAAGGGTCTGATCCGCAAGATCCAGAACATCATCTCGCTGTGGAAGAACGGCCTCGTCACACCCGAGCAGGCGATGACGATCGCGGCGAACGAGGACGAGCATCAGGCCGCGCTCGTGTACCGCAACTATGTCGCGACGCTGCATGCGTACCAGGCGGTCGATTTCGACGACCTGATCCGCCTGCCGACCGAACTGTTCGCGAAGAACGAGCAGGTGCGCGACCGCTGGCAGAACAAGCTGCGCTATCTGCTGATCGACGAATACCAGGACACCAATGCGTGCCAGTACGAACTGCTCAAGCTGCTCGCCGGCCCGCGTGCGGCGTTTACCGCGGTCGGCGACGACGATCAGGCGATTTACGGCTGGCGCGGCGCGACGCTCGAGAACCTCGCGCAGCTCGGCAAGGATTTCCCGAAGCTGCACGTGATCAAGCTCGAGCAGAACTACCGGTCGACGGTGCGCATCCTGACCGCCGCGAACAACGTGATCGCGAACAACCCGAAGCTGTTCGAGAAGAAGCTGTGGTCCGAGCACGGGATGGGCGACACGATCACCGTCACGCAATGCAACGACGAGGAACACGAGGCCGAATCGGTCGTGTTCCGCCTGTCCGCGCACAAGTTCGAGCGGCGCACGCAGTTCCGCGATTACGCGATCCTCTATCGCGGCAACTTCCAGGCGCGGATCTTCGAGCAGGTGCTGCGGCGCGAGCGGATTCCGTATGTGCTGTCGGGCGGCCAGTCGTTCTTCGACAAGGCCGAGATCAAGGATCTGTGCGCGTACCTGCGCCTGATCGCCAACGCCGACGACGATCCCGCGTTCATCCGCGCGGTCACGACGCCGCGCCGCGGGATCGGCAACACGACGCTCGAGGCGCTCGGCTCGTTCGCCGGGCAGGCGAAGGTGTCGCTGTTCGAGGCGGTCTACATGGGCGGCATCGAGGCGCGGCTGTCCGCGCGCCAGGTCGAGCCGCTCAGGATGTTCTGCGACTTCATCCAGCGGCTGACCGAGCGCGCGGACAAGGATCCCGCGACCACCGTGCTCGACGACATGATGGAGGCGATCCACTACGAGGCGTACCTGTACGACGCGTTCGACGAGCGGCAGGCGCAGTCGAAATGGCAGAACGTGCTCGAATTCCTCGAATGGCTGAAGCGCAAGGGCACGAAACCCGAGGCGGCCGAGGCCGTCGATGGCGAGGCGGAAGGCTTCCACAACGCCGACGGGCTGGCCGATACCGGCAAGAACCTGCTCGGCCTGATCCAGACCGTTGCGCTGATGTCGATGCTCGAAGGCAAGGAAGAGGATCCGGACGCGGTGCGCCTGTCGACCGTCCATGCATCGAAGGGGCTCGAGTATCCGCACGTGTTCCTGGTCGGCGTCGAGGAGGGCATCATGCCGCACAAGGGCGGCAGCGACGACGACGGCCCGATCGACAACGAGCGGATCGAGGAGGAACGCCGGCTGATGTACGTCGCGATCACGCGTGCGCAGCGCAGCCTGCATCTGAACTGGTGCAAGAAGCGCAAGCGGGCGCGCGAGACGATCGTCTGCGAAGCGTCGCGCTTCATCGAGGAGATGGGGCTCGACGAAGCCCCGCCGCCGACGCCGGAGGAGGCGCCGATGACGCCGAAGGACCGGCTCGCGAGCCTCAAGGCGCTGCTGCAGAAGTGAGGGGTGCCTGGCCGGGGACGTCCGGTCGGAAACGGCATCATCCAAAAAACACCCCCCGCGGTGCCTGCGCACCGCGAGGGGTGGTCGTCTGGCCGGTGTTGCGTTACTTCGATGCGTTGACCATGTAATCGACAGCGGCCTTCACGTCGGCATCCGATGCGGTCGACCCGCCCTTCGGCGGCATCGCGCCCTTGCCGCGCAACGCGTAGTTGTAGACCGTGTCCATCGAGTCCTTGAGGCGGGGCGCCCAGTCGTCCTTGTTGCCGAACTTCGGGGCGTTCAGCAGGCCGGTCGCGTGACATGCCTGGCAAACCTGCGTGTACAGCGCCTTGCCGGCGGACGCCGTATCGGCGCTGGTCGGTGCGGCGGCGGGCGCTGCGCCCGTGTTGGAAATCGCGGCGATCGCGGCCTTGGCGGCGGCGATCTGCGCGCTTGCGGCATCGTCGGCGCCCGGTGCGGACGCGGGGCTCGCAGCCGGTGCAGCGCTGGCCGCGGGGGCGGCCGGTTCGGGGAAGTGCGCGCCGTCGTTGTTCGCCATGTAGACGATTGCACGCGCGAGTTCGTAATCGCTGAAATCGGCGGGGCTCGTGCCGCCGCGGGGCGGCATCGCACCTTTGCCGGCGAGGGCGGTTTTCAGCAGCGTGTCGAAGCCTTGCGAGATGCGCGGCGCCCAGTCGGCGGCATTGCCGAACTTCGGCGCGCCGGCGGCGCCCGTGCCGTGACAGGTCACGCAGACCGCCTTGTAGACTTCCTCGCTGGTCTTGTAGACGCGTGGCGCATTGGCGTCCTTCACCTCGACCCGGGCGAGCGGCGCGATCCGCTTCGCGACCGACGCGTCGGACAGGGCGTCGGTGCCCGCGCCCGAGCGGAAGGCGTGGTTGGCGTAGGTGGCGAACAGGACGATGAGGGCGATCGGGATCGCGAACGACGCGACGATGACGGCGATCAGTTGTCCGGGGGTTTTGACGGGCACTTCGTGGGGTGCTTCGCTCATGCTTGCCTCGTCTCCATGAATAGGATGTGTGCGCGGTGCAACGGCAAAATGGCAGTGCAAAGAAGCACGGACGATTATAGACGGAACGTTTACATCACGGCGAGCGAGGCGATGGCGCGTGTTTACCCGCACGTTTTCCGTCCACGGAGGGCACGTGTGTCCGGTTTGGGCGGCGAGGTGGACGCGTCATGTGAAACAGGGTATCCTTGCCGTCTTGTCATCTGTGAAGTGGCCCGGGTTTTAGGGTTGCAACACTGTCTCGCAAGCGCCCGTAGCTCAATGGATAGAGTACTGCCCTCCGAAGGCAGGGGTTGCTGGTTCGATCCCAGCCGGGCGCGCCAAGTCTCTCAAGGCTTTCCAGCCGAATTTCCTGATCGATCATCGCTCTCGGCTGAGCGTTAGGGAAAATCTGCTGCTTTCCCGCGCGGGTTATTCACCTTCATCGTTTTTTGTCAATTGCGAACCGGGTGCCGCTTCAGCGTATTGACCTGCAATGACGCCGTCGTCGTATATCGTCCGGAAGCCGTTTCTCGCCACCGATTCCCGAAGATCCACGCATCGTGGATGAGCCTTCGTGGCAATCATCGAATTTCTGGTTCGCCCTAAAGTTTTGTTCCCTTTTACCGATAGTAAAACCGATCGCCCGATAATAGCGATTCACGATTCATCGTGCCAAACATTTACCGATTGCTAAGAGGGAACATGAAGAAATTCGTGGTTGCTGCTGCCATCGCCGCTGGCGCTGTCATGCTGACCGGTTGCGCTGGAACGGGTAATGATTCGTTGCGCGCGGAGACGGAGGCTACCGTTTCGACCAAGATCGTCGAAGGCAAAACGACAAAGAACGAGATCCGCGGCATGTTTGGCTCGCCGATGAAGACCGAGTTTACCGACGGCGGCCTGGAAATCTGGCATTACGAGTTGACCAAAGTGCATGGCGACGCAGTCAATTACATTCCGATCATCAACCTGTTCGGGTCGAGCGCCAGCGGCAAGAAGAAGGAATTGGTGGTGCTGTTCGACCCGAATAACGTCGTGAAGCGCTATTCGATGAGCGAATCGGCTGTATCGCAAAAGACCGGCATCTTCAATCAGTAACTGACTCGCGACGCGGGTTTGGTTTTCTATCCAGTGCCGTGATCACGGTGCTGAAAGGATGTCGGAGCCGGTCAGCCCGGATGTGCCGTCCGGCACACCTGGGCATGATCAAAATGACGGATCGGGGGTGGTGGCCACAGCGCCAGGCTTCGATTGCGACTGGCTGGATGGGCCGGGATTCGATCCGTCAACGAGAGGCAATGCGGTCCTGCATGTGGTGGCCGCGCGTTTCGGCGCGACGCGCCTCGCTGCCTGACTTGCCTGTCCGGGCGAGGCACGGCGGCGCGCGGTCCCCCGTATGTTTCGATCAGTTCACGTGCAGATTGCCGCCGTTGCCGAGTCCGCCGCTGACCTTCTGGGCCTTGTATTGCCTGACGGAGTCGGCGAGATTGTTCAGGCTGTCGGTGAACGCCGCGACCACGACCTTGCCCTGCGGTGTATTCGCGTATCCGCCGATCAGGCCTCCGTTCCTGCTCGACATCACGCCCGCAAGCACGCCGAAGTCGATGTTGCGAGCAGAGCCCGTAGCCGCAGCCAGTTGCACGCTGGAGCGCGTGTCGACAAGCGTCAGCACGGTGGATGCTTCCTTGGTGGTCATCGTGCCGGCGACGCTCGCGAGCGCCCCGCCGACCCCCGGCACGAGCGCCAGCAGGCTCGATACGCCTGCCCCGGCATTCTGCGAGTTGAACGTGATGCTCGGGCTCATCTGATAGTCGGCCGCGACCATTTGGCCTTTGTGCATCTTGGACGTTTTGCGCAATTCGCCTGCGGCGGCAAGACCGCGTTCCGTCATCGCGGCGCCGAGTGCCCGGCCACGATCGACCACGACAAAGCAATTCGACTGTTGCACCAGCAACTTGAGCACGGGCACCGTCGAGCCGAGTTGATACTGGCCCGTCAAGATGCTGTACCAGGGGGCTGCGGTGTCTTCAACGATCGATACCGTTCCCAGTGGCGCAGCGCAGTGCTTCAACCCATCGTCGGCGGTCTGCGAAGTCGCGCCCGCGACACCCGTGCTGTCGGGGGATTTACCCCCGCCCCCCAGTTGCATTTGAGCGCACGCGGTAAGAAACAGCAGCGATGCCGTTGCAACGGCTGTCGTCTTGGAAATCATCTTGACGGTCCTTTTATTTTGTTTTCTTGGTGAGCCGTGGGGTCAACAGCGTTTCATGTCGGGACTGCCGTTGAGCGGATACGGCGCAATGTTATGCCTCGGGTTTATCGGCGGGGGGATGGGAAACTTTAGGCAACGATGTGATTTCATCCGCGGCTGAAAGTGGTGTTTGTCACCGGCGCATGAGCGGATGCGAGATCATCTAAATATGAATTGGGCGTGCATTCCCGATTCGGTGATGTTGGACGTAAATCATTTCAATTAACGCGCTAATCGATTGGGCTGTATGTGCAATCGTCCTGTAAGAATCCATGGTTCGTTGTGACGACTCATATTTTTCGCATGGATGCACGGTATACGCAGCGCATCGAATTGAGCCGACTTCCAGGGTTTGATCGATCGATCAGAGCGGCCTTTGCGGCTTGACAATATTGTCTGGCAATGAAAGGGGCGTGTGCCACTTCGCGCTCGACGCATTCATTGCTTTCGCCGGGTTAGCAGGCAGATCTACAGCAATCGTGTACCTCGGCAGTCCACCCATTCAATCAGTCGAGCGGAGTGCAACTTGACTAGCTCCCATCCTCAAGATCACGCGCCGGACCGGGGCGTGAATGTCCACGCGTCTATTCCTGCAACTCCGCGTTCGGCCACGCCAATTGCGTCGGCAGCGCAAACCCAAATGGAGGACGCGGCGCTCCATGCCGCATTGTCTCTTCACATTGAAGGACGTGTGAGCGAGGCGGAGGCGATGTACAGGCAAATCCTTTCCGTCGCCCCAAACCATGCCGACGCGTTGCATCTGCTCGGGCTTATTGCGCATCAGTCGGGAAATTTCGACAACGCCGTCGATCTCATCATGGCCGCACTCGAGCGTAGTCCGCAGGCGCTTTACTACTTCAATCTCGGCAATGTGATGTCGGCGCACAACCGCCATGCCGCGGCTGCGGAGTGCTTTCGTGGGGCAATTGCGATACAGGCTGACTACGTCGATGCGTACAACAACCTGGGCAATGCGCTGCGTTCGCTCAAGGAGCCGCACATGGCGCTTGATGCCTTCTGCAAGGTGATCGAGCTGAAGCCCGACCACGCACAGGCCTACAACAATCTCGCCAACGTGCTCCAGGATCTGGATGAGCCGGACGCAGCGGTCGAAGCGTATCGAAATGCGATTGCGCTCGCGCCGGATCTGCCCGAGCCGCGCAGCAATGTGCTGTTTACGCTCAACTACAGCGATGCGACATCGCCCGAGGCGTATCTTGCCGAAGCGACCGCATATGGCGAACTGGTTGCCCGACTTGCCGAACCGTGGACGAGCTGGCTGGTGGATGCGCCGACGGAAAATCGACGCCCCTTGCGTGTCGGCATCGTTTCCGGCGATCTCAAGATGCATCCGGTCGGCTACTTTCTCGAGAATGTGGTCAGGCATGTCGATCCGCGGCGCATCGAGCTGATCGCCTATGTCACTCGCGCGATGCTCGAAGACGACTTGACCCGCAGAATCAAGCCGCTGTTCCGCGAGTGGCATACGATCGCGGGCATGCCGGATCGCGATGCGGCGAGCCAGATTCGCGGCGATCGCATCGACGTGCTTGTCGATGCGTCGGGACACACGCGATACAACCGGCTGCCGCTCTTCGCGTGGAAACCCGCGCCGGTGCAGGTCAGCTGGCCCGGCTATTTCGCCAGCACTGGCGTGCGCGCAATCGACTATGTGCTAGGTGACGATTACGTGTTGCCTGAACAGGAGACGGCGCAATTTATTGAGCGACCGTGGCGTTTGCCGGACAGTTACCTATGCTACACACCGCCGGCGTATCCGATCTCGACAGGCGCGCCGCCATCTGTCAGTGAGCATCGAGTCACGTTCGGTTATTTCGGCAAATTGACGAAGGTCACCGATCATGTCGTCGCCGTATGGTCCGAGGTGTTGCGCAAGCTTCCGTCTGCCCGCTTGCTATTGAAGTCCGCCCAACTGGATATCGAGCCCGTCCGCGAGCGGATCGTCGAACGCTTTCGCGTGAAGGGCATCGGGCGCGAGCAACTCATGCTCGAAGGCTTGTCTGCCCATGCCGAGTACCTTGCCACGTACAAGCGCGTGGACATAATGCTGAGCCCGTTCCCTTATCCGGGTGGGACCACGACGGCAGAGAGCGTGTGGATGGGCGTTCCCGTCGTATGTCGTCGCGGGGACCGGTTTTTGTCCCACATCTGCGAGAGCATCCTCGGGCCGCTTGATCTGCTCGATTGGGTCGCGGACGACGATGCATCCTATGTCGCAAAGGCAATGGAGCTCGCCGTCGACACGGATCGACTCATGGCGTTTCGCACGAGCCTGCGCGACCGTCTGCTCGCTTCGCCGCTATGTGACGCCCGTCGCTTTGCTCGCAATCTGGAAGATGCGCTCATCACGATGTGCGCCAAACATGCGCTGGATGCGGTATCTGTGAGTTAGCGTGGTCCCGGCCGCTTATCCCGGTGCGATGAGTGGCCGGGCCTGGATCAAGCGCCCGGTGTGCAGAACGGTTACAGTTGCGCAATCTGCTGATATTGGCCGGCAGCTTCCGTCCGTCCGAGTGCAACCTGAAACTCCGTCTGCAACTCTTGCTGCGTCGTTTTTGCATCGGCCATGATGGCCGAGTCGATTGCCTGTATGCGGCGGATGATGGCCAGTGCATCGGGCGTTTGAGACGCGTTCAGCGACATCAGTAGTGGCGAGCGCGTTTCCACGAGATGCGCTGCGCCACACCAGTCCGCCATCGTTGCGGCATGTTCGATTGCCTGCGTCAATTCCCAGACGCGGGCAAGCAAGGTGGGTTGATCCATCGGGATGATCGCTCCAGTGCCATTTCACAGGTGCCGAGCGGCGCGATGCATCCGGTCGGCCCTTTATGCCTTTACGACTTGTTGGTGGCGAGCGCGCCGGCGCTGTTGGTGCCGCCGAACAGTTGCGTCAGATATTGCGAGTTGTTCTGCATTTGCGCCATCAGCGTATTGAGCGCGGTGAATTGCGCATTGTACTGATCGGTGAGCTGGCTCGTGTACGCCTGCAGCGCCGTTGCCTGGGTCTTCACGTCGGCAAGATCTTTGTTCAGCGCAGTGACGCGCGTATCGATGATTCCGCCGCTTTGCAGATACGACGTGATGCTGTTGTTCAGCACTGCGCCGACGCCGTTCGTCGCGTTGAAAGCGGTCGCGGCCGCTGCGGGGTTGTTCGTCAGGGCTTTCGACAATGCTGCGCTGTCGACGCTCAGCGTGCCGTCCGGTTGCAGGTTGATGCCGAGCGCGCTCAGGCTCACGGTGCTGCCGCCGCTCGTCACGCCCTTCGAAATGGTCGTCGCGAGGGTGTTGGTAATCGAGCTCAGCATCGAGTCGCCGAACAGTGGGCCGCCTTGGCTGCCGGCCGTCGCCGTCGAATCGAAACTTGAGAGCGACGAGGCCGTGCCCACGAATGAGTTGTACGCCGACACGAACGCATTGATCGCAGTCGTCGCGGACGTGGTGTCCGACGCAACCGTGAGCGTCTGGGTGGTGCCAGCGGACGCGGCCGCGAGGTTGAGCGTCACGCCTGTAATGGCACCGGTGATCGCGTTGCTGGCGCTCTGGACGTTGGTGCCGTCAATCGTGAGTTTTGCGTCCTGTGCCGTGCTTTTCTCGGTGTAGTTGTTCGTTGCGGCCCCCGAGCTGTCGACGGTCGCGATGCTGGTCAGCCCGTCAGTCGAATCGGTCGAGATCTTCATCGTATTTGCCGCCCCGGTCACGTTCGAGGTCAGTACCAGATGCGAGCCATCGACGCCGGTAACGACGGTGGCCGTCACGCCGGGATTGCCGCTCGCGGAATTGATCGCGCTGGCGATTCCAGCAAGCGTGTTGTTGCCGGAATTGACTGCGACCGTCATCGGCGCGTTGCTGCCGAGCGTGATGGTGAGGTTGCCAGTCCCAATCTGGGCGGTGGATGCCACGCCGGTGTTTAGTGCGAGCTTCTGCGCGGTGGCGACCTGGGTCACGGCGATCGAATAGCTGCCGGCGACCGAGCCCGTCGCCGTGGTGGCGGTCAGGCCGCTGCCGCTTGCGGTGGCCGTGGTTTTCGCCAGCGCGGAGCCGTCGGACAGGCCGGACAGTGCCGACTGCAGCGACGACAGCGACGACTTGAGCGTGCCGATGGCCGACAGTGTGGTGTTGTCCAGGGTTTGCCGGTTCGCGAGCTGGGTGCTCTGCGCGGCCGTCTTGGCCGTGACCATTGCGGAAACGAGGGCGGACGTGTCTGTCGTCGAGTTCGTCACTCCGCTGATGATGGACTGCGCCGCCTGCATCAGTGCGCTGTTGCTCGTAGTGCTGGAAATGTTCGTCGTCGACATCGAGGACTCCGTCTGGTGAAAAGTGCGGCGCCGGGCGCGTTGGCCGGGCACGCATGCTGTACCGTGCGATGCACAAAATGCTTACCTGAAGGTGGGCCCTCGGGTAAGCATTCTTTCTTTGGCTTCTATATTGACGGCCGCGTCACGCATTTCTTGAATGCGTGACGCGGCGTGTTACCGGACGCTTATTGCAGGAGCTTCAGAACCTGCTGCGGCATCGAGTTCGCTTGCGCGAGCACCGAGATGCCTGCTTGCTGCAGCACTTGAGCCTTCGACAGGTTGGCGGTTTCCTGTGCGAAGTTCGCGTCGGTGATCTGTGCGCTTGCGGCGTTCAGGTTGGTGGACTGCGACGTCGTTTGCGAGATCGCTGCCTGGAAGATGTTGATGTCCGAGCCGAGCGTTGCCTGTGCGGTGTTGACAGTTTTGAGGGCGACATCGACCTGGTCCATCAAGGTTTGGGCGTTCGCCGTGCTTGTCGTATTGCCCGTCACGGTCAGCGTCGTCGCATCATATTTGGCGCTCAAGTCCATTGTCAGCTTCTGGCCCGATTTTTCGCCGATCTGGAAATCCAGGGCCGCGCCTGCGGTACCGTCGAGCAGGTTGATGCCGTTGTAGGTCGTTTGGCTGGAGATGCGGGTGATTTCCGTGAGACGTGCTTGCACTTCGGTATCGAGGTTCGCCTGAGCAGCTGTGCCGATCGAATCGTCCGAAGCTTGAACGGCCAACTGGCGGACGCGTTGCAGGTTGGCAGTGATTGCCGAGAGGCCGCTCGAAGCCGTCTGAGCCATCGACACGGCGTTGTTCGCGTTTGCGACGCCTTGGTTGTATGCGTTGATCGACGCCGTCATCGACGTCGAGATCGCGAGGCCGGCTGCGTCGTCAGCTGCCGAGTTGATGCGCTTACCCGACGACAGGCGGTTAATCGCTTGCGACAGCGCATTCTGGGTGCTGCTCAGGTTCGTCTGTGCAGTCTGCGAATAGATGTTGGTGTTGATGTTCAGCATTTGGATCCTCGTTTGGAAAACGCCGTTTGATTGGGTTGGTTCAGGTCGGCGTCGCGCTTTCAGTGTCCTGCGCCGCCCGCCTTTCCTGGTTGTCGGCGCTGACTCGGCGAAACTTTAGGGCCGCATCGTTTGCATTCGTGGGTCCGGTTGATCCGTTGCGCTGCGCATGCGGAGATGCGGGCCGACACTTGGTGCGCGGCGTGGAGTGCGGCTCACCGGCGGGGAGGGGCGGGGGCGCCCCGCAGTCGGGTGATCGGTTGGTAGTCAGTAAACGATTTTCCTGCTATCATCGCGAGTGGATTGAGATATTTGCTTGGTTCGCAGGTAGTCCAAGCGGCGAACCCGTGGCGACCGGTGCAGGATATGCGCCGGTCGCGTTCTGTTGTGAGCTTCCACTTCTCTTTTCCGGCCTCCATGGCGGCCGTACCTTTCGGTTGGGTGCGCTTTCGCGTGTCGCCCGATGCGACTGGATGGCTCGCGCGTGTGCGGTTCGCCGCCACCTCGTTAAACCGTATTAAGCAAATCAAAGTTAGGAATTACATGACGACGATTCTTCTGAAAGAAAATGAGCCGTTCGAAGTAGCAATCCGCCGCTTCCGCCGCGCGATCGAAAAGAACGGCCTGATCGCTGAACTGCGTGAGCGCCAGTCTTACGAAAAGCCGACGGCTGTCCGCAAGCGCAAGAAGGCTGCTGCTGTGAAGCGCCTGCACAAGCGCCTGCGCAGCCAGATGCTGCCGAAGAAGCTCCACTAAAAGCTTCCCAGGTTCGCCGCGAAACGGCGGAGCGTGCTTCGAAAGAAGCCGCTCCGCCGTTTTGCTTTTGGGGTGGCGAATGCGGGCGAGGCGGCGCTCGTTTCGTGGCGGCCGCCCGAGTGGCGGGCTACCGCGCCGCGGTGAGCGCACCAGCCGTCTGCTTGCCGCCCAATGCCGCGCAGCGCGCGTGGCACGGACAGCCGACCTCGTGATCGTTCACCATGCCGGTTGCCTGCATCAGCGCGTAGCAGATCGTCGAGCCGACAAACTTGCAGCCATACGCCTTCAGCGCCTTGCTGAGCGCATCGGAGCGCTCGGTCGACGCAGGCGCGTCGCGATACGACGTCCAGGCATTCTGGATCGGCACGTGATCGACGAACGACCACAGAAATTGCGCGAGCGAGCCATGCTCGTCGCGGATCCGCTGGACCGCCCGCGCATTGACGATCGCGGATTCGACCTTCGCACGATTGCGCACGATGCCGGAGTCGAGCAGCAGCTTGTCGACATGCTCAGGCGTGAAACGCGCGACGGTATCGACGTCGAAATCGGCAAATGCTGCGCGGTAGCCCGGCCGCTTGTTCAGGATTGTCGACCAAGAAAGCCCCGCCTGCGCCCCCTCCAGGATCAGCATCTCGAACAGATGGCGGTCGTCATGCGACGGCACGCCCCACTCGGTATCGTGATAGTGGGCGTCCGCTTCCGTTCTCACCCAGTTGCACCGCTGCGACATTGTCTGCCTCGCCTTGCTGTCTCGATTGGATCGCGCCAGCATAGCCGAACGCCCTCGCACGGCAAAGCAGGCCAAATGGCAGATGGGCGGGCGGTGCCGATCCGGTTAAGCTTGGCGCCTGTTTGAATCGGCGGGATCAACGCATGACGGAAATTCTTTACGCGATCGGCATCGACGGCGGCGGCACCGGCACCCGCGCGGTGCTGGCGGATCTTCAGGGGCGCGAGCTGGCGCAAGGGCGCGGAGGCCCGTCGGGGCTCGGGCTCGGCATCGAGCGCGCATGGGCGTCGATTGGTGCGGCATGTGCGGACGCGTTCGCGCGCGCCGACCTGGCATTCGACTGGTCGCGCTGTGCGCTCGGCTGCGGGCTTGCGGGCGTGAATAACCCGACGTGGCTCGCCGCGTTCCGCGCGCAGGCGCCGCTCGATATGCTTGCGATCGAAAGCGACGCATACACGACAGTGGTCGGTGCGCACGGCGGTGAGCCTGGGCTGATCGTGGCGCTCGGCACCGGCAGTATCGCGGCCGCACTCGATGGCGACGGCGTTTGCCGGATCGCGGGCGGCTTCGGCTTTCCGTCGGGCGACGAGGCGAGCGGCGCGTGGCTCGGCATGCGTGCGCTTGCCTATGCGCAGCAGGCGCTCGACGGCCGGGTGCCACGCGATGCTTTTGCCGAGACCTTGCTCGACGCGTGCGGCGCGCGGGATCGCGACGCACTCGTCCAGTGGTCGTGCGAGGCGAACCAGACGGCGTATGCGCGCCTCGCACCGATCGTATTCGCGCATCGCACGCATCCGTTCGCGCTCGCGCTGATCGCGCAGGCGGGCGACGAGATTGGCAAGATGATCGACGCGCTCGATCCGCGGCAGGTTTTGCCGGTGGCGCTGTGCGGCGGTCTGGCCGATGTGCTCGTGTCAGCGGTGCCGGCGCGGCATGTCGGACGCCTGCGCGCACCGTTGGAGGATTCGGCGCATGGCGCGTTGCGGCTTGCGCTGAATGCGGCGAGGCAAGGCTGACGGAAGGGCGCGGCGCCGCGTGTGTGTCCGCGGCCGCCGGCGCCGCGGGTGGCTTCATGCATCGGCATCGGCTGGCGCGTTTCGCCCGGAGCGCCTGCCGGCACCTCCCGGAGTGCGACGTTAAAATGGCGGCCTCGCAGCGTTTTTCGCTTTCCGCGCCTTTCCGATCCATCCATGTACAAAGTCATTGCCACCGATCTCGACGGCACGCTGCTGAACAGCGAACACCAGCTCGACCCTTACACGATCGAGACTGTCCGTCGTCTCGATCGCGACGGTCTGCCGTTCATCATCGCGACGGGGCGTCACTATGCGGACGTCACCGGCATCCGCGATGTCCTCGGCATCCGGCCGTACCTGATCACGTCGAATGGCGCGCGCGTCCATGCGCCTGACGACACGACGATCCACGCGCAGGACATCGCGCCCGAGATGGTCCGGCGCATCGTGCGGCCGGATATCGTCGGCGAGCACGGCCGCGTGATCGTCAACCTGTTCGCCGATCAGGATTGGCTGATCGACCGCGATGCGCAGCACCTGCTCGACTTCCATCAGGATTCGGGCTTTCGCTACGACGTGATCGACATGGCTTCACACGGTGGCGCGGATATCGCGAAAGTGCTGTACATCGGCGAACCCGCGGATCTGGCCGCGATCGCCCAGCGGTTGCACGCGGAATTCGGCGACGCGCTGTATGTGACGTACTCGCTGCCCGATTGCCTTGAGGTGATGGCCGCGAGCGTGTCGAAAGGACGCGCGTTGCGCGCGGTGCTCGGGCGGCTCGGCATCGAACCCGGTCACTGCATTGCGTTCGGCGACAACATGAACGACATCGACCTGCTCGAAACCGCGGGTCACGCGTTCATGATGAACAACGCCAACCCGGATCTGATCGCGCGCCTGCCGCACATTCCGCGGATCGGCAACAACTTCGATGCGGGCGTCGCGCGCCATTTGCGCGCGCTGTTCGCGCTCGAGGACGGCGTCGCCGCACAATGAAAAACGGGCGCCGCCGGCGCCCGTTGAAGTATCCCGCCTCTTTTTCTTCGGCAGCGTGAGGCTCGCTGCTCCTGCCCGCCTAACCCCGTCGTGTTATCTCTCGAGCGAGCGGCTCACTGGCGCCGCTGCTCTCGGGCACGGTCATGCCGCGCGATTGGTGGCGGATCGATGGCCCCGTCGCGTCCCGCAGCCCGCGGGTGCGTGGCTCCGGCGGCCGCCGCGCCGAACAATGGCGCGAACCGGATTGTGCCGGGCGCCTCTGCCGCGAGCCGCCGAAAACGTTCCTGGAGATCCAGTTCGGGATGCTTGGACGACGGATTACCGGATCCTGATTTACAGCGCATCCTCAATTGGTCTGGATTATAGGAGGCGAATCGCAGGGCGAGGGTCAACCTTTGTTAAATCCGAAAGGCCGGTGAAGCCGTTTTATTAGAATAAGCCCGCATTCCTGAAATAGACGGTTTGGTTAAACTACATCCATATATTGCAATTTGCATGGTGGCAGTGCGGATGGCGTAACGGGTGTCTCGTGTCCGGATCGGTATGTCAGGGTTGGGTCATGTAACAGGGAGCTGAAATGTCTCAATACGCGAAACTCAAGGCGCAAATCGCCGATTTGCAGGCTCAGGCGGACGAGGTTCGCCGCCAGGAAGTCGCCGCCGTCATTGCGGACGTGCAGCGGATGATTGCCGAGTATGGGCTGACGGCGCAGGATCTGGGGTTTGCGGAGCGCGCGCGTCGTGGTCGTCCGCCAAAAAAAGCACCGTTGCCGGCGAAATACCGGGATCCGAAGTCGGGCGCCACCTGGAGTGGGCGCGGCAAACCGCCGGGCTGGATCGTCGGGAAAAACCGAGATCGTTTTTTGATTGAATAATCGAGTTTGGGCCAATACGGAAAGAGCCGCATCGTCGATGCGGCTCTTTCGTTTTTCCGGGCCGATTTCGAGCCCGATTCCGGCGGGGATTTCCGGTGTCAGCCTGCCGCGACCCGGCGCAATGCCGGTTGGCGAGTTGCGGCGCACAGCGTTTCGTACGTTTCCACGTAGTGTTGCGCCATCGTCCTTGAACTGAAACGGGTGTCGAAGCGGGCGCGAATCGCATCGCGCGACAGGCTGTCGATCCGCTGCAGCGCACCGACCGCACCCTGAACGTCCTCGACGATGAAGCCGGTCACGCCGTCTTCGATCACTTCCGGCACCGATCCGCGGTTGAATGCGACGACCGGCGTGCCGCATGCCATGGCCTCGATCATCACGAGGCCGAACGGCTCGGGCCAGTCGATCGGGAACAGCAGCGCCTTCGCGCCGGACAGGAATGCCGGCTTTTGCGCTTCGTTGATCTCGCCGATGAATTCGACGTGGGCCGAGTCGAGGAGCGGCTCGATCTCCTCCTTGAAATAATCGGCGTCGGCCCTGTCGACTTTCGCGGCGATTTTCAGCGGCAGCCCGCTTTGTGCGGCGATCCGGATGGCGGTATCGACACGCTTTTCCGGGCAGATGCGGCCGAGGAACGCGAGATATTCCGGTTTGACGCCGGGTTGCGGCGTGAGCAGCGTGTCCGGCAGGCCGTGATGGATGGTGCGGGCCCAGGCTGCTTGCGGCAGCGGTTTGCGCTGGTTGTCGGAGATCGACACGACGGGGGCGCCGGGGAACGCATTGAACACCGGCTGCAGTTCCGGCAGGTCGAGCCGGCCGTGCAGTGTCGTGACGTGCGGCGTGTCGAGGCGCGTCATCAGCGGGAACGGCAGGTAGTCGAGATGGAAGTGCAGGACGTCGAATTCGTGTGCGACGCGGGCGACCTGTTCGAGCAGGCGCATATGGGGCGCCATTGCGTCGCGAACGGATGGATCGAGGCGCAGGGCGCGGGGCCAGGCCGCTTCGAGGCGGGCGGACGTGACCGAGTCGCCGCTGGCGAAGAGCGTCACGTCGTGTCCGAGTTCGACGAGTGCTTCCGTGAGGTAGGACACGACGCGTTCGGTGCCGCCGTAGAGTTTCGGCGGAACGGCTTCGTAGAGCGGCGCGATCTGGGCAATGCGCATGGACGATCTCCGGTGTCGGCCAGAGCGAGCGCTTCAGCGCCTGCTCCGGTCCCATGTCAAGCGGGGCGGCCAGAGCGGGCGCGTCGGCGCTTGCTCCGGTCTCAAGTAAAGCGGCGACCAGCGCGGGTGCTTTGGCGCATGCTCCGATCATCACGCAAAGCGGTCGACCAGAGCAGGCGCGACAGCGCTGCTTCCGATCCCATGCAGGGTGGGGGAATGGCCGCGCCGACGTGCGTCGCCGGGTGTGCCGGCGGACGCCAGGGCGCCGGGCGGCAGGCTGCGGGCAGGGCCGGCGGCACGCGCGGCGCTGCCCGTTCCAGCCCATTATCGGGATCGGTCGGCCGGTTTCGAGGGTTTTTTCAAACGCTTAACCCTTGTTACATGATGAAATACGCGAGAAGTCGGTAAAAAATGCCTATGCGCGCAGAGCGAAACGGAACGAATGATTGTTGCGTATTCGTGAAAACCCTCTATAATTTTTTCCGATTCTTCGCGCCGGCACGTACTGCTGCCAGCCATCTGCGACACCTTGCCGCACTTTTCCCGTTTCCGACCTTTCAACACCCTTTTGTCAGAAAAATTCCTACACGGTTTACAGACAATTCCTGCGCGGCGCACGCCACTTCGCTGATACCGGCATAAAACCCGTTTGGCCAAAATCCCGGCTGTAAGACTATAAACGTTCCGATGCGCGCCACGAGCCGCCCTGTCGAGCAAACGTTTCCATAAAACGAAAGGCCAAGGTTCTTAACGGGGGAATCATGAGCGCTACAAGCGAAATGCTCAGTGAGATCAATGAGGTAAACCTGTCGTACCTCCTGCTTGCACAGCGTCTGCTGCGTGAGGACAAAGCGATGGGCATGTTCCGCATGGGGATTTCCGAGGAGCTGGCCGATGTCCTCGCGGGCCTCACGCTCGCCCAGACTGTGAAGCTTGCCGCGTCGAACCAGATGTTGTGCCGCTTTCGCTTCGATGATCATCTGTTGCTGTCCGCGCTTGCCGACAAAGGACGCAGCGCCGTCGTCGCACACGCCCATTCGGCGATCCTGATGGCCGGCCAGCCGGTCGAAAGCGTCCGCTGACACCGATTCGCCACGGCGCCTGCAAGACCGGGGCAACGGTTTGGCGATCGATATCCGAAGTTACGAGAAGCAGACGGCAATCACTATGGCAAGCAAAAGCGTCGTGGTCGAGGTGAAGGAAATCACCCTCGCCATCGAACTGATCGAACTGGGCGCCCGGCTGCAGCTGCTGGAGGCGGAGACGAACCTGTCCCGCGACCGTCTGATCAAGCTGTACAAGGAACTGAAGGGTGTATCGCCGCCGAAGGGCATGCTGCCGTTCTCGACCGACTGGTTCGTGACGTGGCAGCCGAACATTCACTCGTCGCTGTTCTACAACATCTACCGGTTCATGCAGGATCACGGCCGCTGCGAGCCGATCCAGGCGATCGTGAAGGCTTATCGGCTCTATCTGGAGCACGTGGCGCTGTCCGGCGACGAGGCCGTGCTGAGCCTCACGCGCGCGTGGACGCTCGTGCGCTTTTTCGATTCGGGGATGTTGCAGACGACCCCGTGCACGCGCTGCGGCGGCCACTTTGTCGCGCATGCGCATGATCCGCATCAAGGTTTCGTCTGCGGTCTTTGCCAGCCGCCGTCGCGTGCCGGCAAGACGCGCAAGGCTGCCGCCGCGCGGGCCGAACAGGCGCCGCTCGCGGTCTGAGCCCGCCGCGCGGGGCTCGCGCGGCCGCGGCCGGTGCCGCGGGCGGTCGACCCTGCCGGGAAACGGTGATGGTAAACACGGCCATGCGGCGCGTCGCGCACGGCCAAAGTTTTCCTGACAACTGCCGTAAACCACTTAACGGCGGCCTCCCCGCCGGTCATTCGTGAGGGACTGGCAGTGCTGATTTTCGTGGGAACACTCGTGACGCTGTTGTCCGTCTTCGGCGGCTATGCGCTGGCGGGCGGCCATCTGGGCGCGCTGATTCAACCGGTCGAGATCCTGATGATCGTCGGCGCAGGCGTCGGCGCGTTCATCCTCGGCAACGGCATGAAGACCATCAAGGCGACGCTGCGCGTCCTGCCGACGCTCTTCAAGGGTTCGAAATACACGAAGGAAATCTACATGGAGCTGATGGGGCTCCTGTTCGTGCTGCTCGCGAAAGCGCGCAAGGAAGGCACGCTGACGCTCGAGGCCGACATCGACGACCCCGAGAAGAGCCCGATTTTCACGCAATATCCGAAAATTCTCGCCGACCGGCACATCGTCGAATTCCTGACCGACTATCTGCGGCTGATGGTCGGCGGCAACATGAACGCATTCGAGATCGAAAGCCTGATGGACGAGGAGATCGAGACGCATCACGCCGAGGGCGAGGCCCCGGCGCATGCGCTGATGCGCGTCGGCGACGCGATGCCGGCTTTCGGCATCGTCGCGGCGGTGATGGGCGTCGTGCATACGATGGCGTCCGCCGACAAGCCGCCCGCGGTGCTCGGCGCGATGATCGCGCAGGCGCTCGTCGGCACGTTCCTCGGCATCCTGCTGTCGTATGGCCTGATCGGCCCGCTCGCGAGCCTCGCGGAGCAGCGCGTCGCCGAGTCGACGAAGATGTTCCAGTGCATCAAGGTGACGATTCTCGCGAGCCTGAACGGCTACGCGCCGGCGATCGCGGTGGAGTTCGGCCGCAAGGTGCTGTTCTCGACCGAGCGGCCGTCGTTTGCCGAGCTCGAAGAGCACGTGCGCCGCGTGAAGGCGAAGTGACGCGGAGCGCCCGATGAGCAAGAACAAGGATCGCGCGATCGTCGTCAAGCGGGCGGCGCCGCAGAAGAAGGGCCACCACGGCGGTGCCTGGAAGCTCGCGTACGCGGACTTCATGACCGCGATGATGGCGTTCTTCCTGCTGATGTGGCTGCTGAGCGCGGTGACGCCGGTGCAGATGAAGGGGATCGCCGATTATTTCAACACGCCGCTGAAGGCCGCGCTGTTCGGCAGCGGCGACCGCAGCTCGCAGGATTCGAGCATCATCAACGGCGGCGGGCGCGACCTTTCGAGCATCGAAGCCGGCGCCACGCGCCGCACCGACGGCTCGACGAACCTCGCCGACCGCCTCGCGAAGCAGAACGACGAGAACGCGACCGCACAGGCGCAAGGCGCGCTCGAACGGCGCGAACAGGCCCGCCTGCACGACCTGCAGATCAAGCTGATCGCCGCGATCGAGGCGAACCCGACACTGCGCCAGTTCAAGCAGCAGATCCGGATCGATTCCACCTTGACGGGCCTGCGCATCGAGATCGTCGACACGCAGAAGCGGCCGATGTTCGCGATGTCGAGCAATCACGTCGAGCCGTACATGCGCGACATCCTGCGCGAGATCGGCAAGACGCTCAACGACGTGCCGAACCGCATCGTCGTCCAGGGTCACACCGACGCGGTGCCGTATGCGGGCGGCGGAGCCGGCTACAGCAACTGGGAACTGTCCGCGGACCGCGCGAACGCATCGCGCCGCGAACTGATCGCGGGCGGCATGGACGAGGCGAAAGTGCTGCGCGTGCTGGGCCTCGCATCGACGCAGAACCTGAACAAGGCCGATCCGCTCGATCCGGAGAACCGCCGGATCAGCATCATCGTGCTGAACCGCAAATCCGAAGAAGCGCTGATGCGCGACGACGCGACGACGACCACGCTGTCGGCCGACGCGGCCGGCGCCAAGCTCGCGCAGCAGCTTGCCGGCCCGGCAGCGGCGCCCGCACCAGCGGTTGCGCCTGCGCGGCCGGCGCTCGCGGGCTCCGCTGCGGCGGCGGCATCGGTGCCCCGAACCTGATTCCCGAGACAGACATGATCCGAACCATTCTCGCTATCGACGACTCCGCGACCATGCGCGCGCTCCTGCAGGCGACGCTTGCACAGGCGGGCTACGACGTGACGGTCGCGGCGGACGGCGATGCAGGCCTCGATGTCGCGTCGGCCACGTCGTTCGACCTGGTGCTGACCGATCAGCACATGCCGGGGAAAAGCGGGCTCGAAGTGATCGCGGCGCTGCGCGCCGGGGCGGTCTACGCGGACACGCCGATTCTCGTCCTCACGACCGAGGACGGCGAGGCGTTCAAGGCTGCGGCCCGCGACGCGGGGGCGACCGGCTGGATCGAGAAACCGCTCGATCCGGACCTGCTGCTCGACGTGGTCGCGACACTTTCCGCTCCGGCTGCATCCTGACATGAACGTGACGTACTTATCTGGCGAACCGGCATGACTCTCGACATCACTCAGTTCTATCAGACCTTCTTCGACGAAGCGGACGAGCTGCTCGCGCAGATGGAGCAGTTGCTGCTGAATCTGGACGTCAGCGCGCCCGATCCCGAGGATCTGGCCGCGATCTTCCGCGCCGCGCATTCGATCAAGGGCGGCGCGGCGACGTTCGGCTTCTCCGCGCTCACCGATACGACGCACATTCTCGAATCGCTGCTGGACCGTGCACGCAACAACGAGCTGACGCTGACGAAGGAGATGGTCGACGCGTTCCTCGAAACGAAGGACGTGCTGTCCGACCAGCTGGCGGACTACCGTGCGAGCGCCGAGCCCGATGCGGCGGCGGCCGCCGCGATGTGCGCGAAGCTCGAACGGCTGAAGGCCGAGAGCGGCGGCGCGGCGCCTGCGCCGGCCGTCGAAGCGCCGGTCGCCGGCGCGCCTGCGTTCGAGCCCGCCGGCGACAGCGTGCCCGATCATGTCGTCGAGCAGGCGGTGGCAGCCGCGCATCCGGTCGCAGCGCCGGCGGAAGACGCGAGCGGCCCGCACCTGAAGATCACGCTGATCGGCGTCGACGCCAAGGATCAGGCGCTCCTTACCGAAGAACTCGGCAACCTCGGCCGGATCGTCGGCCGCGAACCGGTCGGCGCCGACCTGACGCTGTGGCTCGAATCGGACGTGTCGTCCGACGACATCATCGCGGTGTGCTGCTTCGTGATCGACGACAGCCAGATCCGGATCGGCCACGGTACCGCGCCGAGCGCGCAGGGCGGGACGGAAGCCGCGGCGCAGGCAGCCGCGCCGCAGGCGAATGTGCCGGCGAGCGTGCCGCAACCCGCGCCCTCGCCGGCATCGCAGCCGGCCGCCGCGGCCGCCCCCGAACCGGTTGCGCCGGCGCCGGCCGTGTCTCAACCGGCCGCCCAGAAGCCCGCAGCCGTCGCGCAGCCGCACCATGAAGACAAGCGTGCACGTCCGGCCGCCGCGGCAGCGTCGGGCGGCGAAGGCAGCTCGATCCGCGTCGGCGTCGAGAAGGTCGACCAGCTGATCAACCTCGTCGGCGAACTCGTGATCACGCAGGCGATGCTCGCGGAGACGACGAGCGCGTTCGATCCGGCGCTGCACGATCGCCTGTACAACGGCATGGCGCAGCTCGAACGCAATGCGCGCGATCTGCAGGAAGCGGTGATGTCGATCCGCATGATGCCGATGGACTACGTGTTCAGCCGCTTCCCGCGCCTCGTGCGCGATCTGGCGGCGAAGCTCGGCAAGCAGGTCGAACTCGTGACGTTCGGTCAGGCGACCGAACTCGACAAGAGTCTGATCGAGCGGATCATCGATCCGCTGACGCACCTGGTGCGCAACAGTCTCGACCACGGCATCGAGACGGTCGACAGGCGTGTCGCCGCCGGCAAGGATGCGGTCGGCCAGCTCGTGCTGTCCGCCGCCCATCACGGCGGCAATATCGTGATCGAGGTCAGCGACGACGGCGCCGGCCTGAATCGCGAGCGGATTCTCGCGAAGGCCGCGAAGCAGGGCATGCAGGTGTCGGACAACATCAGCGACGAAGAGGTGTGGAACCTGATCTTCGCGCCGGGCTTCTCGACCGCCGAGACCGTGACCGACGTGTCCGGCCGCGGCGTCGGCATGGACGTCGTGAAGCGCAACATCCAGTCGATGGGCGGCCACGTCGAGATCACGTCGCTGGCCGGCCGCGGCACCACGACGCGCATCGTGCTGCCGCTGACGCTCGCGATCCTCGACGGGATGTCGGTGAAGGTCGGCGGCGAAATCTTCATCCTGCCGCTGAACTTCGTGATGGAGTCGCTGCAGCCGTCCGCCGACGACATCTACCGGGTCGGCAACGGCGAACGCGTGGTGCGGGTGCGCGGCGAATACCTGCCGCTCGTCGCGCTGCACGAGGTGTTCTCGGTCGCCGACGCCCGCACCGATCCGACGCAGGGGATCGTCACGATCATGGAAACCGAAGGCCGCCGCTTTGCGATGCTGATCGACGAGCTGGTCGGCCAGCAGCAGGTGGTCGTGAAAAACCTCGAAACCAATTACCGCAAGGTCCACGGCATCTCGGCGGCGACGATTCTCGGCGACGGCAGCGTTGCGCTGATCGTCGACGTCGCGGCGCTCAACCGTGAAACCCGCGCGACGCACGGCGCCAATCCGGCCGCCGAGCTCGCCATGTTCTAACTCTCGCCATTCAACCGATTGGGGGCAAACGTGTCTGCTGAAGTCCAAATGATCAATCCGGCCGCGGCGAACGCGGCGACGAGCCGCCGCGATGCGGAACATGGCGATGCGACGGGTCAGGAATTTCTCGTGTTTACGCTCGGCGACGAGGAATACGGCATCGACATCCTGAAGGTCCAGGAAATTCGCGGCTACGACAGCGTGACGCGCATCGCGAACGCACCCGACTTCATCAAGGGCGTGATCAACCTGCGCGGCATCATCGTGCCGATCGTCGACATGCGGCTCAAGTTCCATCTGGGCCGGGTCGAGTACGACCACCAGACGGTCGTGATCATCCTGAACGTCGCGCATCGCGTGGTCGGCATGGTCGTCGACGGCGTGTCGGACGTGCTGACGCTGACGGCCGAGCAGATCATGCCCGCGCCGGAATTCGGCGCGACGCTGACGACGGAATACCTGACCGGCCTCGGCACGGTCGACGGACGGATGCTGATCCTGATGGACATCGAGAAGCTGATGTCGAGCCGGGAAATGGCGCTGATCGAGACGCTCGGCGTATAAGCGGCGCGCGCCGCGCACGCACACGGAAATACGGGGGAATCTGCGATGTTGCATAACTGGTCGATCCGCACGACGCTGACGGCGGTCGGACTCATTCTCGTGTGCCTCGCCGCAGCGGTCGGCGGGCTCGGACTGTTCGCGCTGAACAATGCGAGCCGGTCGCTCGACGAGATCGCACGCGTCGATCTGCCCGCGATCCACGCCCTCGACGAC
Source organism: Burkholderia sp. (assembly GCF_018375725.1). Taxonomy (GTDB): domain Bacteria; phylum Pseudomonadota; class Gammaproteobacteria; order Burkholderiales; family Burkholderiaceae; genus Burkholderia. Next base: position 3,305 of record NZ_JAHACR010000015.1, on the reverse strand, counting down.
ACGTCGTCATACCTGCTGCGCGCGCGCGTGTCGCTCGACCGCGCCCGCACGCTGGCGGAGGCGAGCAATACCGAAGAGGCCGCCAAGGTGCTCGCGCGTGCGCAGGATCTGTACGCGCAGTCGAACCGGAACTGGCAAGCGTATCAGGCGACGCCGAAGGGCAGCGTCGACGCCGCGCTGGGCGACGAATTGAACGCGCGCTACGCGGCGCTCGTCAAGGACGGCCTCGAGCCGGAATTCGCGGCGGCGCGCGCGGGAGACATGGCCGCCTATCACGCGATCGCGGATACGAAGATCAGCCCGATGTTCGTCGCCTACGACAACGCGGCGTCGGCTGTCATCGGCGCGCTGCAGAAACAGGCGCTCGCGCGCCAGGATGCGACGCAGGCCGGCATTTCGCTGATGGTCGCGCTGATCGTCGCGGGGATCGTGGTGGCGCTCGTCATCGTCATCGCAGTCCGCTTCGTGATGAACGCCGTGATGATCCGGCCGCTCGTCGAGGCGGTCACGCACTTTGAGCACATCGCGGCAGGCAACCTCACCGAGCCGGTCGAGGTGTATGGCCGCAATGAAATCGGCCGCCTGTTCGCCGGCATCAAGCGGATGCAGGGCGGGGTCACGGCGATGGTGCAGGCCGTGCATCGCGGCGCCGAGTCGATCGACGTCGGCGCGCACGAGATCGCGGCCGGCAACGTCGACCTGTCGCAGCGCACCGAGCAGCAGGCCGCGTCGCTGCAGGAAACGGCGTCGAGCATGGAGCAGCTGACCGGCACCGTGCGGCAGAACGCCGAGAACGCGCGGCAGGCGAGCCAGCTCGCGGTCAATGCGTCGGATATCGCGACGCAGGGCGGCGAAGTGGTCGGCGAGGTGGTCGCGACGATGCAGGACATCGCGACCAGCTCGGGCAAGATCGTCGACATCATCGGCACGATCGAAGGCATCGCATTCCAGACCAACATCCTCGCGCTGAACGCGGCGGTCGAAGCCGCGCGGGCGGGCGAGCAGGGCCGCGGCTTCGCGGTCGTCGCGGGCGAGGTGCGTTCGCTCGCCCAGCGCAGCGCCAGTGCCGCGAAGGAGATCAAGCAGCTGATCGGCGATTCGGCCGACAAGGTGCAAAGCGGCTCGGCGCTCGTCGCGCGCGCCGGATCGACGATGGACGAGATCGTTCAGGCGGTGCGCCGCGTGACGGACATCATGGGCGAGATCAGCGCCGCATCGGAAGAGCAGTCGACCGGCATCGAGCAGGTCAACCGTGCGGTCGGCCAGATGGATGCCGTCACGCAGCAGAACGCAGCGCTCGTCGAACAGGCGGCGGCCGCGGCCGCGTCGCTCGAAGAACAGACACGCCAGCTGAAGTCGGTCGTGGCCGGCTGGCGGGTCGCGGGCGGCATCACGCACGTGGTCGCACCCGCGATGGCGGCGGCGCGTCAGCCGGCACCGCCATCGCAGCCGGCAGCCGCAGCCGCGCCTGCCGCGCCGCAACCGGTGAAGCGCGCCGCGCCCGCCGCGAGCGAGCCGAAGGCCGCGCCCGCAGCAGCGGGCGGCTACGCGCCGCGCCTGGCCCGCGCCGCCGCATCCGAGGCGGCAAAGCCGGCCGCGAAGCCCGCACTCGTGCGGCCGGCGCCGGCCGCCGAGCCGAAGCCGGCGCTCGCCGCGGCCGGTGCGTCCGACGACGATTGGGAGACCTTCTAAACCATGCTGTCTGCGCGCGCTTCGCTTCATGCCGATTCTCGGGACACGTCCCAACGGGCGGGCGAGCCTGGCCGCGATTTCGCGTTCACGGCCGCCGACTTCGCGCGCATCCGCTCGCTGATCCACCGCCGTGCGGGGATCTCGCTGTCCGAGCACAAGCGCGACATGGCGTACAGCCGTCTCGCGCGGCGACTGCGTGCACGCGGGCTCGACACCTTCCGCGACTATCTGGACCTGCTCGAACAGGAGGACGATCCGGCCGAGTGGGAAGCCTTCACCAATTCGCTGACGACCAACCTCACCGCGTTTTTTCGCGAGTCGCATCATTTTCCGATCCTCGCGGACTTCGTGAAGCACCGCGAGGCGCCGGTCTCGGTGTGGTGCTCGGCGGCCTCGACCGGTGAGGAACCGTATTCGATCGCGATCACGCTGATCGAGGCGCTCGGCGAATCGGCGGCGCGCGGCGCGTCGATCCTCGCGACCGATCTCGACACGCAGGTGCTCGCGAAGGCCGAGGCCGGCATCTACACGTACGACCAGGTCAAGCACCTGCCGCCGGAGCGGTTGAAGCGCTTTTTCCTGAAAGGCACGGGTGCGCAGGCGGGCCGCGTGAAGGTGCGTCCCGAGCTGCGCGCGATGATCCGCTTCGAACAGCTGAACCTGACCGATGCCGATTACGGGATCGCCAAGCCGTTCGACGCGATCTTCTGCCGCAACGTGATGATCTATTTCGACAAGCCGACGCAGGGGCAGGTGCTCTCGCGCTTCGAGCCGCTCGTGAAACCGGGCGGCCTGCTGTTCGCCGGCCATTCGGAAAACTTCACCTACGTCACGCAGGCGTTCCGGCTGCGCGGGCAGACCGTCTACGAACTGTCGCGGGATGCGGCGCCGTCGCGCACGCGGCCGCGCGCGGCCGCCGCGCATGCGCATGAGGATGGCCGATGAGCGCGCTGCCGATTGCGACCAATCACTACTTCGACGCACACTTCGGCCGGCCCGGCGTGAAGCTGCTGCCGAACGAGTTCTACACGACGAACGGCGACATGGTGCTGATGACCGTGCTCGGATCGTGCGTCGCCGCGTGCCTGCACGATCCGGTCGCGGGCGTCGGCGGGATGAATCACTTCATGCTGCCCGACGACGGCGCGGATCCGTCCGCCGCCGCATCCGAGTCGATGCGCTATGGCGCCTATGCGATGGAAATGCTGATCAACGAGTTGATCAAGGCGGGCGGCCGGCGGGAGCGCTTCGAAGCGAAGGTGTTCGGCGGTGCGGCCGTGCTGGCGGGCATGACGACGATCAACATCGGCGACCGCAATGCCGATTTCGTGCGCCGCTATCTGGCGCTCGAACGCATCCGCATCACCGCCGAGGACTTGCAGGGCGTGCATCCGCGCAAGGTCGCGTTCATGCCGCACACGGGGCGGGCGATGGTGAAGAAGCTGCGCCTGCAGGTGCCGGGCGTCACCGCCCGCGAAGCCGCGCTGGCGCGCGAAGCCGAAGCACCGCGCGCCACGCGCTCGCGCGCGCACGTCGAGCTGTTCTCGGCTCCGGCGAAACGGCCGGCGCCGCAGCCGGGCACGGCGGCGGCCGCCGCCCAGCCGGGCAGGACT
>NZ_JAHACR010000318.1 GCF_018375725.1 Burkholderia sp. | reverse complement strand
CGCGCAGCTCCGGCACGCTGCCGTCCGCGATCGCGACCGCCTGCGGATCGCAGAACATCGAACGCTCATCCCCGGCGGCCACACTCCGCACAAACCCTTAAATATTGATCGGACAGGTTGCGCGCCGGTCTGAAACGGTTCAGCATACCCGTCGCTCCGCCGGCTGCTTGCCGGCCCGGTGCGCATCCATGCACAGCCCGAGCACGACCGTCGGCTGTCTCCGCAAACCTTTCCGTGGTACCGACAGCAACGAAGGGCGTAGCCGGGGTTGTGCAACGCAAACGTTTGCTCGCACTAAAACAACGCATGGCCCGTCGGGCCTGCCGCCAGGAGATGTTTATGAGTCACGCCTTTCGTCGCCGCTTCCTGACCGTCGCGCTTGCCGCCATCGCGGCGGCGGCCGTGCCGGGCGGCTATGCACAGGCGCAGGGCAAGCCGAAGGTCGCGCTCGTGATGAAATCGCTCGCGAGCGAGTCGAGCGAGTTTTTCCTGACCATGGAAAATGGCGCGAAGGAATACCAGAAGCACAACGCCAGCCAGTTCGACCTTATTACGGACGGCATCAAGGACGAGGCCGACAGCGCGAGCCAGATCCGCATCGTCGAGGAGATGATCGCGTCGAAGGTCGACGCGATCGTGCTGGCGCCGGCCGATTCGAAGGCGCTCGTGCCGGTCGTGAAAAAGGCGGTCGACGCCGGCATCATCGTCGTCAACATCGACAACCGGCTCGATCCCGGCGTGCTGAAGTCGAAGCGCCTGAACGTGCCATTCGTCGGGCCGGACAATCGCAAGGGTGCGCGCAAGGTCGGCGATTTTCTCGCGAAAAAACTGAAGGCAGGCGACGAGGTCGGCATTGTCGAGGGCATGCCGACGACGACCAATGCGCAGCAGCGCACCGCGGGCTTCCAGGATGCAATGAAGGCGGGCGGCATGAAGGTCGTGTCGGTGCAATCGGGCGAATGGGAGATCGACAGAGGCCACGCCGTCGCGTCGGCGATGCTCCATGCCTATCCGAAGCTCAAGGCGCTGCTGTGCGGCAACGACAGCATGGCGATCGGCGCGGTGTCGGCGGTGCGGGCCGCCGGCAAGCAGGGCAAGGTCTATGTCGTCGGCTACGACGACAGCAACGCGATCAGGCCGATGCTGAAGGACGGCCGCGTGCTCGCGACCGCCGACCAGTACGCGGCGAAGCAGGCCGTGTTCGGCATCGACACGGCGCTCAAGGCGGTCGTCGAGCACCGCAGGCAGTCGGACATGTCGGCCGCAGTCGAAACGCCGGTGGATCTCGTGACGCAGTGACGCGCCGTGGCCGCGGCGGCCTGCGCTCAAGTTTCCGGCGAAGCGGCCGTTATCCGGTGTGGGCGCGATCACGGCCGCCGCGTGCTATCCGTGAGCGTCAATTCCGCGCGCCGTCCACCGCGCGCGGCCGCAACCAGGACCGCGATGGAGCCGACCGTCCAACTTTCCCCTTCACCCGCCCCCGTGCTGACCGTTTCCGCTACCGGCAAGACATACGCCGAGCCGGTGCTCGCGAATGTGATGCCGGCGCCGGCGCGGGGCGAGGCGCTCGCGCTGACCGGCATCGCGGTCGCGGCGGCGACCGGTGCGCTGAGCGGGGCGATCGCGGTCGGCTGGCGCATTCGGTCGTGCATCGTGTCGCTCGGCATGCTGGAAGCGGCACGCAGGCTCGCGTATCCGCTGACGAATTCGCGCAACGCGTATATCGGCAACGCATTCGGCATCCTGTCGAATCCGATCGCGCTCGGCGTCCCGCCGGCGTTCCTGGTTGCGCTCGGGGTGAGAATCGGCGCGAACGAGGAAGCCTTGCGGCTTGCGGGGGTTAACCCGCAGCCGTATAAAATCGTCGGGTTCGCATTCAGCATGTTCTTCGGCGTATCGATCATCTCGGTACTCGCCGCGGCGCTCGCACAACTCGGTGCGAACGAACCGACGAAGTGCATCATCAGCGGTGCGGTGATTGGGGTGGCGGTCGTCCTCGGCACGTATCGCAGCCGGCGCATGCGGGCACGATGAAAACAAGACAGAGCAGACCAGAGGGAAACGGGAATGGCTACGATCAAGGATGTGGCGGCCATGGCGGGCGTGTCGTTTACGACGGTGTCGCATGTGGTAAACAATTCGCGGCCGGTGTCGGCCGATGTGCGTGCGAAGGTCGAAGTGGCGATCCGCGAACTGAACTACGTGCCCTCGGCGGTCGCGCGTTCGCTGAAGGCGCGCGCAACGGCAACCATCGGGCTCGTCGTGCCGAACAGCACGAATCCGTATTTCGCCGAGTTGTCGCGCGGCATCGAGGATCAGTGCGCGGCGAACGGCTATTGCGTGTTCTTCTGCAACTCGGACGACGAGCCGGTCAAGCAGCGCAACTACCTGCGCGTGCTGCAGGAAAAACGCATCGACGGGCTGATCGTCGCATCGGCGGGAGAGGATGCGGTGCTCGCGCAGACACTCGCCGACATACACGCGCCGCTCGTCGTCGTCGACCGTAACATCGAGGGCCTGCCCGCCGACCTCGTGCAGATCGACCACGAGCGCGGCGCGTATCTCGCGACGCGTCATCTGCTCGAACTGGGTCATGCGAAGATCGGCTGCATCACGGGGCCGGTGGAAACCGCGGTCAGCGCGATGCGCGTGCACGGCTTCATCCGCGCGATGGCCGAGCGCGGCATCGACATCGTGTCCGGCGCGATCGCGGAAAGCGACTTTTCGTGCCTCGGCGGCTATCAGGCGGCATCGCGCCTGTTCGACTCGGTCCGGCCGAGCGCGATCTTCGCCGGCAACGACCTGATGGGCGTCGGCGCGTTGCGCGCGGCGGCCGAGCGCGGGATGCGCGTGCCCGACGACTGCTCGATCATCGGCTTCGACGACATCGAATTCTCCCGCTATACGTATCCCGCGCTGTCGACGGTCGGCCAGTCGGTGCGTGCGCTCGGCGAAATGGCCGCGCAGACGCTGATCGAGCGGATCGGCGGTTCGCTGGCTGCGCCGAAGCGCCGTCGCGTCGTGTCGCCGCGTCTCGTGCTGCGGGAGTCGACCGCTATTTACCAGGAACCGACGCTGCCCGGTGGCCGCGCATGATGGGCCGTCCCGACAGTCGTGCGCCGCACGCGGGACGCGTGACGGTGATCGGCAGCCTCAACATGGATCTCGTCGTGCGCGCGCCGCGCCTGCCGATGCCGGGCGAGACGCTCGCCGGTCATGCGTTCGCGCAGGCCGCGGGCGGCAAGGGCGGCAATCAGGCGGTCGCCGCCGCGCGCCTCGGGGCACAGGTCGCGATGATCGGCTGCGTCGGCGCGGATGCGCACGGCGCCGCGCTGCGCGCTGGCCTCGAAGCCGAAGGCATCGACTGCGCGGGGCTCGCGACGAGCGCGACGGCGTCGACCGGTGTCGCGCTGATCGTCGTCGACGATGGCAGCCAGAATGCGATCGTCATCGTCGCCGGCGCCAACGGCGACGTGACACCGGGCGCGATTGCCGGGCAGGACGCGGCGATCGCCGCCGCCGATGTGCTGATCTGCCAGCTCGAGACGCCCGCGGACGCCGTGTTCGCCGCGCTGTCGGCCGGACGGCTGCTCGGACGCACGGTCGTGCTCAACCCCGCGCCGGCGGTCGCGCCGCTGACGGCCGGCTGGCTGCCGCTCGTCGACTACCTGATTCCGAACGAAGTCGAGGCGGCCGCGCTGACGGGGTTGCCGATCCGCGATCCGCACGATGCCGAAGTCGCCGCACGCAAGCTGCAGTCGGAAGGCGCGCGCAACGTACTGGTGACACTCGGCGCGCGCGGCGTGCTCGCGCTGACGGCGGACGGCGCGGCGCGCCACTATTCCGCGCCGGCGGTGCAGGCGGTCGACACGACCGCGGCCGGCGACACGTTCATCGGCGGCTTTGCCGCCCGGCTCGCAGCCGGCGACAGCGTCGATACGGCGCTCCGCTTCGCGCAACGCGCGGCGGCATTGTCGGTGACGCGCGCGGGGGCGCAGCCGTCGATTCCGACGATTGCCGAACTGACTGAATGATCAGTTATGGCAATAATTCACGCTGAATACCCGATGATTGTTGTGAAATTCGGTTCTCTCCGTGATTTATTCGTGAAATAAGGGTAAACACCATCAAGTCGCACGGTTTGCTGTCGTAAATGCGTCCAGAGGGGCGAATGCCTCCGAGTGACGGGCGAGTCCCGTTTATGACGACGTAATACGGAAGGAACGATGGTGTTGAAAGACCTGACGATCCGCGCGCGCATCGGATTGACGATGGCGTTTCTGGCGGGGCTGCTGTGCGCGATCGGCGCGCTGGGGCTGATCGGCATGGGCCGCGCGAACGACGCAAGCCGGGAAATATTCACGAACGAAATGCCGAGTGCGGTCGATGTGGCGACCGCCGAACTGTATGCGGCGCGCGAGCGGATCGCGCTCGACGGCGCCGCACTGCTGGCCGGCACGCCTGACGCCATGTCGGAGCTTGAGCGCAGCCGCAGGATGCGCGCCCAGTCCGATGCGGCGTGGCAGAAGTACTTCGGCCTGCCGCGCGATGCGGACGAGGACAAGCTCGCACAGGACGTGGCCGCGAAGCGCCAGCTGCTGC
>NZ_JAHACR010000317.1 GCF_018375725.1 Burkholderia sp. | reverse complement strand
CCGTATGCGAAGCAGGCGTTCCTCGCGTCGCCGCCGCTCGTCGTCGCCTATGCGATCGCCGGCACGGTGCGTTTCGACATCGAGCAGGACGTGCTCGGCCTCGACAAGGATGGCCAGCCGGTCAGGCTGAAGGACATCTGGCCGACCGACGAGGAGATTGATGCGATCGTCGCGTCGAGCGTGAAGCCGGCGCAGTTCCGCGCGGTGTACGAGCCGATGTTCGCGCGCGCGGCCGAGACGGGCGAGCGTGCCGCGCCGCTGTACGACTGGCGGCCGCAAAGCACCTACATCCGCCGTCCGCCGTACTGGGAGGGCGCGCTGGCCGGCGAGCGCACATTGAAGGGCATGCGTCCGCTCGCGGTGCTCGGCGACAACATCACGACCGACCACCTGTCGCCGTCGAACGCGATCCTGCCGGACAGCGCCGCGGGCGAATATCTCGCGAAGATGGGCCTGCCGGAAGAGGACTTCAACTCGTACGCGACGCATCGCGGCGATCACCTGACCGCCCAGCGCGCGACGTTCGCGAACCCGACGCTGATCAACGAAATGGCGGTCGTGGACGGCGCGCTGAAGAAGGGCTCGCTCGCGCGGGTCGAGCCGGACGGCAACGTGGTGCGGATGTGGGAAGCGATCGAGACGTACATGAATCGCAAGCAGCCGCTGATCGTCATCGCCGGCGCGGATTACGGGCAAGGCTCGTCGCGCGACTGGGCGGCGAAGGGCGTGCGGCTGGCGGGCGTCGAGGCGATCGTCGCGGAGGGCTTCGAGCGGATTCACCGCACGAACCTGATCGGCATGGGCGTGCTGCCGCTCGAGTTCAAGCCGGGCACGAACCGCACGACGCTCGGCATCGACGGTACGGAAACGTTCGACGTCACCGGCGAGCGCAAGCCGCGCGCCGACCTGACGCTCGTGATTCATCGCAGGAACGGCGAGCGCGTCGACGTGCCGGTCACGTGCCGGCTCGATACGGCCGAGGAGGTGTCGATCTACGAGGCCGGCGGCGTGCTGCAGCGCTTCGCGCAGGACTTCCTCGAATCGTCGCAGGCGGCGGCCTGACGGCGCCGCCGCGCGACAGGCGGGCGGTGCGGCGACGCATCGCCTGACCGGTTCGTCCGCCGTGCAGGCGGCCGGACGCCAGGTCTGTCTTCATGGCGACGCGTGGGCGTTTGCCGCGGAAACCGGCCCGGGTTACATCAGCTCAGGACAAAGATGGCTCACATCCCTCAAATCAGGATTCCCGCGACCTACATGCGGGGCGGCACCAGCAAGGGCGTGTTCTTCCGCCTGCAGGATCTGCCCGAGGCCGCGCAGACGCCCGGCGCCGCGCGCGACGCGCTGCTGCTGCGCGTGATCGGCAGCCCCGATCCGTACGGCAAGCAGATCGACGGGATGGGCGGCGCGACGTCGAGCACCAGCAAGACGGTGATCGTGTCGAAGAGCACACGGCCGGGCCACGACGTCGACTACCTGTTCGGCCAGGTGTCGATCGACAAGGCGTTCGTCGACTGGACCGGCAACTGCGGCAACCTGTCGGCGGCGGTCGGCCCGTTCGCGATCAGCGGCGGTCTGGTCGATCCCGCGCGCGTGCCGCGCGACGGCATCGCGACCGTGCGGATCTGGCAGGCGAACATCGGCAAGACGATCGTCGCGCATGTGCCGATGACGAACGGCGCTGTGCAGGAAACTGGCGACTTCGAACTGGATGGCGTCACCTTCCCGGCGGCGGAGGTGCAGCTCGAATTCATGGATCCGGCGGCGGAAGAGGAAGGCGCGGGCGGCTCGATGTTCCCGACCGGCCATCTCGTCGACGATCTCGCGGTGCCGGGCGTCGGCACGCTGCGGGCGACGATGATCAATGCGGGCATCCCGACGATCTTCGTCGATGCCGAGGCGATCGGCTACAAGGGCACCGAGCTTCAGGACGCGATCAACGGCGACGCCAACGCGCTCGCGATGTTCGAGACGATCCGCGCGCACGGCGCGCTGCGCATGGGCCTGATCGACACGCTCGACGAGATCGCGACGCGGCAGCATACGCCGAAGATCGCGTTCGTCGCGAAACCGGCCGACTATGTCGCGTCGAGCGGCAAGCGGGTCGCGGCGGACGACGTCGATCTGCTGGTGCGCGCGCTGTCGATGGGCAAGCTGCATCACGCGATGATGGGCACCGCGGCGGTCGCGATCGGCACGGCGGCGGCGATTCCGGGCACGCTCGTCAATCTGGCGGCGGGCGGCGGCGAGCGCCATGCGGTGCGCTTCGGGCATCCGTCGGGCACGCTGCGCGTCGGCGCCCAGGCCCAGCAGGACAACGGCGAGTGGACGGTGACGAAGGCGATCATGAGCCGCAGCGCGCGCGTGCTGATGGAAGGCTGGGTGCGCGTGCCGGGGGATGCGTTCTGATCCGTGACGCGCACGGACCGTGATCGACCGGCACGGAAAAGGCAGGCATGTCGCGCCGGCATGTCGGACAGGAGAACCGGATGTCGCTCAATGCACCGTTGGCGGGCGTTCGCATCGTCGAATTCGAAGGGCTCGGCCCGGGCCCGCTCGCGGGCTGGATGCTGGCCGGAATGGGCGCGCAGGTCACGCTGATTGCGCGGCCGCCCGGCCGCACGAGCGCTCCGGACGCACTGCGGGGCGGCGACGGTGACCTGTTGCGCGAAGGCAAGTCGATCGTCACGCTCGACCTGAAATCGCCGGCCGCGCGCGACGAGGCGCTCGCGCTCGTCGCGCAGGCCGACGCGCTGATCGAAGGCAACCGGCCCGGCGTGATGGAGCGTCTCGGACTCGGGCCGGACGACTGCGCGCGCCACGCGCCCCGGCTCGTCTATGGCCGGATGACCGGGTGGGGCCAATACGGGCCGCTCGCGGCAAGCGCCGGACATGACCTGAACTACGTCGCGCTGACGGGCATCCTGTCGCTCGCCGCGTCGCGCGGCGAGAAGCCGGGCCTGCCGCCGACTGTCGTCGGGGACGCGGGCGGCGCGCTCGGCCTCGCGTTCGGCATCGTCTGCGCGCTGTTCGACGTGCGTGGGGGCGGCCCGGGGCGCGTGGTGGACGGCGCGATCGTCGACATCGTCGCGATGCTCGGCATGCTCGCGATGTGGGCGCGGGCGAACGGCCAGCTCGACGGCGTGCAGCCCAGCCTGTTTCACGACGCGCCGTTCTACGACGCCTACCGTTGCGCGGACGGCGAATACGTGACGATCGGCGCGCTGGAGCCGCCGTTCTACACGCAGCTGATCGAGCGGCTCGGGCTCAGCGGCGTCGATCCGGCGTCGCAATACGACCGCGCGCGCTGGCCGGCGCTGAAGGCGCGTTTCGCGGCGGTATTCGCGCAGCAGCCGTCCGCACACTGGCGCACGCTGCTGGAGGGAACCGACGCGTGCTTTGCGCCGGTGCTGAGCGTCGCCGACGCGGCGCGCCACCCGCACAACGTGGCGCGCGGAATCTACGGCACCGATGCGCAAGGTGCTGTGCGTGCGCGTGTCGCACCGCGCTTCTCGCCGCTGGCGGGCGACGAAAACGGCGCGGACTGACGGTCAGGTCAGGCGGTTTCCTCAGGCGCGCCAGGCACCTTGCCATCGCCGACCCGATTGATCGTGCCCTGCGCGATCGCGACGAGACGCTCGTGATCGCCGTCGATGACGAACACATGACATTGGCAGGTCGCCTGCTGCCGCCCGGCATAGACGATCTTCGCGCGCGCGACGAGCGTGCCGTTCACCGCCGGCCGCAGATAGTTGATCTTGTATTCGGCCGTGATCACACGTGGCCCGAGCGCGAGTGCGCCGGCGAACGTCAGCGCGTTGTCGGCCAGATAGCTGATGACGCCACCGTGCACGTAGCCGTGCTGCTGACGCAACTCGTCGCGCACCGGCAGGCACAGCGACACTTCGTTTTCGCCGATTTGCATCAGTTCCGTGCCGAGCAGCACGCTGAACGGTTGCGCCCGCAATGCGCCGCGGGCGTGATCCACGATGTCAGTCATCGATTTCTCCCGCAATGAGTGGCCGCTTGCGCTGAACTCTAGGAAGGGGGCCGCGGATAAGCAAGGAAATTCCGCCCGCATTTCTTGCGGTTTATGGCGTTCCGTGACGCAATCATTGTGTCGGACGCGATCATTCATGCTCATTTGCACAAGATTCGCCGGAATGCCTAAAGTCTTGCCGCGAAATGCCGCTAACGCCGGAGCGTTGCCGCATTGTCGGTGTCTCTGGAATCCCCATGTTCAGCAAAATCAAGCTCGCGTCGGGTCTGCTCGGCGTGTTGACCGTGTTTTTCCTCTTTCTGCTCGCCGTCGAGGCGCTCGGCTTCTGGTCGCTGACGTCGACACGCCACGGCGTCGACGATCTGTCGAACGTCGCAATCGCGCAGGTCGGCGCCGCCAACCAGGCGACCGAGCGGCTGCTCGACGCGAATAACGAGTTGATGCGGCAGTTGTCGCCTCATTCTGAAAGGCTGTTCGAGCGATATGGGATGCAGCAGTTCGGCCCGGACGTCCGATTGAAAAACGAGTACGAATTCGCAGCCTACGTGGATAAGGCGTTTTCTGGGGAGCAGGCGCAATACTATAAAAAGGCTTTGCAGGAGAAGAT
>NZ_JAHACR010000014.1 GCF_018375725.1 Burkholderia sp. | reverse complement strand
GGCGGCGGTCTTTCCCGAAGCGGTCGGGCCGAGCAGACAGGCGATCGTCGTGGGGCGGGATTGCGGTGAATGACTCATTGGCCGCGCATGAACAGGCGATCGAGATCGCCGAGGGTCAACTGATACCACGTCGGGCGGCCGTGATTGCACTGGTCCGCACGCTCGGTGGCTTCCATCTGGCGCAGCAGCGCATTCATCTCGTCGAGCGTGAGGCGGCGGTTCGCACGCACCGCATGATGGCAGGCGAGTGTGCCGAGCAGCTCGTGCTGGCGTTCGGTCAGTACGCGCGAGCCGCCGAACGCGTGCAGGTCGGCGAGCACCGCGCGGGCGAGCGCCTGCAGGTCTGCATCCTTCAGCAGTGCGGGCACGGCGCGGATCGCGAGCGTCGTCGGCGACAGCACCGCGAGATCGAAGCCGAGCGATTCGAGCGTCTCGCGTTCCTCCTCGACGGTGCCGATCTCGATCGGCGTGGCGGTCATCGAGACAGGCAGCAGCAGCGCCTGCACAGCCACGGAGCGGTCGGCAAGCGCGCCCTTGAACTGTTCGTACAGGATCCGCTCGTGCGCGGCGTGCATGTCGACGATCACGAGCCCCTTCGCATTCTGCGCGAGCACGTAAATGCCGTGGATCTGGCCGAGCGCGAAGCCGAGCGGCTGTTCGTCGTGCATCGTGTCCACGGACGGATGCGGCGCAGTGAGGCCGGGTCGCAGCGCAGCGCCCGCGTCCGGCACTACGGCCCTATCCTGCGCGTTGCGCGCGTCGTGCATGGCTGCCGTCGTGCCCGCTTGCGTGCCTGCGCCGCTGTCCTTGCGGCCGAACAGCGCATCGTAGAGCGCAAGCGGCTGAGCGACCGGCAGCGTGCCTTGCGTCATTCGTGCCTGCCGCAGCCAAGTGTTGCCTGCGGTGGACGACGGCGTCGAAGCGCCGCTCGCGAGCTGGCCGAGCGGCGTGCCTTGAAACGATGCCGGCCCGGGCGCCGGCGCGATGTGCGCGGCGTGGCCGCCCGCCGTGGTCTCCGGCGACGCGCCTGCGTGGCGCGCCAGCGCCCGCTGCACGGCGTGGAACACGAATTGGTAGATCGAGCGCGAATCGCGGAACCGCACCTCGATCTTCGACGGATGCACGTTCACATCGACCGCCTCCGGCGGCAGGTCCAGGAACAGCACGTAGGACGGGTAACGGTCGCCGTGCAGGACGTCCTCATAGGCGGCGCGCACCGCATGCGTGAGCAGCTTGTCGCGCACGAAACGGCCATTGACGAAGAAATACTGCTGGTCGGCGCGGCCGCGGCTCGCGGTCGGCAGACCCGCGCAGCCATAGACGGCGAGCGGGCCGGCGCGTTCGTCGAGCGGCAGGTGCGCGCCCGCGAATCCGTCGCCGAGGATTTTCGCGACCCGCTGGGCCGGCTCGGCCGCATTCCAGTGTTCGACAGCCTTGCCGTTGTGCAGCACCGAAATCGCGACGTCCGGACGCGCGAGTGCCGCGCGGCGGATCATCTCGAGGCAATGGCCGAACTCGGTCTGCTCGCTCTTCAGGAACTTGCGTCGCGCAGGCGTATTGAAATACAGCTCGCGCACCTCGATCGTCGTGCCGATCGCGCCGGCGGCGGGCGACAGCACGCCGGTCTGCGCGTCGATTTTCGTCGCGTGCGCGACCTCGGCCGTGCGGCTCGTGATGAACATTTCGGCAACCGACGCGATCGATGCGAGCGCTTCGCCGCGGAACCCGAGCGTCGCGACCGCTTCAAGCTCCTCGAGCGAGCGGATCTTGCTCGTCGCGTGACGCATCAGTGCGAGCGGCAGCTCGCCGGGCGGAATCCCGCAGCCGTCGTCGGTGATCGAGATGCGCTTGACGCCGCCTTCCTCGAGGACGATGCGCAGCGCGTTCGCACCCGCGTCGAGCGCATTTTCCAGCAGCTCCTTGACGACCGAGGCCGGACGTTCGACGACTTCGCCCGCGGCGATCTGGCTGATCAGCTGGTCGGGCAGGGGTTGGATCGCGCGCAGCGGGCGCGGGGCGGGGGCGGGCGGGGCGCCCGCGGCCGTTTCGGTGAATTCGGACATGGCCGAATTATAGCGACGCAGGCGCCGCACGCCGGACGGACGATCCGTGACGTTTTTTCACGGAGCCTTAAGGGAGTTTCGGTATGATGGCTGCGTCGCGCGCGCCGCGCCTTGCCGGGCGGTCGCTCCCGCCCTTTTGATCGTTCCGTTTCCCATCGCCTCAAGGAATCGCATTTGGATACGCTGCTTCATTTCGTCAATCTCGTCTTGCACATCGACGCATTTCTCGGCGATTTCATCCGGGATTACGGTGCCTGGGTGTATCTGGTGCTGTTCCTGATCGTGTTCTGCGAAACGGGCCTCGTCGTGTTTCCGTTCCTGCCGGGCGATTCGCTGCTGTTCATCGGCGGCGCGTTTGCCGCGACCGGCCACCTGCATATCGCTGCACTGATCGCGCTGCTGCTCGTCGCGGCGATCGGCGGCAACACGCTCAACTACCTGATCGGCCGCTGGGTCGGCCCGAAGGTGTTCAGCACGCACATTCCGCTGCTCGAACGATTCCTCGATCGCGCCGCGCTGCAGAAGACCCATACGTTCTACGACAAGCACGGCGGCAAGACGATCGTGCTCGCGCGTTTCATTCCCGTGGTGCGGACGTTCGCGCCGTTCGTCGCGGGGGCATCGTCGATGGGTTTCGGACGCTTCCAGTTGTTCAACGTGCTCGGCGCGCTGGTCTGGGTGCTGCTGCTCGTGCTGGTCGGCTTCTTCTTCGGCAATATCCCGTTCATCCGCCAGTACCTGAACGTGATCGTGCTGACCGGGATCGGCGCGGCCATCGTGCCGGTCGCGCTCGGCGCGCTATGGAAGATCATGCGCAGCCGCAATCATCCGAAGGACGCGCAGAAGACGGGCGGCCGTTAAGGCGTCTACCTGCAACAAAGAAGCGCGTGGCGGCAAGCCACGCTCTGCGGTTGACGAACCCCACGTGTTTCGGCGCGTGGGGTTCTGTCTTTTCAGGTTCCGGTTTTCATGCGTGACGCTGATGGCGCGTCACGGCGTGCTGCGCTGCGAGACCGGCGTTTCGGGCGTCGGATATTGCGCGTCGCGGAAGGTGTCGAGGATCACGCGGTTGGTGTCGCAATACACTTGCCAGTAATGCGCCGGCGGCGTGGACGGACGCACGAACAGCAGCGGCCCTTCCGGCGTGAACTGGAGCACGCCGACGTCCGGTGCCGGATCGGACAGCACGTTCGGGATGTTCTGGATCGACGTCTTCAGGCGGGTGATCGCATCGACCGCATCGACGCTGTTGGCGATCTTCGCGGTCAGATCGACGCGCCGGTACGGCGTCGAGCTGAAGTTGGAAATGTTGTCGGAGAAGATCTTGTTGTTGCCGATGATCGTGATGATGTTGTCCGGCGTCACGATCGTCGTACCGAACAGGCCGAGCTCTTTCACCGTGCCGGTGACGCCGCCCGCGGAGATCACGTCGCCGATCTTGAACGGACGCAACACCTGCATGAACACGCCGGCCGCGAAATGGGAGAGCAGCCCGCCCCAGGCCGTGCCGATCGCGAGGCCGAGGCCGGCGAGCAGTGCCGCGAACGAGGTCGTCTGTACGCCGAAGATCTGCAGGATCGCGAGAATCAGCAGGATGGTCAGCATCACGCTGATCACCGAGGTCAGGTAATCGGCGAGCGTCGGATCCACCTTGTTGCTGCGCTTCATGAGCTTGCCGAGCAGCCGCGTGCCGACGCGGATTGCCCAGCGGCCGACGAACCAGAGCGCGATCGAGGCGAGCAGGTTGAGGCCGAAGTCGAGGCCGCGCGAGACGATGAGTTCCTGGGCGGTAGCAAGATTCAAGATGCGTTCTCCATATCGACTAGAGGGGACGCGGCGACGCGTTCCGAAGGAATGGCGGGCCGGCGGCCGCGATTGATCGGACTTTTATAACCGACGCACGGCGGCGAGGCAACCGTCTGCGCGATCGCGGCGACGGCGCGCCGCCGTTCGGATGACGTCCGGCACGGGCGTAGAGACGCTTGCTTGCGCACCGTCATCGAGCGGGCGTGGCGGCGCATTCATGTGTGTCGGCGTGGCGCGAACGGCCGTTGCTCGACGCTGGCGCCGCGCGCGACGATCGCGGTGCTTTCGGGAATTTCCTCCCAGGCGTCAGGCAGATCGACGAGCGGCTCCGACAGCACCATGAACGCGTCGTCGCCGACCGCGGTGATGCGCGGATCGTGCGGATACAGCGCGTGCAGATGCTGGAACGACGCGCTATGGAACAGCGAACGCGACTGCCGTTCACTCGAATACCGCACGGCGACGATCTGCTCGCCGTCCGTTGCGCAGACCGTCATGTTGAGCGGCATATCGACGTGATGCCGCGCGGCGATCTCTTCGACAACGCCGGCCATTCGCTCGAGCGCCGGCAGCGGCGCCTGTTCGAGGCCGAACGTCAGCGCGAGCCGAAACATCACTTCCGAATCCGTCGAGCCTTCGAGCGTAGAGAACAGGGCGGGATCGATCGTCATCGCCAGGTCGCGGCGCAGCTTGGGGTAGTCGCGAATCAGACCATTGTGTGCGAACAGCCAGCGCCCGTGGCGGAACGGATGACAGTTGGTTTCCTGCACCGGCGTGTCGGTCGCGGCGCGGATATGCGCGAGGAACAGGCGCGAATGGATCGCGCGCGCGGCTTCGCGCAGGTTGCGGTCGTTCCACGCCGGATGCACCGAGCGATAGCGGAACGGGATCTCGTCGTCGCGGCCGTACCAGCCGATGCCGAAGCCGTCGCCGTTGGTGGTCGTCGCGCCCATGCGGGCGTGCAGGCTCTGGTCGATCAGCGAATGCTTCGCGCGGAACAGGACAGTCTCGAGTTGGACCGGATTGCCGGTGTAGGCGAGCCAGCGGCACATGGGACGCTCCTTCGACGTCGATCGTGGGGGCATGGTAGCCGAGATCGTGGGGGCGAGCGACGGGGCGAAGGGGGCGCGCCAGGCGGGAAGCTCCGGCGCGCCGGATTCCGGGCGCCGGAGCGAGGCGATGGCGGTGAGTGCGGCTCAGTCGCCCATCGCGTCCATGACGCGCGCGGAATAGACGAGCGCCGCGCCCGCATTCAGCGCGATCGCTACGCCGAGCGCTTCCGCGACCTCGTCCTTGGTCGCGCCGTGCTTGACGGCTTCGGCCGTGTGCACCGCGATGCAACCGTCGCAGCGTGTCGTGACGGCTACGGCGAGCGCGATCAGCTCGCGGGTCTTCGCGTCGAGATGGCCGGTTTTGGCGCCGGCCGAGGCCAAAGTCTGGTAGCCGGTCAGGGTGTCGGGTGACAACTTGGCTAGATCGCCGATGCGCGTCATCAGTTCCTTGCGATATTCGTTCCAGTTCAGCATGGCTCGTCCTCTTCAAAGGTTGAGCGATGGCGGCGGGTGCCGCGGTCGCGGGTGGTGCAGGGGGTATTGTGCGCGTTGGAGGGGGAGGTTTCGATAGGCGAGCTAGGGGGAATGGTGGGCGGCCGCTTCATGGCTTGTTGACCAACTTCGTGAAATAATTCGTAATATTTTTTTTGCGACAAGGTCTGTCGGCGTGCCACGAAGCTTACAAAGCTATTTAAAATATTTGGTTACACCTTTCATCAGGTTACGTTATTAGTATCGGATCCTGGGTGAATGTTTCGAGCTTGGCGTGGATCGCCCGCTCATCAGATAGGCATAAATCGACATGAACCGCGAGGCAGACCACCTCATCATTACGGGCCCGTCAACTATTCAGCCGCTTGACCGTGCACGTCTCATGCAGCAACGCCCGTTCGTCGTCTGGCTGACCGGTATTTCCGGTGCGGGAAAATCCACGCTCGCCAATTTGCTTGAACAGACGTTGCATTCAAGGGGCTTGCGGACTGCGCTGCTTGACGGTGACAGCATCCGCCTTGGCCTTAACAAGGATCTTGGCTTTACCGACAGCGATCGTCGCGAAAACATTCGGCGTGTCGCGGAAGTCGCCCGGCTTATGGTGGATGCCGGATTAATCGTCATTACTGCAACCATTTCTCCGATTCGCGAGGCTCGTGAATCCGCACGCGCGTTGTTTGCGAAAGATGAATTCGTCGAGGTGTTCGTCGATGCACCGCTCGAAGTCGCGGAAGCGCGCGATGCCAAAGGGCTTTATGCGCTCGCGCGCCAGGGCAGGATCCGGCAGTTCACCGCTATCGAAGCGGGTTATGAGCCGCCGTTGAGGCATGAGGTGCATTTGCGAACGGCGGTGATGAGCAAGGATGCTTGTATCGACGAGATTCTTTGCAAATTGCCGATTGGGCAGGGCGGTGGTGTTGGAGGGCGGGCGGTGGAATCGAGGTCGGTGATTGTGGGATGACGTGCAGTTCATCCTCACAGAGCCGTCTCACTTGTGCTCGACAAAAGTCGGTTCCGAGATGCAGAACATGAAAGGTTATCGAGCATAGCATCGACGGCCGCCCTGGGGCGTTTGACTCAATTAATGGCGCGTCCTAGGCAGATGGCGAAAGGGTGGGGTGTTTTTGATGTGCTCCCTTGGAGATTACGAACCGTTGCGGCCGTAGTTGTCTTCGAAACGAACGATGTCGTCTTCGCCTAAATAGGCGCCGGACTGAACCTCGATCAACTCTAGGGGAATCCTGCCCGGGTTCGCGAGCCGGTGCGTCACGCCAAGCGGAATATAAGTCGACTGATTTTCGCTGAGTAGAACCTGCTGATTGCCATTCGTCACGAGCGCGGTGCCTTTCACGACGATCCAGTGCTCGGCGCGATGATGGTGCATCTGCAGACTCAATTGCGCGCCAGGATTGACGACAATGCGCTTGACCTGGAAGCGCTCTCCCTGATCGACGCCCTCGTACGAGCCCCAAGGTCGAACGACACGCGGATGTGTGACCGACTCGCTGCGCTTCGCCTTCGTCAAGTGTTCGGCGATCTTACGCACGTCCTGAGTACTGTCGCGATGCGCAACCAGCACTGCATCGGCAGTTTCGACGATGACGAGATCGTCTACGCCGATCGCGGCGACCATGCGATGCTCGGCGCGCACATAGCTGTTCGAAACATCATTGAGAAAGACGTCGCCCAGCGCTGCGTTGCCTGCATCGTCGGTCTGTGCGAGCTCAGCCAGCGCGGACCACGATCCGATATCGCTCCAGCCCAGATCGTTTACGGTGATCACGGCGGCACGTTCGGTTTTTTCCATCACGGCATGGTCGACCGAAATGCTCGGGCACGCAGCGAACGCCGCTTCGCCAAGACGCAGGAAATCGTGGTCGGCGCGTGCGAGCTTCAGCGATTGCTCGGCCTGTTCGGCGACTGATGGCTGATGCCGACGCAACTCATCCATGAAGGTGGATGCTTTGAGCATGAACATGCCGCTGTTCCAGTGATAACTGCCGTCGGCGAGGAATTTTTGCGCGGTCTGCGCATCGGGTTTCTCTACGAAGGCCTCGACGCGCCAAGCCGATGCATCAGCGTACCCGAGTGACTCGCCGCGGCGGATGTAGCCGTAACCAGTATGCGGCTCAGTCGGCTCGATACCGAACATCACGAGGTACTGGTCGCTCGCAACGTGGGCTGCAGCCAGCACGGCCTGCACGAATGCCGCGTCGTTACGGATCGCGTGATCAGACGGCAGCACGAGCAATAGCGCATCCGGCGACTGTTCAAGTGCGATCAATGCCGCCACAGAGATGGCCGGCGCGGTATTGCGGCCGACCGGTTCGAGCACGATGGCTGCGGGGTTCACTTCGGCTTCGCGCAACTGCTCCGCAATCAGAAAGCGCTGATCGTTATTCGCGATGACGATCGGCGCCGCCATGCGATCGATGTCACGCACGCGCAGTGCGGTTTGCTGAATGAGCGTGTGCTCGCCAGCGAGGCGCAGAAACTGCTTGGGATAACCGCCGCGCGAGAGCGGCCAAAGGCGTGTACCACTTCCGCCGCAAAGAATTACCGGATGGATGGTCATTATCGATTGGATCGCGGCGTGTGGCCGATGAAATAGTGCCGTAGATATTCGTTCGTGATGTGACGGATGGCGCTGCAGTCTGGATGGCTTAATGAGAGGGAAGCCGGTTTGGCGCACACTTGAGGCTCACCGTGCGCAGTGTCGAGTGTGTTGCGCAGCATTTTATCCGAACGATTCGTGCCGCAATATACAGCTCGATTTAGCCATTGCGACTTTGCCCGACGCGCCAAATCAGGTGCATGAGTACGTTGCGGGTCCAGCGTCTTGCCTTCAGCCAGAAACGCAAACGATCTCCCTGAACACGCCGTAATGGCCGTGCCGCGCCAGGCGCGAGCCGGGCGACAACGGCTTCCGGCGTCGTGAATATATCGAGACGCCAGTCCCAGTAAAGCGGATAACGCAGGAGGGCGCCCGCCGTGAGCATATCCAGAGTGAGTCTGCGCTCGCGCCAGGGCAGTGGTGCGAGCGCATCGTGCGTGAGGCCCCAGCCGGCGTAGAAGGGCATGCCGTAGGTGTGCACGTCCTTGCCGCGCAGCAACGCATCGAAACCGGCGAGTGATGAGAGTGCATGAACTTCGTCGGACGCTTCGATCAGCGAGAGTACGTCAGATTCCGTATCTACGACGTCGGCAAGACGATGCGCGTCGATTAGCCCGTTGCGATTGCCCGACATTACATCCGGGTGGGGCTTGTAGACGATGAAGGCGTCCGGACGACGCACGCGCACTTCCTTGAGTAGGGCATCGGCGGTCGAAATGGCGCACGTGCCGAGGCGGATCGATGCGTCGTCGGCGACTTGGCCCGGCACTAGAATGACGCGTTTTCCCGCCGGGGCGCGCCATGTTGGCCTGCGCCGGCCGAGGTTGTATTTCGTGAGGCCGCTGCGCACGATCTGAGCGCGCAGGCGCGCCGCGCGCTCAAGCTCCTGCTCAGTGAACGACGTTTCGTTGAGCAGCACGGAGAGATCGCTCGGACGGCTGGCGTCGAAGTACAGGCCGCGTGTATCGATCACCTGGCTGAGCGGTGCGTTCATGTCCGAGCCTAGGCCGAGCGAATGCAGGAAGCCGTCTTCGATGCGCACGTGACGCACGGCGTCGGCGAGTCCTTCCGCGCTGCGGGCGCCCCAGAGCGCCGCGCATTCGTGCGGCAGGACTTCGGCCGTTGAGCTCGCCCAGCGCAGTGCGTGGCCGCCTGCGCCCAGGTAAGGCGTGGCGAACGGACGCTTCCACCATTGGAAGCGCACACCGGCGACATTACCGAGGGCTTCGAATCGTGCGGCGACATTGCGCTGTAGTTCGAGGCTGTCGAGCAGAGTATCTAGACTGCCTTGCGCGTGCGTGGCCGGGTCGAGATAGCGGCCGAATCGCAGAAACGCGATGTCGAACAGCGCTGCGAGCGTCGGGCGCGATTTTCGGATTGCCTGTTTATCTTCGTCGTGCGTTAGGCCCCAGCCGGCGTACCACGGGACACCGAAAACATGCAGTGGCACGTTTGCTAGCAAGGCGTGCAGGCCTTCGGGTGCGGCTAGCGTATAAACGTGGCTCATGTGGTCGATCGTGGCACAGGCCGAGCTTTCGGCGGCCGCATGGTGGATCTCTTGCGGCAATGCCCGACTCGTTTCCGATAGCCAGCGGCCACACCCGCTCGCACCCGATCGGACGAGCCAGAATTGTGCGTGTGGGTGAGCAACCCGTGCCGACGCCAACATCCGGGCGAAAGCTGCGCGCCGGGCGCGTGCGGTGCGACTGTCGTGCGCGACGGACGCGCGCTCGTCGATGAATAGCACGCGCTCGCTCGTAGTTGTGGTTCGCCGCGGCGTTGAACCACGAGGCGTGCGATGGGCTGGGTCGAGTGCATGTGTATCGCGAACGCGCGCCATGAGGCGTACGACATCGGGCGCGGTGCCGGCATCGGGCTGTTGCGTGAGTGCATCGTCAATGGCGTGGACGAACGCGGTAGGCGATGCGCTGGCGCGCGGCACGCTAAACCAGGCGAGCGGTACGGCTCGCCGATCCTGGCGTGCCCATAGCGGACCTTGCCACGCCGTTTCGCAATGTCTCCCCGTCATGCGCGCGAATGCGAGCGCGATGCGTCCGGCGACACTGTCACCCCAGATGATGCACGATCGTCCCGTAAGCCAGTCTAGCGTACGCATGCCGCGCTTGAGCATGACAGCGGGCGAGATTGCCGGCTGATTCATGTCAATTCAACGAGGCGAGGAAATTGTCAACGGCCTCGAAGTGTTCGACCCAACTGGGCACGCGAAAGCGCTCGATACGGCCGAGTTGCGCCGCGCGCGCGCCGCTGGCGGGCGCGGCATAGGCTTCCACGGTCGCCAGCCAGCCCGGCCCGTCGAGCGGATCGAGATAGTCGGGGATCTCATCGGCAATCTCGCGAAACACGCCGAGATCGCTGGCAATTACCGGAGCGCCAAGGGCCAGCGCCTCGACTAGCGGCATACCGTAGCCTTCGACGAAAGATGGGAACAGTAGCGCTTGCGAGTGTTGCATCCAAGTGCGCAGATCTTCGTCGGATCAGCCGTGCAGTTATATAACGGCATTCTGAAGGCGGCTGCAACGATCGAGCATGTCAATGGCGTTCTCGCATTCCCAGCCGCGACGACCGATCACGACGAGCTTGGGCGCCGCGGCACCATGCCGCTCGACAAGTCTGCGCCAGACCTGCAGTAGGAACCAGTGGTTCTTGCGCGGCTCGATTGTGCCCAAGACGACGAAGTAGGGTTGCGCGATGGGTGCGGTATGTGGCGTGCGGGTGGCGACGGCAGGCGCGAGACGGGCGACGACACTGGCGGGTAAGGGCAGTCCGGCCTGCATGGCTTCGGCGGCAAGCGCGTCGAGCGTGTCCTGCGAGTTGGCAATCAGGCCGTCGGCGTGAGCGAGGGCAGTGTGGATGCGTTTGCGGTGCGCCGCGTCTACACCAGGGCGGCAGAATTCCGCATGCGTGAGTGGGATGAGGTCATGCACCATGAAAACAGAGCGCAGACCTCGATTTTGCATCGCTTTGTAATAACGTTGGAACTCCATTCCATTATGGCTGGTATGAAGCAACACGCCTTTTCCCCCGTTTTCTGGGGCAAGGCGGTTAATGCAGGCGCGCGCAATGAGTTTGCGAATTGCATGACGATCGCGTCTTCCTGAAAGAATCATGTCGAAGGCGCGATGCGAATCATTTTTGGATAAGACCGTCGAAAATCCGCGTTCGCTCAGCACAGCGCAAGCGTTTGCTCTGTAACGCTCTATATATGCGATGCCGACTCGGTCAACCCCAGTAGGAAGCAGGCCGTCGTAAAGCCGCGTCACTAACCGGGTGACGTCCAGGAGAATTCTTGACACGTGGGCGTGATTTGGTTTTAGGCAACTGAACTCAGTATTTTCTGACACATCCAGCGCGGTTTCAAGTGCGAGACGCAACACGGCACGAGTTACTGTAGGGAAAGCGGTCAGTGGAGTTAGTCAGGGCCTGAGCGAGGACTTTCAACGGCGTATGGCAGTTTAGCGTGGCACGCGGCCGGGTGTTGATGTTGTCGGCAATGGTATCGAGTTGTTTTGAGCATAGACGGATAGATGGGTTCCATTGGGTGGGTACTGTCATAATAGGCCGTTGGTGTTCTAACGGATGCCGCGTTCCCGCCGCGGGCGAGCGGTTGGCTCGTGGCGCAACTCGCCGCACTGGTGAGCGTAGACAGCGTTGTAGATCGATTCATGAGATGCGTGATGGTGTGGATCGTAGGGGAGTGCGCACCTCGGGGCGGCGGCAATTTCCTGCGGCGACCACTGGTGCTCATGGAGAAGGCCGCGCGGCATGCCTAGCGCAAGCTTGGCGGTGGCCATGCAGCTTCTCGGCGGGAGCCACGGGGCGCGTATGCGACGCTCGCGGGTGAGTTTGCGGGTGACCTCCCGCAAACTCGAG
Organism: Burkholderia sp.; assembly: GCF_018375725.1. GTDB lineage: Bacteria > Pseudomonadota > Gammaproteobacteria > Burkholderiales > Burkholderiaceae > Burkholderia. Next base: position 23,168 of record NZ_JAHACR010000014.1, on the reverse strand, counting down.
CCTTCATCCTTCCAGACTTCGATGCGCATACGTTCTTCAACTTGCGGTGGTTTGTATATCGCCTTTGCCATTCACTGAATGCTACTGAATGTGAGGTGTTGTATTTCAAATCTGAGGCCGTTCGGCAACCTTTTCTAATTGTTTGGTTTTATTTCATGTGATAACGTGAGATAATTCACGCGAACCCCATAAGCAACGAATTCCTCCAAGAAATGTCGCGTTTGTCGAGAAGTGCATTTAATGTAGCGTTTGTCGGGGTGACGGCGGTGTTCGCTGGTTGCTCCTGGGTCCCGAACTCGGGTCCAAGTACGGCGCAGGTTGAGCGAGCAGGCTCTTCACCCAGTTCCGAATCCAGTCTGGCAACGGGCATTCAGATCGTCGATCTGAATGCCGATGTGGCGCGCAAGCTTTACGCGGAGCGAAGTGGCTCGGACTTCCTCACGACGCTCGGCGGTGGCGGGGTGTTCCAGCAGCAATTGGGCGTTGGCGACACGATTGAGATTTCGATTTGGGAGGCGCCCCCCGCAACACTCTTTGGCGCAGCATCCATCGACGCGAAAACAGGGCCGAGTGGGGCGCACGAAACGGTCTTGTCGGCTCAGGTAATCGATGGCGATGGCAACATCAGCGTTCCCTTCACTGGTGCCGTCAGGGCGAGCGGCCGCACGCCCTTCCAACTCCAGCGTGACATCGAACAACGTCTCAAAGGTATGGCGCACGATCCACAGGTGCTCGTGAGGCTATCGACCAATGCGACGTCGTATGTCACTGTGATTGGCGATGTGACCAACAGCAATCGCATGCAATTGAGCGCGCGTGGCGAGCGCGTGCTCGACGCCTTGGCCAATTCGGGCGGCGTGCGCCAGCCCGTCGACAAAGTGACGATCCAGCTCACGCGCGGTAATAAGGTGGCCTCGCTGCCACTGTCTACTGTGATTCGCGATCCGAGGCAGAATATTCAACTACGTGCCGGCGATATTGTGACGGCCTTGTTTCAACCCTACAGTTTTACTGCGTTGGGCGCGACGGGTAAGAACGAGGAAATTAATTTCGAGGCGCAGGGCATTACGCTCGCACAGGCTCTGGCTCGTGCAGGTGGTCTGGAAGACTCGCGTTCGGATGCGCGTGGCGTGTTTGTCTTCCGTTTCGAAGATGCCGGCGCGTTGAATTGGCCCAATGCGCCGGTTCGCACGACGGCAGAAGGCAAGGTTCCGGTCATCTATCGCGTGAATTTGCGTGATCCTGGCGCGTTGTTCGTGACACAAAGTTTCATGATGGACAACAGGGACATGCTGTACGTCTCGAATGCGCCTATTAGCGAGATCCAGAAGGTCCTCAATCTAGTGTTTTCTGTCGTCTACCCGGTGGTTAACGGCGTACAGACGTTCAAGTAATTTCACGCAGCGTTCGCTGTTTCCTTGTGATTGTTCGCGAACGCTGCGTCTGATTTTCATAAGTCATGCCAGTTTCCTTCGAACGCAAACTGATCGATCGTGCTTCGCTTGTCACGCTGCGCACTTCACTGCCTGGGCCCGTTGTATTCACGAACGGAGTTTTTGACATTCTCCATCGCGGCCATGTGACATACCTTGCGGAAGCTAGAGCACTGGGCAGCTGTCTGATTGTCGGTGTGAATAGCGATACCTCTGTGCGTATGCTGGGTAAAGGCGATGATCGTCCAATCAATACAATCGACGACCGTATGGCGCTGCTCGCCGCGTTGGAGTCGGTTGATTATGTGGTTAAGTTCGAGGAGCAAACGCCTGTTAGCCTTATCGAAGCCGTTCGCCCGGATATTCTCGTAAAAGGCGGCGATTACGATATGGATGCTTTGCCAGAGTCTGCACTGGTGCGTGGCTGGGGTGGCACTGCGCTTGCCATTTCCTTTACTTTCGATCGTTCGACGACCACGCTACTCAAAAAGGTGCGCGCAAGCTGATTGTGTAAGAGCGGCGAAAAAAATTCGGAGGCGCACTGCGATCTGCCAGCACGTATTCCATGTTGAACGCTCGGCAATAGCAACAGGTGGCTAGACGTCGAGGAAGAAGTGCGGGTTTGATCAGATAGGGTTGCACTGGACGGCGACGAAAGTCTCTAATTGGCTGTGATATTCTATCGACTAGTTTAAGAAAAAAGGTAGTTTCATGAAATCACTGATCGGGGCGATCGTAATTGCCTATGCCGCTTATCTCACCTTTGCGGTTGTTAATGTCAATAAGGTGGCGGTTGAGCTTCGGAATTGTCAAGAAAAATTGGAGGCTCAGTTGCAATCTGCTCCGATTAATGCGTCTTCAGTGATCGAGACTGCCAATACTTGCCAGCTGTTCGCGAAGCAGGTACATGTGTCCATTCCCCAGATCAAGTAAAGCACGGCAGCGCTGTCTTTGAACGATAGTCGTGTCTGAACGACATAAAAACGAAATGTTCGACGCGTGGCCATAGTCTTGGCGATGTTTTCATGGTAGAAGCGCGAAGTGGTGACGCTTACGGGGCATTTGATGGCCGGTTTTATCCAGTTTTCATCGTCTGATCGGAAGGGCTGAGGGAGTGTTTCAGTCTACCGCGCAAGATGACTGGCCCATTCGATTCGCTGATTTTTTTGTGACATCGCGCTCTGGCGCAAAAATAAATTTTATGCAAAGCACGCAATACGCGGGAATGGCCGACAGCAAACCAGAGGGGGCTTTGGAAGGGCAGGCGATTCTGTTGGCACTGAAAGCGCACTATGCAGAAATAGTCTTGCCTATCTGGCGCGCGGCCGGATACAACCCGCAATTAGGTCTGGCTTATGAATCTGTCGCCTCCCAAACGGCCGAGCCCCTAGCGCCGACTCGATATCGAGCAATGGCATGTGCAAGGCAATTGTTCGTGTTCGCGCTCGCGGGGGAACTGGAGCATGCAGGATTGCTCTTCAAGTCTCTGAAAGAGCGATTTCAGGATGAGGAGCATGGTGGGTGGATTTTTAGCGTCGATCCACAAGGTAACCCCGGCGAGTGCAAGAAAGATCTCTATACGCATGCTTTTGTTGTGTTTGCAGCTGCGGAATACGCACGCCTCTCCGGTAATAATGAAGCGCTTTCGGTCGTCGATGAGACCTCCGATCTGATTCTTAATCGCTTTTTTGTTTCAAGTGGCACGCCGGGCCTACTCAATGCTGCAATGTCCGCCGATTTTTCAACGGTAATCGAAGAGCCAGCGCAGAATCCGTTGATGCATTTGACCGAAGCTTGGCTCGCGGCACGCGCGGCCACTGGAGATAGTCGGTATGACGAACGGCTGGAGGAGTTGATTCGCGTGGTTGCAGACCACTTCAACGACGAAGCTACCGGCTGCATTCTCGAGCTACCGAGAGGTACACAAGGTAACCGGATCGAACCAGGCCATCAGTTCGAGTGGTATTTCCTCGCTTACGGCAGCGCTCACCCGGCATTCGAAGCCACGGGTATGCGTGAGTCGCTGACGCGGGCTTTCGATTTTGCATATCTGCATGGCGTTGACCCTATTACTGGGGGCGTCTGCGCGGCAGTCGACGAAGCTGGTCAGATGCTTGATCCAACGCAGCGAATCTGGGCGCAGACGGAATATCTGCGCGCCCTTGCGACGCATGCGTCATTCGAAGTGAACGCCCGGCTGCCGGGCGCGGCATCGCGCTTCAAAGAGCGTTTCCTGCACGATCGCGGCTGGTTTGAATGCCTGTCGGCCGACGGCATGGTTTCGCGCACCGATATGCCATCGACCACGCCGTACCACCTGGCAACGGCATTCCTCGCGCTGCCCTGAACAAATAGCGGCCTGACTGAACGCGAAACGTCCTCCGATCAATTATCGATTTGCATCGAAGCATGAATCTGAATTTCTCGAAGTCTTCCGTCCTGGTTACCGGCGACGTCATGCTGGACCGCTATTGGTTTGGCGATACCACGCGTATTTCGCCGGAGGCGCCCGTGCCGGTCGTCCACGTTTCGCGTGCGCGGGCGACTGCGGGCGGCGCGGCTAACGTCGCGGTCAACATTTCCAATCTCGGCTCGAAAAGCGGGCTGATTTCCGTCGTCGGTGCTGATGAGGCTGGGCGTGAATTGGCGGCCATTCTGGATTCGGCCAGGGTCAATTGTCACTTCCTGGAAGCCGACGATTTTCCGACTGTCGTGAAACTGCGACTCCTCGCACGCGGCCAGCAAGTGGTGCGCGCCGACTTCGAGGAGCGCCCCGAGCGTGAGCTCCTGCTTCCGCTGATCGATATTTTCTCGAAACAGGTCATCGATCATTCGGTAGTTGTTTTTTCCGACTACGGTAAGGGCGGCCTTTGCCATCTCCAGAGCATGATGGAGATGGCGTTGGCGAAGCGGAAGATCGTACTCGTCGACCCGAAGGGCTCTGATTACTCAGCCTATCGCGGTGCAACTCTGTTGACGCCTAACCGTGACGAGTTCGCGCTGGTTGCGGGACGTTGGAGTTCGAATAGCGAGTTCGAAAAGAAAGCATTCAAATTGTGTGACGAGCTTCAATTGAAGGCTTTGCTCGTCACGCGCTCGGAGGAAGGTATGAGCCTTTTCTCCAATGGCAAGCATTTGCATATCAAGGCGGAAGCGCGCGAAGTGTACGATGTGTCGGGTGCAGGCGATACGGTGATTGCGACTCTCGCTGTCGCGCTGTCCGACGGCTACTCGCTTGAAGACGCCGCATTCGTTGCAAATCGGGCCGCCGGAGTGGTGGTTGGCAAGGTGGGTACGGCGCCGATTACGCTCGAAGAATTGGAGCACTCGCTAGCATAACCACTTGTTGACAAAGCTTCGCGAACGGGCGTCACCCGCTATGCGAGGATGTCGTCGAATATGGATACTGGTTCGCCCCGGACTTGTGTGCTTTGGATAGACGAAGCGCGAGAAGTGGGATAAATCGGTTCTCTGGTGTTAATGGGATGAACAAAATACACGAAGCACTGACAATCAGTCCACAGACATCGGTGGCGGCGAGCGTCGCGCTGGAAAATGATGTCGAAACGGACATCGGCCTCGGAACCATCGCGTACGAAAACATCCATGCGCCTGTCTTTCACGCATGGCTGAAGATGGGGCGTGAAAATCGCCGCCACGCGCTGCGCGATCGCTACGTGTTTTACTCGTACGCAAGCTGCGTGGGCGCGCACGTGACTGAACTGATGCGCCATGATTTTGCCGAGGGTGATGCATTCGTCGCTGATGTGCTGGAGAACATTTCGTACCTGGTGGAAGCGCGTATTTCCTTCACCGAGGAATGGTTCAAGGGGCTGGAGCAACTCGCCGGCGACTTCACGACGATGAATTTCCTACCTGAGGCCCGCACGCTGGTTGCCGTCGGCATGCGAACCGGCGTGAAGAAGTTTCCGCGCTTGACGCAGGCGCTTTCGGTTCACGCCGCATATCTGGATGCGCTGGCCGGGCGTGTCGATGATGCATGCGCAGTTGCGCTTCGACTAATTCAGCGCCCGTACCTGCTTCCAAGCCGGCGCGAATTGCCTGCATTTTGTCATCGGCTCGTTTATATCCTTGCCGCAGGTAACCGGCTGCGCGAATACCGCCTCGTCTTGTGGACGGGGCTGGCTCTGCGTCAAACCAGTGGGCAGTTGCGCGATTCTTTCGCGGCACAGATTGCGAAGACATACCGTGGTGTGTTTCGCGCGCTAGTATTGAACGGCGACGTGCCGCTCAAGTATCGCATTCTGATCTTGCCGTCCTATACGGCCAGCCTGATTGCAAGCGTTCCGCCGCTGCGCTCGATTGGTCTGCATAAGCCGTTTAGGCTGCTGGGTTTGGCTGTGTCGATGCTTTCGGAAAAATTTCTGATCAAGAAGAGCGAATTGTTTCGCCCTGCTGGCGTGGCTGCCAGGGCGCGCGAAGACGCGCTCGCGTTGAAGCAGGTCGGTACGAAGGAGCGCAGGATTCTCGTGACGCGGGCGATGGGGGGGATCGGCGATCTCTTTATGATGACGCCGGGTCTACTGGCGTTGAAGCAGAAATATCCGCAGGCATTGATCGACTTCGCGATTCCCAAGTCGTTTCATGCGGTATTTGAGGGGCTGCCGGGCATTCGCCTGCTCAATATCGACGATGATCCAATCGAGATTCAGAAGTACAAGCGTTGGGTAAATCTGACCGACTGTCCCGCCGGGAAACTGGAGTCTAAGCAATACCCGAACGTGCGTCAAAACCGCATTGAAATTTTTGCGCGCTCGATGGGCATTTCAAAGCCCCGTTTGAGCCGCACGCATGGTTTTCTGCCGTTCTATAGTGTGCGCGAAGACGAACGTGAATGGGCACAACGTTATCTGCAACAGATCAATCCTGAAGGGCGTCCGGTTATTGGCGTGCAGCCTTTTGCGGCGGATAGCTATCGCAACTGGCCGCATATGGAAAAGCTAGTCGAAGAGCTTTCGCACAAGTATTGCGTGCTCGTGTTCCATCATGAGCCGCTGAATGGCTTCCGATTTGACAACGTCACGACGGTTGTGGAGCCGTTGCGAAACAGCATTGCGCTCGCAAGTCTCTGCGAACGCCTCGTCGTGCTGGATTCGTCGTTCCTCCATATCGCGGCCGCGCTGAAGGTGCCCACAATCGCCATCTTTGGTGCGATCAGTGGCCGCCTGCGGACCAAGGATTACCCGAACATCCAGCTTCTCGCACCAAGCAAGGCAGAATTTCCGTGCTATCCGTGCTGGCGTCATGAACACAAGCCGTGTCATTTGACCAACGGGCGCGAGAGCATCTGTCTGCGCGCGATTTCGGTCGACAGCGTGGTGTCCGGTTTGAAGAAAGATCTGTCGCAGTGGCGTGAGCTGCCATCTGTTGGCAACAAGATCGTCACGTGGATGCGCTTCGGCGGCGAGTGATTACAGTGGAAACGAATACACACTATGCGCAAGATCCTCTATCACCATATTCCGAAGACGGGCGGCCAGTCGCTGGCGCTGCGTCTGGCTTCCGCGTTCGCGCTTGGCCGTTCAAGCTACATGGCAGGCGATTTGAGTTTTCCCGAAGGGCGTGAGAAGCTGCGCGACCTGCTCACGAAGAAAGATTTCGTCGAAGCGCACATCAACGGCCCAGTCCTGGACGGCTTCGACGAACTCGACGTGCTGGTCACCGTGCGTGACCCCATTGCGCAGATCGTATCGAACTACCTGCACATTCTCCGCGAGCCGGCGAATACGCTGCATAGGGTCGCGCATCTGCTGTCGCCGGAACAATTTTTCGATCAGTATGGGGACTTCTTCTGCAATCATCAGACGCGTTATTTCGTGTCCGCGTTTCGCGACGTGGGGATCGACACCCGGCAGGTCGTCGGGATGACGATGCTCATGCTCGATTGCCTGGAGTACGTCAAATGGCTCGTGCCAACTGAATCGATCGACGATTTCTGCTTTCTCTGGCAGGTCGAGAATCAGCGCGTAATGTCGCATCAGGATCTACGAACGAATGTGGCCGAAACCGAACGCGGGGAAAAGGATCAACTGGCCCGCATCGTTTCGAAGCGGCCGGAACTGTATTCCGTCGATCTATTGCTTTGGCAGGCCGCGCGAGACAGGTTTCTTGCCTACAAGAAGCGCATGTCGAAGCTGGTCTTCTCGGACGCATCAACAAATAATTGGGGGCGTGTCTGGTCTGAGGGGACGAGCGCAATTCTGCTTGGCGAGGGTTGGCATCAGCCGTATTTCACGGATCACGGAGTGGAATACTGGGCGGGCCCGCAGAACTTTTCCGAGGTGCAGATCAAGCGGGCTGCGTCGCAACGATGGCTGATGTTTACCGTTCACGTATTCCACCGGGTTGCTGACGACGAGGTCCGATTCCATAAGACTGATGGCACACCGCTGCCCATGCAATTCCGTCGCATCAACAATCAGCAAGTGACGTATGCGATCGATCTGGATGGTTTGAGCGAATCGGATGTGGCGCATCTGCGCGTGCCGGAAGTTTGGTCACCCGCGATGGTTGATCATAGACTATCCGACGTGGCGCGCCGTAGCGTCGCAACGTCGAACTGGCATCTCGCATCGGCTGCACCCGAAGGGTTGGAGGTTGCTGCGTAGATTGGGGAAGGTACGCCATCTTGAATGTTAAAGGGGGCCGGCGAAAGCGGCACCCTCGCGTTGTACTTGAGCGCCCGGATGGCTCAGGCGCATCAAGGCAACGCGAAAAAAGAAGTCAGCCGATCCTGTTGATAAAGACGTTGTTGACCGAGCCCGATGCGCCCTCTTCAGTCCGCAGCCGGATTTCGATGTCGCCCCTGGCACGGTGGAGATGAAAGGGCACTTTCAACCATCGTTCGGTACGAAGCAGCTTCACGGGATATTCCCTCAGTACGACGACACGTCCGCAGTCACATGCAACATCCAGATACAAGGTATCGTTCGTCGTGAAATCGTCGGCGAGTTTCACATGGGCGACGTAGGTACCTGCTTCCAGGCTCACATACGGTCCCGACATGATATGGCCGCGGCGATTCGGATCGAATCGCGGCCGCGTCGTGTCGCCGGGAAAATCCATGCGGTGCAGGAGTTCTTCACCTTGCCGGCCTTCGGCAATATCACTGTCGTCGCGTGTAACTTCGAACGACGCGCGAAGTGCCGGAATGCCAAGATTCGAAACGGGTTTCTTCTTGATCAGCGCATGCGTGAGTACCGTATTCATGCCCACCGCCGAACCGGCAACGGGAAGTGAAATCGAGAGTCGGAAAAAATCCGGATTGAGGCGCTCGACGTCATCGTTGAAGTGAAAATAACGCGTCACATGGGCGGGCACATCGGGGCCAAACACATCGGTCCGGAATTCGACCTCGCCGGTCTTGATTCTTTCTCGCAAGTACCAGTTTGGTGCGACGGCGAGTTTGAACTCGTGTAGCGTTCCGTTTGCTCCGATTGCTCCGTCTCCGATCCAGGACAGCGCACTGCCCAGCACTCTGCGTTCGGTACTGATGAATTCGTTCAGGTCGAAAGAACCCCGATCGAGCAGGAAGTTGCGAATGATGCCGCGCAACGCGCCATAGCGCTTGAGCTCCTCGGCCATCCAATGATCGAAATAGTCGACGTACTGGAGATTGACATTCGGAATTCCCTCGATGTTCTTGGCGTTCTCGACGTCGAGCGGATCCGCGCGCGAAACATACACATCGAGCGACCTTGCGGGCCATTTGGCGAGGATCGTTCGCACGTCTTTGATCGTCGTTGGCACCTCCGTCAGTTTCTCAAAGAAACGGGTGAAGCGCCCGTCGGCGAGAATGTTGCAAGTTCGAGTGCAAACCGTGGTTTGCGGCGAAATCGCGACAATTTTGTCGGCTTCGAGGCGTGCACCGAGCAAAATCGCACCGAAAGCGCCCATGCTGTCGCCTATAAAGAGCATGCGCTTGTAGCGTGAGCGCAGCGGCGTGAGATAAGCGACGACCTCTTCGTGCGTGGCGCCGACCCCGTCGATACCTTTCGTGTACCAAGCGTTGTCGAGATCCTTTAGCAGAACCGCAGCAAAGTCGCTGCTACGGGTCAGAGATGAAAAATCAAACGTGTTGATTTTCGAATTGTCCGCGTTGTATGACGTCAGCGCGACAATGAGAGATTCTGCATCGATCAGATTCTCTTGTTTCCACATGATTACTGGCCGGTTTCAAGTGCGAGGTGCAACACCGCGCGAGTTACTGAGTGGAGGGCAATCAGTGCTCGGCATCGAGCAGCGATTCGCCCGCAGTTGCGGATCGCAAGCTGTTGCTCACGATTGGCGCGGCGTCTCATAGTAGCTGTAGGCGGAATCGACGTCGGGGAAATACTTGAGCTCCCCGGAGTCGAGTACATAGGCTTTGGAGCAATGTTCCCTGATCATGTGTGGGTCGTGCGAAACCATGATCATGGCTCGATTGGCGCGTCTGCCAAATAGTTCGGTGTGACACTTGCGCTGGAATTCTGAATCACCTACTGCAATGACTTCGTCGATCAGGAAGCAGTCGAACTCTACGGCCATTGACATGGCGAACGCCAATTTGGCGCGCATTCCGTTCGAGTAACGCTTGACCGGTTCGCGCAGGTATTTGCCCAGTTCCGTGAATTCTTCGACGAAGGGCAGCGCTTTCTGATAAGACGTGTTATAGACCCGGCAGATAAAACGCAGATTATCGAGCCCGGTGAGACTACCTTGAAAGCCACCGGAGAAGGCGAGCGGCCAGGACACACTCATACCGCGCTTGATTTGTCCCGACGTCGGCAGTTCGGTACCGCTGATGAGCCGGATTAGCGTGGATTTGCCCGCGCCATTCTTGCCGAGGATGCCCACATGCTCACCGCGCTCGATCGTACAGTTGATCTCGCTGAGGACCGTGCGTTTGCCATCGCGAACTTCGTATTTCTTGCAAATGTTTACAAGTTCGATCATTGTGTTTCCACTCGTTTCGATGCGCCGCGCACGACCAGCAGGCCAAGCCATGTGATTGCGAGACATACTGCACAGGTATAGGGCACGTTGTAGTAAGGGGTGATGTCCTTACCGAAATAGCCGTATCGGAACAACTCAGCGCAGTTGGATGCCGGGAACAGCATTACGATGTCGCGCAGACTCGGCGGCAGATAGCTGGTCATGACAAACGCGCCAGAGACCGGCAACTGGAAATAGGAAATCGGATGCCAAAGACGCTCGACAACTTCGCTGTATTCGGTGAGCCCGCCAATCAACATGCCCATTGCCGCGGTATACCATCCGAGCAGCACCCAGCCCAAGATCATATTGAGCACGTTCGCTGGCGGCGGGATCAGGCCCATCAGCATGAGGCCCACGAGCAGGGCGACGATCGACAGTGTGACACCTGCAATTTCCAGAATGATGCGGGAAATGAATAGATCGATGACCCGCACGTTGCGGTGAAACAACAGCGAGGCATTGGGCGTGATTGCCAGCGCGCAACGGCCAATGCCATTGCGCCATACCAGCACGGTCGAATAGCTGGTGACCGCGAACGCGATGATGTTGATGTGCTGCGACGAAGTTGATTTATGGACGATGCTCCATAGCCCGATTACACCGATGGTAAACAGCATGGGCTCGGCAAACAGCCACGCAAAACCAATATTGTGTCGACCATAGCGCGTAATGATTTCGCGCATGATCAAGGCATGGACGACGCGCGCCTGAATGCGCAGGGACTGCATGAATGGCGTAGTCGATGTGCTCATACCGTCAGTCTTGATGCTCGCGAACGCTGGCGATCAGAAGGCTGAGGACGCCCCACAGAATTAGGCCAACACAGAACGTGGCTGCGATGCCGCGAAGGCGTTTGGGTTCGATGGCGATATCTGGGGCATTCGGCTGCACCAATACTTCAAGATAGAGCTGCTTTCTTTCCGCGTCTGCACGCGCATTGTCGAGCGACGCCATGGCCGAAGCGAGTTGCTTGTCGGCGAGTTGCGCGTCTAATACAAGTCGGGTGTATTCACTGGCCTTTTGCGAAAGTGAATTCTTGCCGCCCGCTACACTGCCGGTTGCGACATCGACCTGTTTTTCGATGGTGGCAATATACGTTTTCAGTGCAGGAATCTGGGGGTTCTGGGGTGATACGGCCTGAAGCTGGCCCAGTTGCGATTGTGCCGCGAATAGTTGCGTTTGCAGGCTGGTCACTTGCTGGAGTTGCAGTGCCGATTGCTTTTCCGGGTCGAAGACCGTGTGGCTATTTCGGTAGAGCGCCAGTTCCGACGCGGCGTCCTTGGCCTTGGCGACAGCTACGTCCACTTGGCGCTGCGCGAACGTGATGGCGTCCGAGGCGGCGCGAGCATTGAGGCGGTTAATCAACCGTTCACTGATTTCGACGAGCGTATTGTTGATGCGCTCCGCATCAGCAGCCGAATAAGCCCGTGTCGTCAAGGTGGTAATCGAAGAGATCGGATCCAGCTTCGCTTCGACAATATGATTTGAATAGTACTTCCAAAGCGATTCGAAACTGTTGTCGAAAGAAGTATGAAATCGACTAATAAAGTCGCCCTGTCGAGAGTAGGAGTGAAGAATATAATTATTCTGATCCAATTCGCGCAGTGCGTCGCGCGATTGGATATAATCCAGAACCGGGTAGGTGTCGTCCTCGGAGCGCGAAATTCCGGTGCCTTCGAGCAGCGCGCCCACCATGCTCATTTTTGGCTGTTGCTGTGCACTGCGAACGACAAAGCGGGACTCAGAAACATAGACGTCCGATGCAATAAAACCGTAATAAATTGCAGCCAGCGCGGTCGGTGCAACAACGGTCAGCGCGAAGAGTCGATTGACACCTTTAATTTGATCTAGAAAGTTTTTTTGCGGCTTGGCGGTTGTGTTTGACATGCTGCTTGTTACGTTGTTTGAGTTGTATTCCGGGTCATTCGTAGCCCGCTGCTATGACTGTATGGGCTGAGAGCTTCACGTCGCGTTTGGGGTCTATCGGGCAATGGCCGTTTCGGAAGGGCTGGCTCAGTTTTGCTGGATCTTCAGTTGGCCTCGGGGTCTTGCGCGGTTATTCGCCATGCGTTTGAGCGATTATAGCTCGGTCCTATTGTTTTCGAGTAATCGTTAATTTTGACGTGCGCGGTCGGGGCGGCATGATCGGGCTGCCGGCGCTTGAGTGGCTTTGTCGCCGTGGTTCCATCTTTGAAGGGAATGCCGTCATAAGCTGATCGATTTCTTCGGCATCGCGGATCGTCCTCCAGATCTATTCGGCCGCTTCAATTAGCTTGAACGCCATCCGGAGGACGGTCGAGCGTGACAGGCAGTTGCGCGCGAGGTCCGTGCGATGGCGCACCGTTTCGAGCGTCAATTCAATCGGGTTCGTGCTCCGCACGTGTGGCCGATGCCCGTTCGGGGCGTCGTGGAATTCGGCCAGCGCGTCGCGATTCTTCGTGATTTTCTCTGCGGCCAGCGGGTGTTTGGCCACATACGTGTCGACGAACTAGTTGAGCGCGATGATTGGATCGGCACTCGTCGCTGCGTTCTAGATCTCCGCGTGCCAGCCTCGGCCTTGTCGTGCTGCGACTTGGATATCGCATTGGGGATGTTTAAATCTGGTAAAGTCAGCACCGCTGATGCCGTGTCTGCGGGAAGATATCTTCAAACTCTGATCACCACCCTATCGATTTGTTGCCGACCGCGAGCAACGGCGGGGCTTGGGGCGCTACGCGCGTTCAGATTGAGCAGCAACTCGCACCATGATTCCTTTGATTCACGATATCCGTCGATGAGCGCCAGCGGGTATTGGCTGTTGGTTTACCGGATGATCGGCTGCGTCCCTTGCTCGATTAGATCGTGCAGGGTGGGCGCTCTCTCGATTTATGCTACTGCTGTTTGACTGTTGCTCGTTTCCTGCGTATGTTTCGCCATGATGCTGGAGTTCGATTGAGGGGGGGGCCGTGGAAAGATGCATTTTCCTTCAATCGTCGCCGCCTTTCCTTCTCTTTCGTGCGCCGTGTACACCGGATTCGATGATAATTCATTGTTTTTAGAAGAGAAGAGTGGTTTCTCGATGTATTAACCCATACGCCACACGATGCGATAAGCTTCCGCGAGGCGGGCGCTTGTCTATAATTCCTGATCAGGGAGTTAATATCGACGCCGAACGGCAAGCCATGCGTCGCATGGGCCTAAGCGGACTACTTGGGAATGCGGGGATGGTATATTGGGGATGACTTCACCGGCAAAACGGGCTGCGCTCGGTAGTCGAGTAGGGTTGTCAGGCGGACGATGCGCGGGAAACGCGTGGTGAGCGCATCACGCGAAAATGCTTTCTGGATGGGACGCCAGTGGCGGCAAGCCGCGCGGTGGGTCATTCGGCAAGTAATTTAGGCGGATTGAGTGTGTTGCGCGTACAACGTTCTAAGATAAAGGGGTTTGTTAGTCGGGCTTTGAGATGCCCATCCGGCTTGTTTCTTGTGTCCGAGGGGGCGCTTAAGTAGCGTTGCTGCCGAATCAGAAGGTTCGGCAACAGACAGGGAAAGCGAGTTCGATAATAAGTCACAAAATCTGGCAAAGCTCTGGCTCGCGATCAAAGAATATACGTATGCGCCGTTCATTCCTTGCCTTGCAAGGCACTGCATCCCCTTTTTTTAGTAAACTTGCGATCGTATTGCGCGCTCGGGGGAACTTTGTTCGCAGGATCAATTTTTGTGGTGGTGACCATGCATACAGCGCTGATGAAGGCGCGCAAGACTATCTCGATGAAATTGCACATTTGAAGGCGTGGTATCGCGACACGATGGAGCGCGAAGCCTGCACAGATGTCGTGCTTTTCGGTGACTGCCGCGAGATACATCGTCCGGTTCACGATGTTGCGCAAATGCTTGGTGCGCGCGTTCACGTTTTCGAGGAAGGTTACGTACGGCCGCACTGGGTCACGCTCGAACGTCATGGCGTGAACGGACGCTCGCTGTTGCCGCGCGATCCGCTGGCGTACCTCGATGCGCGTCCTGGACTGCCAGCGGTGCCCCCAAGCAATCCTACCGGTTACAACCTCTACGAGCGCGCGTATCACGACATCAAATATCGACTCGCAAACACGCTGTACGCGAAACGATACCCGCACTATCGTAGCCATCGTCCCCGTAATGGCTTTCAGGAATATGCCGGGCTTGCCTGGCGTCTATTGCAACAGCACCAAGTGTACGAACGCGAGGCCGAGCGCGTGACGCGCACATTGCTGGAGCAAAGATCGCCTTACTATTTGTTTCCCTTGCAGTTGAATTCCGATTCGCAGATCGTTGTGCATTCGCCATTCGCCGGTGTACGCGAGGCGATCTCGGTTGTGATGCATTCTTTTGCACATCACGCGCCGGCGGGTTCCCTGCTGGTCATCAAAAATCACCCTTTGGATACAGGGTTGATCGGTTATCGCAAATTTGCCGCGCAACTCGCGAATGAATTAGGAATTGCTAGGCGATTGCGGTTTATTGATGCCGGTCATTTGCCAACCCTGTTGGACAATTCGCGCGGCGTCATCGTTGTAAACAGCACCGTCGGCTTGTCGGCGATTCACCACGCCCGGCCGGTGATCGCCTTGGGAGCGGCGATCTACTCGATGGAGGGCTTGACATGGCAAGGTCGACTCGAGGATTTCTGGACCCAGGGGGAAAAGCCCGATATGGACCTCTATAAGGCTTTTCTGGACTACGTGATCCATCACACGCAAATCAACGGTGATTTTTACACTCGTACCGGCATCGAAATGGCGGTCGCGGGCGCGGTTCGTCGTCTGGAGGCGGTCGGGCATGCATAGAGCCAGCAATGCGCCTCGTCACCTCGCCGTCACAGGTGCCAGTGCCGGCATAGGCCGTGCCCTTGCGCTCGCTTACGCCGCACCAGGCGTAACGCTCGGTCTGGTCGGTCGTAACCCCGAGCGCCTCGAAGATTGTGCCGAAGCTTGTCGTGCCAAAGGCGCGGTCGTCATCACAGCCTCACTTGACGTCCGCGATGCCACTGCCGTATGCGACTGGCTCAACGAATTTGACGACAAACATCCCATCGATCTCCTCATCGCCAACGCAGGCGTGGCGAGTACGCTTGCTCACGCCAACGACTGGGAAGGACAGGGGCGCACGACCAGCATCGTCGATACGAACTTCTACGGTGCGCTCAACGCCGCGCTGCCAGTGACCGAGCGAATGCGCGCGCGCCGTCGTGGCCACATCGCGCTGATTTGCTCGATCGCAGCCTTGCGCGGTATGGCCATTTCTCCAGCCTACTGCGCCAGCAAAGCCGCGCTCAAAGCTTGGGGGGATTCTGTGCGGCCGGTGCTCGCACGCGACAACATCCGCGTATCGATAGTTTTGCCGGGCTTCGTCAAAACTGCGATGAGCGACGTCTTCCCCGGAGACAAGCCCTTCATGTGGTCGCCCGAAAAAGCCGCGAGCCATATACAGAGCAAGCTCGCGGCAGGCCGCTCAGAAATCGCTTTTCCGGCACTGCTCGCCTTCGGTATGCGCCTGCTCGCGCTACTGCCGGCGAGGCTCGCCGACGCCATCCTCGGTCGCATGTCGTATCTGCCGCGCGAGGAACGTTAGTGTGACTTCATCGATTTCAGTCTTGCTAACGTTTCCGTGTGCCGCTGCGTTGTCTCTCGCGGCAGATGCAATCGCGCTCCCGCGCGCCGGCTGGCGACGCGCACCATGCGCGCTCGCACTGCATATCGTGAGCGTGTTGTTCTTCGCCTGCCTGATTTGCGCGCTTACGCGCCGGCCTTTTTTCTCAGCATTCATCGCACTGGGTCTCGTCGGCTTAATGAGCGGCGTGAGCAATGCAAAATTCGCTTCATTACGCGAGCCGTTCGTTTTTACCGACCTGAGCCTATTCAGCCAGCTATTCGCGCACCCGCGGCTTTACTTGCCATTTCTGCGCATGCAGACGGTGGGCGCAATCGTCGCGGGCGTGCTTCTGCTCGTCGGCGGATTTTTTCTGGATGCGACGGTGTCTGTGCGTGTAGCGGAGTTCTGTACGCTAGCTGCCGCTGTCTGTCTGATCGTCTGCTATACGTTCGCAGCGCGCTTGCATCTCACGCTTGATCCGCTCGAAGACCAACGCCGTCACGGCTTTTTCTCGGTATTCGTCGCTTATCTGCTTAACGGCATGTGTCGCGCAACCTTTCGCAGTTTTGAGCGCGCGATGTCGGCTTGCCCATTCGCGCATGCCGCCGCGCCCGCGAATCGTCCCGACGTCATCGTTATCCAGAGCGAGTCTTTCTTCGACGCGCGTCAATCAAGCGCGGCAATCAAGTCTTCTCTCTACACGCATTTCGATATTGCGCTGCGCGAGTCGACCACGCACGGCGAACTCGACGTCCCCGCTTGGGGCGCGAACACCATGCGCTCGTAATTTGCACTGCTTTCGGGCGTGCCGTCGAGCGTACTAGGCTACGCACGCTTCTATCCCTACGCCTTCGTGCGCCGCGCGTGCGCATCGCTGGCCGGTTGGTTTCGCCGCGCCGGATACGAAACTATCGCGATTCATCCGTATCATGCCAATTTCTTCGGCCGCGACCGCGTTTTCCCACGCCTCGGTTTCGATCGTTTCCTTGACATCCGCGCCTTCGCACAAGCCCGCCGCGCGGGCCCGTACATCTCGGACGAAAGCGTTTTCGATCGTATCGTTAAGGAACTGGATTCGTCGCGCTCGAAACCGGCATTCATCTTCGCGATGACGATGGAAAATCACGGTCCGCTGCATCTGGAGGCTGTAGAGGCGGCCGAATCCGGTCGCTATCACAACCTCGGGGAAGATCCTGCGTTCCACGATCTCACTGCGTACCTGCGGCACATCGCGAACGCGGACGCCATGATTGGTCGACTGATTGCGTATCTGCGCGCTTGCCGCCGCGACACCGTGCTGTGCTTTTACGGCGATCACGTGCCCGCGCTGCCGCACATATTCGAGCGGCTCGGCAACGTACCGAGCCGAAGTAACTACTTCATTTGGCGAAATTTCGGAGATCGTTCCGCCGAGAGGCACGATTTGTCCATCGAGCATCTTGGCGCCGCCGTGCTCCAGGCCATGGCAACAGCGAAACGACGTGGCGCGTCGAATGTCACGTCGGAAAAAACAGAACAGATATGAATAGCAAGATCGCAATCGTCGGCATGTCGTGCCGATTTCCCGGGGGTGTGCAGGGGCTTGACGAATTCTGGCATCTGCTCAAAAGCGAGAAGGACGCCGTCACCAAAATCCCCCCCGACCGCTTCGGCACCGACTTCTACCAGCACCCATCCAAACGCGAGCCGGGCAAGAGCTACACATTCGCGGCGGGTGCGCTCGACGACGTCGCGGGCTTCGACGCCGCCTTCTTCGGCATTTCTCCGCGCGAAGCCACCCAGATGGATCCACAGCAGCGCCTGCTGCTCGAGCTCGCCTGGGAAGCTTTCGAGGATGCCGGCATCCGTCCCGCCGACATGCGCGGCGGCAATTGCGGCGTCTTTGTCGGCGCCGCGAGCATGGATTACGGCAACCGCAACATGGACGATCTCAATCTGATCGATCCATATTCCGCCACGGGCAACACCCTCAGCATCGCGTCGAACCGCGTGTCCTATCTGTTCGATCTGCATGGCCCGAGCATGACGGTCGACACCGCGTGCTCGTCGTCGCTCGTCGCGCTGCATCAGGCGATCCAGGCGCTTCAGTCCGGCGAGACCGACATGGCGCTCGCCGGCGGCGTTAATTTGCTGTTGCATCCGTTCGGCTTCGTCAGTTTCTCGAAGGCGTCGATGCTGTCGCCGCGTGGCCGCTGCCGCGCGTTCGACGCAACGGGTGACGGCTACGTGCGTTCGGAAGGCGGTGCGTTCGTGCTGCTCAAGCCGCTCGACCGCGCGATCGCCGATGGCGATACGATCCACGCAGTGATCGCCGGCTCCGGCGTGAACGCCGTCGGTCATTCGCAAGGCGGGATCAGCGTGCCGGGCGCGGCCGCGCAGGCAGCGTTGTTGCGCAGCGTCTACGCGCGCGCGGGCATCGACCCGCGATCGCTCGCATACGTCGAAGCGCACGGCACGGGCACGGCGGTCGGCGATCCGATCGAGGCCCGCGCATTGATCGACGTCGCGTCGGCAGGGCGTCCGGCAGACCGGCCGCTCCTCATCGGTTCGGTGAAAACCAACATCGGCCACCTCGAAACGGCATCCGGCATGGCCGGCCTGCTGAAGGCCGTGCTGTGCCTGAAGCATCGCGCAGTGCCGCGCTCGCTGCATTTTGTCACGCCGAATCCGAACATCGACTTCGACGGCGGGCGCCTGCGTGTCGTCGATCGCTACATGCCGCTCGAAGCGGGCGATGCGCCGCTGACGGTCGGCGTCAACTCGTTCGGCTTCGGCGGCACCAACGCGCACGTCGTGCTGATGGAGGCGCCGTCGGCGGAAGCCGTCGCGCAAGCATCTTCGTCGGCCTTGCCAGCGTCGCCGTCGCCGCTCGTGCTGACGGCGCGCAGTGCGAAGGCACTCGGCGCGCTCGCTGGCCGCTATCTTGCGATGCTCGACAGTGGCAGCGACTGGCAGGCGCTTGCCGCCGCAGCCACGCGCCGTCGCCAATGGTTCGAGCATCGCGCCATCGTTGCGCCGGCCGACGTCGCCGAAGGGCGCGCGGCGCTCGCAGCATTGGCCGAACCGTCGCCGGATGCGCTGCCGGCCTGTGTCGTGATGGGCGATGCGCCAGCCGATGCGGCGCGCACCGCACTCGTATTCTCCGGTAATGGCTGCCAGTGGGCCGGCATGGGCAAGCAGCTGTATGCGCAGGAACCGGTGTTCCGTGCAGCGCTCGACGAGGTCGACGCGCTGTGGTGCGCGGACGGCAGCCCGTCGCTGGTCGACGTGATGCGCGAGGGGGCGAGTGCGGAGTGGCTCACCGCGACGGAAAACGCGCAGCCGCTGCTGTTTGCCATCCAGGTAGGCATGACGCGTGTGATCGATGCGCGTGGCGTGCGCTACGACGCTGCGATCGGTCACAGCGTCGGCGAGATCGCAGCCGCATGGGTGACGGGGGCGCTGTCGCTTGCCGATGCGGTCCGTGTGATCAAGATTCGCAGCAGGGCGCAGGCGATGACGCGCGGCAGCGGACGAATGGCGGCGGTAGGTCTCGCGGAGACGGCGGCGCGCGAACTGATCGAGACTCACGGCCTCGCGCGGATCGTGGAAGTCGCGGGCGTCAACAGTCCGGATTCCGTGACGCTTGCGGGTTCGCTGCAGGGTTTGCAGGCGATCGAGGCGTCGCTGCGCGGCAGCGCGGTGTTCTTCCAGATGCTGGATCTCGACTATGCGTTCCACAGCAGCCATATGGATCGCATCGAGCCCACCGTGCTTGCCGAGCTGGCCGATATCCGGCCTCAGCCGGGCAACGGCGGCTTCGTGTCGACCGTGACGGGCGGCGCGCTGTCTGGCAGCGCGCTGGATGCGTCGTACTGGTGGCGCAATATCCGCGAGCCGGTGCTGTTCGGCGCGGGCATCGAGCATCTGATTGCGGAAGGCGTGCGGCTTTTCGTCGAAGTCTCTCCGCATCCGATTCTCCGCACCTACGTGAAGCAGACGCTGGCCGCCGCGAAGGCGGTCGGCGTTTCGCTGCCGACGCTCAAGCGTCAGCATGACAGTGCGGCGCTGCTGCACCATTCGATTCTGGCGGCGGTCGCGCACGGTGTGGCCGTCGATCCCGACCGTTTCGCGCCGGGCGCGTCGCGCGCCGCACTGCCGACTTATCCGTGGCAACGCGATCGCTACTGGCTCGTGCCGACCGTCGAGGGATACGGCCTCGTCAATCGCCATCGTCAGCATCCGCTGCTCGGCTATCGTCTGCACGAACACGCATTTGCGTGGGAGAACCAGCTCGATCCGGTCAAGCTGCCGATGCTCGCGGATCACGTGGTGGACGGCGGTGTTGCCTTCCCCGGCGCGGGTTACGTCGAGATGGCGCTGGCCGCCGCGCGGGTGTTCTTCGACACGCCGGATGCGGCGCTCGAAAACGTCGAGATCCGCTCGCCGGTCGTGTTCCAGGCGCAGCAGGCAAAGCTGTTCCGGCTGATGATCGACCCGCGCACGGCGACCTTCGTGATCGAGACGCGCGACCGGATGACGGACAGTCCGTGGATGCTCAACGTGACGGGGCGGATGCTCGCGAGCGGCAATACGCTTGACGCGCACAGCGTCATGCCGCGCGCGGCACTCGACCAGATGCTTGCGTTGCCGGCGATGCCCGGCGACATGCTTTACGACAGCACGGTCGCGATCGGCCTGAGTTACGGCCCGGCTTTCCGCTGGGTGCGCGCGGTGCGCGTATCGGGCGACGAGGCGCTGGCGGATCTGGAAGCGCCTGTCGCATGCGGCGACGCGCGCGCGCTGGCTGCCTATGTGCTGCATCCGGCCCTGATGGACAGCGGGTTCCATCCGTTGTTCGCGCTGCTCGCCGCGCATGCGCCTGCGGGCCAGCATCCGGCTTACGTGCCGGTTCAGATCGGTCGGGTCGATTATCTGCGCGGCGACACCGTCGCACGCGTGCTTGCGCGGATCGACCGGCGCAGCCCGCACTCTGTCGTCGCGACATTCGAGTTCCTGGACGCGCAAGGTGCGGTGGTCGCCCGGTTGGGCGGTTGCCGGTTCAGGCGCGTCGATCTTGTCGGTCGCCGCCAGGCGCCGCCGGCACGGTTTGTCTATCGGCTCGAGGAGATGCCGCTGCCGGACGACTTCGACGCGCGCGACCTGTCGGCGCCGGCCGAGCTGCTGGAACAGGCGGTGGCCCGTCTCGGAACCGGCGAGGACAGCGCGCGCCGCGCGCGGCATCTGACCGAAATGCTGCCGCTGCTCGATGTGCTGGCGAGCCTGTTTGCGTTGCGCGCGTTCGATGCGCTTGGCGTCTTCGACGGACGCTGGCTGCCGTCGCAGGAGCACGTCGCGTTCGCCGGGCGGCTCGCCGACATGCTGGTCGAGGACGGTCTGGCGCATCGCGATGGCGGTTTGCTCGTCCGCGACGATGCGGCCTGCGCGGCGTTGCCGTCCCTCGACGAACTCTGGCGCGGCCTGCTTGCCGAGTCGCCGGGCCATATCGCCGAACTGACGCTGCTCGCGCAGTGCGGCGCGGCGCTGCCTGACGTGCTGCGCGGCGACCAGGCGGCCGCTGATGTCCTGTCGCCGACGGGGCACAGCCTTGTCGAGCATTTTTTCGCGGCGTCGCCGACCTGGAGCCACGCGCATGCGTTGCTGAACGCGTGCGTCGAACAGGCCGTCGAAGCGTGGCGTTCGCCACGCCGGCTGCGCGTGCTTGAGCTCGACGCATCGGGCAGCGATGTATTGCAAACGCTGGGCGTCAATCTGTCGCCGTCGCGTTGCGACTACATGATCGCCGCGACGCCCGAATTGCTGGCCGGTTTCGACGCCGACTCGGATCCTGCACGGCGCACGGTCGCGCTGCAGCCGGGCGAGCGTCTCGCGTTGTCTGGCGACGAGGCCGGGCCGTACGACGTCGTGCTCGCCGACCGCGCGCTGAGCGGCCGTCACGACCCGCTCGATGCACTGGGCGCGATCCGCGCATGGCTCGCCCCGGGTGGTGTGCTGGTACTTGCCGAGGGGAGTCGCAGCCGGTTGACCGACATCGTTTTCGGTATTCAGGCGGCGGCGGATGCGGTTGGCAGCGCGGCGCCGGCGGCGTCGCTTGCACCTGCCGATATCGAGGCGATGCTGGCTCGCGCGGGGTTCGTCGATATCGCGCGCCACGCTGAACAAGGGCTTGATCTCGAAGCTGCGCCGACGATCATCGTCGCGCGTAACCCGGTCATGCCGGCTTCGATCGGTGCGTCCCTGCGCGAAACGGACAACCGCGGCTCGCTCGCGGGCGTCGAGCGATGGATCGTGCTGCACGAACCGGATGCGTCCGATGCATTCGGCCCGGCGCTCGCGGAGGCATTGATGGGCGCAGGTTGCTCGGCCGAGGCGGTCGGGACGGCGCACGCGCTCGAATGCCTCGCTGCATTGCCCGCTGCGCAACCCTGTCACGTCGTGTTTTGCGCGCCTGGAACGGTGCTTGGCGAAGATGCGGCGGGCGAGGATCTGATGCGCGCGCAGCAGAAGGGCGTCGTCGCGCTTGCCGAACTGGTGCGTGCGCTCGATGCCCGGTCGGGCGCGGCAGCGCGGCTGACTGTCGTTACGCGCGGTGCGGCGCCGTTCGCCGGGGCCGCTTCCGCCCATCCCGAGCAGGCGACTGTGTGGGGGCTGGGCCGTGTCCTGGCGAACGAGCATCCGGAACTTGCATGCCGGTTGATCGACGTGGATCCCGGACGCACCGATGCCGTCGCGGCACTCATGCGCGAGTTGACCGGGAACGCCGCCGAGGAAGAGGTCGTACTGACGCGTGACGGGCGGCGGGTGCCGCGCATGCTGACGGCTGCACGGGCCGACGCGTGCACAGCCACGCGTGCTGTACAGCCTGCGGTGCTGGGTTTCGATGCGCCGGGTTCGCTGCGGAACCTCGAATGGTTCGCGCTGCCGGAACGGGTGCTGGCGCCTGGCGAGATCGAGATCGAGCCGGTCGCGACGGGTCTTAACTTCCGCGACGTGATGTATGCGATGGGCCTGTTGTCCGACGAGGCGGTCGAGACCGGTTTCGCGGGCGCCACCATTGGCATGGAGCTGTCCGGCCGCGTGGTCCGGATCGGCGCAGATGTGGCGGACTTCGCGCCCGGCGATGCCGTGC
>NZ_JAHACR010000316.1 GCF_018375725.1 Burkholderia sp. | reverse complement strand
CCGAACGCGAGCGCCGCTGCGGTCGGCTCGTTGATGATCCGCTTGACTTCCAGGCCCGCGATGCGGCCTGCATCCTTGGTCGCCTGGCGCTGGCTGTCGTTGAAGTATGCCGGCACCGTGATCACGGCTTCCGTGACCGGCTCGCCGAGGTAGTCCTCGGCCGTCTTCTTAATCTTGCGCAGCACTTCCGCCGACACTTGCGGCGGCGCCAGCTTTTCACCGTGCGCCTCGACCCATGCGTCGCCGTTGTCCGCCTTGATGATCGCGTACGGCATCAGGCCGATGTCCTTCTGCACTTCCTTCTCTTCGAAGCGGCGGCCGATCAGGCGCTTGACCGCAAAGAGCGTGTTCTTCGGGTTCGTCACCGATTGACGCTTCGCCGGCGCGCCGACGAGCACTTCGTTGTCGTCCATGTAAGCGATGATCGACGGCGTGGTGCGTGCGCCTTCCGAGTTCTCGATGACCTTGACCTGGTTGCCTTCCATGATGGCGACGCACGAGTTCGTGGTGCCGAGGTCAATACCGATGATCTTTCCCATTTTTCCTAATCTCCAGAAATCCTTGTTTGCTGCGCGAAAACCCGCTTCTTTGCGGCGGTTTCGCGCGCCGAATTCAACTCTGCTCCCGAAATAAGTCCGGCTGGACCAATTTCAAGACCCGACAAGCGATACGGCTATTAAATTTTTTCAATGCCGGCCGAGGCCACGCCAGCCGATACCGCATCGCCGCGTGGCGGGCCGTTCGCCGGCGTAGCGGCCGTCGCCGGAGCGTCAGCCGCCGGAGCGCCTACCGCCGGGATATCAGCCACCGAAGTATCATCCGCCGGCGCCGGCCGCCGGATCATCCGCCGCTGCCATCTTCGCCCGCGCCACCACGGCTGCCGCGAACTGCTCGAGTTCGAGCCCGCGCCAGCCGGTTGCGCAGCCAAGGCGCTCCCCACGGCGAAAGAAAAACCATGCCGGCACGCCATGCAGCCCGAAGCGGTGCGCAAGCTCGCGGTGCTCGTACACGTTGCTGCGGAGCGAGCGCGTCGAATGCCGCCGGATCGACGCCCGCACCGGCCATCGCGAAGCCTTACTTCGGCTGCGCGACCGTCACGAGCGCCGGACGCAGCACGCGGTCGGCGATCGTGTAACCCTTTTGCAGCACCGCGACGACGGTATTCGGCTCCTGATCGGCCGGAACCATCGAGATCGCCTGATGCTGATGCGGATCGAATTTTTCGCCGACCGGGTTGATTGCGGTAACGCGGCCCTTCTCGAGCGCGCTCGTCAGCTGGCGCAGCGTCAGCTCGACACCCTCGCGCACCTTCGCGAGATCGCCGGACGTGTCGCCGACCGCAGCCTCGAGGCTGTCCAGCACCGGCAGCAGGTGCTCGGCAAAGCTCTCGATCGCGAACTTGTGCGCCTTCGCGATATCGTCCTGCGCACGGCGGCGCACGTTTTCGGTCTCGGCCTTCGCACGCAGGAAGCTTTCCTGCAGCTCGGCGACCTTGGCCCGAGCCTCGGCCAGCGCCGCTTCAGCGGCTTCGGCGACCGGTGCTGCGCCCTGCTCTGCCGGCGCCTGGCTGCCGACGTCTTCGGCCGATTGGGTAGCCGGGTTCTCTTGCGTGTTTTCCATGTCGCTGAAAGTCGAATTAGAGGTTAAAGCCAAATCGGCAATCGTCGGACAAAAAGGCCGCCGATGCCGCACAGTGTTGGTGCAGATAAGGATGAAGCCAGCGATTTCAAGAGGGTTATTCGCAGCCATTCGCCAATACCGCGAAACAGCCGTCCATTTGCCGGCGCCATCGCGCGCGCGGCCGGGCGACCGGCCGAAACGCCCTGTAACAACGCTTACCTGACAGGGACTGGCCTGCATCCCGGGCGCTCAACTACACTGCATTCAGGCATCGGCGATTCCCGGTTTACCCTGATATGCCCGATGTCCGACAACCCATCTGGCGCTGTTTTCACCCGTCTTGTTGAGGGGCGCACCGTGAAACTGACCTTTGTCATATCGGTGGTCGCGCTGGTACTCATCGCGGGCACCACCACCATCTGCCTTTCGGGTGCGGTCACCGACCGTACGACCGAATACGGAAGCGCGCGGGCGACATTCGATCCGATGTTCAGCCACCACCCGAAAATTTGTCGATGATACGGCGATCGCGCTTCGTCGGCCGGCCGTGCAGTTCGGCCGACGGCTCGCGGAACATGCGCCGCCGCTCCTGCTCGGCGAGCCGCTTGGCCCGCCCGGATTCCGATTCGGCATAAAGCGTCTGCGCGACGCTCGCCGGCCCGCGCACGTCGCAAATGCCCAGCACGGCAATGTGCCAGACCACGCTGTCGATCGCAATCTCGACCTCGTCGCCGACACGCACTTCCTTGGCCGGCTTGACCGGCGCGCCGCCGATCCGCACCCGTCCCTTGTCGACCGCGTCGGCCGCCAGCGAGCGCGTCTTGAAGAACCGCGCGGCCCACAGCCACTTGTCGATACGCATCCGTGCGCCGGGCTCGAGGGAAATCTTGTAGTTCATCGCGTCAGCTTACCGATTCCGGCTGCGTCGTCTTGACCGGCCAGCCTTGCAGATTCTCCGCGATGATCTCGCCGAGCGCGCCGATCCACGCATGCGCGCCGTTCAGGCACGGAATGCGATGGAACGACTTACCGCCGCCGGCCAGAAACTCGTCGCGCACTTCCATTCCGATCTCCTCGATCGTCTCGAGACAATCGGCGGTGAAGCCAGGGCAGAACACGTCCACGCGCTGCACGCCGGCCTCGCCCAGTTCGCGCAAGGTCGGCGCGGTGTACGGCTGCAGCCACTCCGCCTTGCCGAAGCGGGACTGGAAGGTCACGCGGCATTCGATCGTCGACAGGCCGAGCGCCGCCATCAGCAGCGCGGCCGTCTGCTGACACTGATCGTGATATGGATCGCCGAGGTCGAGCGTGCGCTTTGGCACACCGTGGAAGCTCAGCACCAGCTTGTCGCCCGCCGCAAAATCGGGGCGACCGCGCGCGGCCCAATACTGCCGCACCTGCTCGGCGAGCGCGTGAATGTACGCCGGATGATCGGCGTAATGGCGCACGGTGCGTACCTCGGGCTGGTTGCGCATGCGCGAAAGGGGCTTGAAGGCGGCGTCGAAGGCGGTCGCCGTCGTTGACGACGAATACTGCGGATACATCGGCATCAGCAACACGCGCTCGACGCCGGCGTGCTTGAGCTGGGAGAGCACCTGCGGGATGTTCGGGCTGCCGTAGCGCATCGCGTAATCGACCAGCACCTGATAGCCGTTCGACGCGAGCAGATGCCGCACGCCCTCGACCTGGCGCTCTGTATACACGCGCAGCGGCGACCCCTCGGGCATCCAGACGGTCGCGTACTTCTTCGCGGACGCCCTTCCGCGCAGCGGCAGGATCAGCGTGCGCAACAGGATCTGCCAGACCGCCTGCGGAATTTCGACCACGCGGCGATCGGACAGGAATTCGGCGAGATAGCGCCGGACCGCGCGCGGCGTCGGCGCGTCGGGCGTGCCGAGGTTGATCAGCAGCACCGCGACGCGATGGGCAGCCGCGACACTCGATGGCGGCTCTAGATCGAAGCGCATAGGCAAGAATGTGCTCGTGCACAAAACCGGACGGCCCTCAATTATAGCGGGCCATCTCCGGTGCGGTGACTGGCCGTTCGGCCGATTGCGCGGCGCCCCGCGCCGGGACACGATGACGGAACGCCGGCTATTGCTGGCTGAGCGTGAGCGACAGCAGCCGCGCGGTGATATCGACGATCGGGATCACGCGGTTGTACGCCATCCGCGTCGGGCCGATCACACCGAGCGTGCCGACGATCTTGCCGTTCACCTCGTAAGGCGCGGTGACGACGCTCATTTCCTCGATCGGCACGAGCGTCGATTCGCCGCCGATGAAAATCTGCACGCCCTGGGCGTGGCTCGATACGTCGAGCAACTGCAGGAGGCCGGTCTTTTGGTCGAACACGTCGAACAGCTTGCGCAGCCGCGCCATGTCGGACGACAGGTCCGCGACTTCGAGCAGGTTGCGCTCACCGGAAATGAGCACGGTGTCTTCCGTGTCCGGCACCTCGGTGCTCGCCGTCACGGCCGCGTGCATCAATGTCGTCATGTCGCCGCGCAACTGGTCGATCTCGTCGCGCAGGCGCCGCCGCACATCGTCGAACGACAGGCCGGCGAAATGCGCGTTGATGTAGTTGGACGCTTCGGTCAGTTCCGATGGCGAATAGTCGCGCGGCGTCGCCAGCATCCGGTTCTGCACGTCGCCTTCCGGCGTGACGATGATGAGCAGGATGCGCTTGTCCGACAGGCGCATGAATTCGATCTGCTTGAACACATGGCTGCGGCGCGGCGTCAGCACGACGCCGGCAAACTGCGACAGGTTCGACAGCACGCTCGCCGCGGCCGCCACGACCCGCTGCTGCGGCTCGCCCGCCTGCAGCGTGCTCTGTACCTGGCGCGTGACGGCTTCGGCATCGATCGGCGTCTCGACCGTCAGCATCGTGTCGACGAACAGGCGGTAGCCGCGCGGCGTCGGCACACGGCCCGCCGACGTGTGCGGGCTCGAAACGAGGCCGAGCTCCTCCAGGTCGGACATCACGTTGCGGATCGGCGCCGGGCTCAGCTCCAGCCCGGAAAAACGAGACAACGT